>NZ_JAAGPF010000693.1 GCF_017104645.1 Burkholderia sp. Ac-20379
TAGCGCACCGCGCTCGATGCGGGCGAGGCGCTGTTCGACGCCTGCGGCGCCCGCGCGACGGCCGCGCCGCTCGCGCTCGACCGCTTCTGGCGCAACGCGCGCACGCACACGCTGCACGATCCGCTCGACTACCGGCTGCGCGACGTGGGCCGTTTCGCGCTGACCGGCGTGCTGCCGGAAGCGTCGCTGTACACCTGAAGCCCGATTCGGCCGCGCGGCGCGCTCAATCGCGCCCGCGTTCGGCCGGCACGCGCGCCATCTTCTGCGCGAACGATTCGAACGCCGACACATCGGCGCCCGTCAGCAGCGCGGCGGCGTCCGCGTCTTCGTGCGCGGGCATCGGCACTTCCTGGCAATCGATCAGGTGCCGCACGCTCGGGTATTTCGACATGCGCGGCCGCTTGTAGCGCAGCCGGAACAGGCGCGGCACGATCTTGCCCGCGCCGCCGAGGTCGCCCACCTGCTGCACCGGCGCGCCGAACCAGAAGCGGATCCACGCGGCCTGGCGCTCGCCGGGCGGCGCGGCCATGAAATCGGTCAGCACCAGCAGCACATAGGGAATGTCGCGTGGCGCGAGCGTGGGCCAGGCCCATAGCTTCAGCACGTCGGCGTGCTCGATCGCGTGCGTGAAGCGCGTGACCTGGAACGCCGAGGCCGTCTGCCGGATGGTGTGCAGATGCCGCTGCCATTGCTGGAAGAAGCTCGCGCGCAGTTGTTTGGCGCGCTCGGTCAGCGGCGGGCCGACGTTGACGGCGAGCGGATTCGGCACCGCGTCGGACACCAGCGGGCAGCGTGCGAACGGCCCGGCCGCGTGCACGAAGCGCCGCGCCTGCGAACGGTCGCGCAACTGCACCACGCGCAGCACGCCCGAGCACAGCGGGCAGCGCGCCAGCCCGCGCAGCAGCGGCAGGTCGCGGCAGAACGCGTCGACATGAACCAGGCGGTCCTCGACGGGGTGCAGCGCGTATTCGAGCAGCGGCCGTTCTTTCATCTCGGTCACGGAAGGCGAGGGGGCTGGGCGCAGGGCGACAACGGGATGACGGCATCAAACACGCGTTCTGTGACAACACGATGATGCTTGCGCAGGCCGCCGCGCAGTGCGGCCCGCCGCCGGGCCGCGCCGCGTTCAGCGCACGTCGCGCGCCACGCGCTGCA
>NZ_JAAGPF010000694.1 GCF_017104645.1 Burkholderia sp. Ac-20379
TGGCCAGCGGCAACGGCTCGCCCGCGCGCGGCGCCCAGTCGGGCGCGGCCAGCCAGGCCAGCGGCTCGGTGAACAGCAACTGGCCGCCCTCGCGCGGCGGATCCTCGCCCGGCTCGTGACGGATCAGGACGGCGTCGAGCCGCCGCTCGTCGTACTGCGCGAGCAGCGGGCCCGACGAGCCCAGGTGCATGTCGAGCGCCAGCGCCGGGTCGTGCCGGTTCAGGCTGGCCAGGAGCGCGGGCAGATCCGGCACCGCGACGTGCTCGCTGATGCCGAGCACGAGCCGGCGTGACTCGGCCGCCACCGCGCCCAGCGCGCGCGCATGGGCGTCGAGCAGCTCGCGCGCGGCCGGCAGGAACGCGTCGCCGTCGGCCGCGAGCCGCACCACGCGCGGCGTGCGCTCCAGCAGCGCGCGGCCCAGGTGCGCCTCCAGCCGCTTGATCTTCAGGCTGACGGCCGATTGGGTGGTGCCGAGCGCGTCGGCGGCGCGCGTGAAGCTGGCCAGATCGGCCACCAGCACGAAGGCGCGAACGGCGTCGAGATCGAGCGGTTTCATTTCAAGTGGAAATGGATGATATATGTATGGATGTCTGTTCATTATAAATGAGCGGGCCTAACCTGCGGGTGTGTCCTTTCTCAACCGTGTATCGCTCACCCAGGAGCCCGCCATGCCCATGACCCGTATCGCCATCCGCGAAGGTCGTTCCGCCGAAGATCGCCGCGCATTGTTCACCGGCATTCACCGCGCGTTGCAGCGCGCGTTCAACGTGCCCGAGGACGACATCTTCATGACCCTCACCCAGCACGGCGCCGACGATTTCGTCTACGGCCGCCACTACCTCGGCATCGAGCGCAGCGACGATCTGGTGATGATCCAGATCGCCGCGAACAACACGCGCACGCTCGAGCAGAAGCGCGAGCTGTACCGGCTGATCGTCGAGGAACTGGGCGCGTCGCCGGGCGTACGGCCCGAGGACGTGCTCGTCAATCTGGTCGAGGTATCGGTCGACAACTGGTCGTTCGGCATGGGCGTTGCGCAATACGCGAAGTGAACCCCGCGCGGCCGCAGCGGCCGCCTGCTGCCCTGTCTGACACCCCTGCTCGCCGGGCGGCGCGCCATGTACCATGAGCGGCATCGACAGCCGTCGACGGCCGCAGCCGCGCGGCGGACTGGCTGGCGAGCGGAGGTGTCATGACGCGTGTCCTCGAAATCGTGCTTGCCCTGCCGCTGCCTTCGGGCGGCGCGACGGCCCCGCGAAGGCGCGGCACTGCGCGGGCCGTGCGCGACTTCGGCATGGAGCTGGTGCGCGCGTGGCGGATCTGTCCGCCGGTGCGCATGAAGCGCGGTCACGAGCGGCTCGCGATCCGGCCGTTCGCGCTGGCCGAGGCGGTGCCGAAGGCCGCCGGCTGGTGCGCGTGGGTGGAGGAGATTGGAAGTGCGTCGTGCAGGGCAAGAGTGGAGGGGGCTGGGTAGGGCTGGGA
>NZ_JAAGPF010000695.1 GCF_017104645.1 Burkholderia sp. Ac-20379
GTGCGTGGCCACCACGCGCACCAGCCCTGGGCAGGCGCTGGGCCGGATCGCCGGGGCGGGATCGGCATGCCTGCCCGCACCGCGAGCCGCGCGCACGCCGTCGTCCGGCCGGGCGGCAGGATTCGGGGGCACATCGCGGGTCGAGCGTGGGAGCGGCAAGGAGCGAATCGACAACGGAACGGGAAAGCGGGCGCCGGGGTGCGGGCCGGTTCGGTACGGGCCTGCGCGGCTTGCGCAGGCTGCGCCGCGGCATCGGATCACCCCGCCCGATGCGGCCGGGACGTTCATTCGGCCGGCAGGTTTTCCGGCCATGCGGCGCGCGTTCGGCGCGCGGCGTTCGACGCGACGGACGCCGCACTGTGGCGCAGGCGGCTGCGGCAGCGCTGCATCGGCCCCACATCGGCCCCCGAAGGCACGCCTTCGGGCACCATTGGGCGCCGGCAAACGAGGCTGTATTATGCCTGCTTTCGCCTGGCCGAGATACGCCGCGCGCCCCGGCGCGCAGCGGGCCGGGCGCGTACGGGACGAGGGCGGAACACGGATGGGGAACGGGGCATGACGGCGTGGCTGACGGTAATCGGCATCGGCGACGACGGCTTCGCGGGCCTGGGCAAGCACGCCCGGCGCGCGTTGATCGACGCGGCCGTGATAGTGGGCGGCGAGCGTCATCTGGCGATGCTGCCGGGCTGCCTGCGCGCGCGCCGCGAACCGTGGCCGAAGCCGTTCGACGTGGCCGCGCTGCTCGCGCATCGCGGCGTGCCCGTGTGCGTGCTGGCCAGCGGCGATCCGATGTTCCACGGGGTCGGCGCGACGCTCGCGCGGCGCCTGCCGCCCGAGGAATGGCGCGTGCTGCCGGGGCCGTCGTCGGTGTCGTTCGCGGCCGCGCGGCTTGGCTGGGCGTTGCAGGATCTCGACGTGATCTCGTGCGTCGGTCGGCCGCTCGCCACGCTCGCGCGTCATCTGCATCACGGCCGCCGCCTGCTCGTGCTGAGCGCCGACGGCGCGACGCCGGCCGCGCTCGCGCGGCTCGTCGCCGAAGCCGGTTTCGGCGCCACGCGCCTGAGCGTGTTCGAACATCTGGGCGGCCCCGAGGAGCGGCGCATCGACGGCCTCGCGCAAAGCTGGCCCGCGCTGCAGGTCGCCGCGCTGAATCTGGTTGCGCTCGACTGCGTGCGCGACGCCGACGCCCCCGCGCTCGGCCTCGTGCCGGGCCTGCCCGACGACGCCTACGAACACGACGGACAACTGACCAAACGCGACATGCGCGCGATCACGCTGGCGCGGCTCGCACCGGCGCCCGGCGAGCGGCTGTGGGATGTGGGCGCGGGCTCCGGCTCGATCGGCATCGAATGGATGCGCGCGCATCCATCGTGCACGGCCATCGCGATCGAGGCCGACGACGCGCGCCGCGCGAGCATCGCGCGCAATGCCGAACGGCTCGGCGCGCCGGGCCTCGCGATCGTCGCCGGCCGCGC
>NZ_JAAGPF010000064.1 GCF_017104645.1 Burkholderia sp. Ac-20379
GGCGGCGGTGGCCGCCGAGGCGCTCGCCGCACTGCGGCCCGCGGCGCCCGGCCGGGCGGCGAAAACGCGCTGACCGCGCTCGCGCGCCTGGTCGGATTGCCTGGCTATCGCGCGATCGGCCGCCGGTTCATCGCCGGAGCCGATATCGATGTCGATGTGACGTGGAACGTGCTGCCGACGGGCCGTATTCGCCCGATTTGACCGACGGCCCGAACCGAAGCATCGGTTCGGGCCGTGGAAGATGGCACGGCGTCAGACCCGCCGCCCCGCGCTTACTGATACGCGCACACCTTGGCCGTGTCGTTCACCCAGCACGCGCCGTCGCGCTTCAGGATGCCGAGATCCGAATGCGCATGGGTCGCGCCCGGTTCCTCGTTCCAATAGCCGTGCGCGCCGTCGTCGTCCATCAGCACATAGGCGAAATACTTGGCCGGATGCTTGCCGCCCGCGCCAATCGAAAACGTGCCGTGCTCCTCGAGCTTGACCTCGCACGGGCCGTCGAGATACGTCTTCTGGTTCACCTGCAGCAGGCAGCGTCCGGTTTTGGCATAGACCGCGGCCGGCGCGGCGGCGACAGCCAAGGCGAGCACAAGCAATGAAACGGTTTTCATATCGTTTTTAATCTCTCAGGTTGAGCGAAGACGAACATATAGCACGATTTCAAGACCGGTCGACAACACGCTTCGCGCGGTTATTCCCATGAATATCCAATGCTAGAATCCGCTCACTTCATTTTCGAACCGGTATGAAACCATGAGCGTATTTCCCGGCTTCGCACACGATATCGCCGATGCGGCGCGCACCACCTATCGCGCGCTGCTGGCGGCGCATCCCGACGAAACGTTTTATACCTTCGCGCTCTATACCGACAGCGGCGCCATGACGGTCGTGTCGTCCGCCAATTCCGAAGAGGGCCTGGAGCGCGCCCGCCAGCAGTTCAATCGCGGCCGGGATCCGCATGCGCCCGCGCCCGCCTGGCTGATCTGGAGCACGGCCGAGTGGGCCTATGAAGCGGCCGAAGCGAGCGCGTTCAATGCGCTGAGCAAGCGGCTGGCCGATACCGTCATCGGCCCTGCCGTGCCCGAAGCCGAATTCGGCGCGTTTTTCCGGGCGCTTCAACTCGACATGATCGAGGCGCTGCGCCTGCTCGATCAGGAAGGCCTGTTCGGCACCGGCGCCGCGCGCGAAAAATTCACGCTGTTCATTTCGATCAGCGACGACGACGGCGCCGATGCATTGGAAAGCGAATCCGCGACAATGCTGAATCCGCCCGCCGTGGCGCAACGCTTTATCGAGCGTTATCGGAAAAGCTGATTCGGTTATAGCGAAAATGGCCGGCCGCGATCGCCGCCGGCCATTTGCGACGCCAGATAACCGGCGCGGTTTATTCGCCCTGCCCGCCGCCCAAGGCCACGCCCGCCAGCAATTCGCTGAATCGCGCCATTTCGGTGTGATCCTTGCCGTGCCCGAGCGTGTTGACGGCCGCGCTCCACAAATCGCGGCACAGCGACGAAAACGGCGCGGCCACCCCGCCCTCGTTCGCCACCGTCAGCGCGATGCCGACATCCTTGGCCAGCAGATCCAGGCCGAAGTTGCTGTTGAACGCGCGCGACAGCACGAACTGCTTGAACTTCTTCTGCGTGCTGTTGTTCATGCCGGTCGATGCATTGAGCACGTCGACCATGGTCTCAGTATCGAGCCCGAACTGCTGGCCGATCAGCAGCGCCTCGACGCCGATCAGGAAGCCGCCGGCCGACACCAGGTTGTTCAGCGCCTTCATGGCCTGCCCCGCGCCGATCCCGCCCACCTCGGTCACGGTCGTGCCCATCCGGCGCAGCAACGGCATCGCGCGCTCGACGTCCTGCTTCGCGCCGCCCGTCATGATCGCCAGCTCGCCGGTGACGGCGCGCGGCACGCCGCCCGACACCGGCGCATCGATCATCGCGTGGCCCGCCTCGGCCAGCTTCGCGGCGAGCGCCTGGGTGACGGCCGGCACGCCGGACGTCATGTCGATCACGAGCGCGCCCGGCGCGAACGTGGCGCACAGCGGCAGCAGCGCGCCCTCGACGTGGCGGCTGGTCGGCAGGATCGTGATGACGGCGTCCGCCCCGCTCACCGTATCGGCCAGCGTGGCGGGCGCGGCGCCGCCCACCTCGGCGGCGAACCGCTCGCCGCGCGCCGGCGCCACGTCGAACACCGCCACCTCGAACCCGCCTTCGACGAGGCGCGCCGCCATCGGCCAGCCCATGTTGCCGATGCCGACGAACGCGACTTTCCGGAAGCCGCCGGAGCCGGCGGCGCTCACTTCAGCGCCCCTTCGGCCACCAGCACTTCGTGCGCCGCCTTGAACGCCTTCAGGCCGTACGGAATGCCCGAATACGCGGTCGCGTGCAGCAGCGCCGCCTTGATCTCCTCGACGCTCACGCCGTTGTTCAGCGCGCCCTTCACATGCAGCTTCAGCTCGTCGGTATGGCCGGCGACGGTCAGGATGCCCATCTGCATCAGGCTGCGCGTCTTGCGGTCGAGCGTCTCGTCGCCCCAGGCCCAGCCCCACGCCCAGGTCGTGGTGGCGCGCTGGAACGCCATCATGAAGTCGTCTGCCTTCTCCATCGAGGCGTCGACATAGGCCGCGCCGAGCACTTCGCGGCGGATCGGCATGCCTTTCTGGAACAGCGCGTCGTCTTCTTTCATGATTCAACTCCTTTGTTGAGAACTATTGATTCAGAGGGGGTGACCGATTCGAGAGACCGGCCGGTCGTTCGCGGGCCGACCAGGGCGACGACGATCGCCACCATGAGCCAGCACGCCGAGATATACGAAAACACGCTCAGATAGCCCGCGCCCACATAGAGCGCGCTGACGATGAACGGGCCGATCACGTTGGTCAGGCGGCCGATGCCGTAGCAAAAGCCGGTGCCGAGCGAACGCAGGCGCGTGGGATACGATTCGGGCGTGTAGATATAGAGCGTGGCGTTCATCAACTGGATCGAGAGCGTGACGATCGCGCCGAAGATCACGATGAACAGCGGCGACGGCGCGAGCCCGTACGCCACCCCGCTCGCGGCGATCACCACGGCGTCCACGGCCACCACCCATTTGCGCTCGAAGCGCTCGACCACCGCCGTGCCGATCCAGGCGCCGATCGGGTTGCAGATCGCGATCAGGCTCGCGTACTCCAGCGAGTGCGCCACGCTGAAGCCGCGCGCCACCAGCAGCGTGGGCACCCACGCCACGAACCCGTAGAAGCCGAGCGTCTGGAACACCCAGATCAGCGTCAGCCCGATCGTCTGCGCCCGATAGCCCGGCGCGAACAGATCGCGCACGGCCACCGGCTCCGCGCGGGCCGTGCCGGTTTCCAGCGGCATCGCGGCGAGCGCCGGGTTCGGATCCCTCACCACCTGGCCGGCCGCGCGTTCCAGCCGATCCACGGCGATCCGCGCTTCCTGCCCGCGGCCTTTCAGCATCAGCCAGCGCGGCGATTCGAGCAGCCGGAACGCGAACGGCAGCACCAGCAAGCCGAGGCTGCCCCACACGAACACCAGCCGCCACGCCCACGGCGCCATCGGCACCACCAGCCGCGCCACCCAGGCCGTCGCCGGAATGCCCATCAGCCCGAGCATGAAGATCGTGCTCATCACCTTGCCGCGCACGCGCGCCGGAAAGAACTCGCTGATATAGACGTTCGCGATCACCGTCATGGCCGACAGGCCGATGCCGGTCAGGAACCGGAAGGTGGCGAGCGAATAGATGTCCCACGACGCGGCGTTCAGCAGCGAGAACACCGTGTACACCAGGATGCTCACGACGAACGCGCGCTTGCGCCCGAGCCGGTCGGCCAGCATCGCCCCGCTCGCGCCGCCGATGAACATGCCGCCGAAACTGACCGACGTGATCAGCGCGACGGCATGCAGCGGAATGTGCCATTGCGCGACGATGGCCGGCGCGGCATAACCGAACGTGTTCAGGTCGGCCAGCTCGAAGAAAAACGCGAACGCCAGCACGCCCATCGCCATCTTGTGAAACCTGGTCAGCGGCAAGGCGTCGAGCCGCGAACTGAGTGTACTCATGGTGTCTCCTCCGATTTCTTGATTGTCTGACAATCCGTCAATCTGTCAGTTCGCGCAGAATGGCACACGGAAGATTGTCCGTCAATCTGTCAAATGCAGGCCGTGTGGTAAATTCGCGCTGTCCCCCACGAGGAAGCGATGACGACGTCTTTGAAAATCACCCCGGTTTCGGTGCGCAAGCAGGTCGAGGACGGCCTGCGGGCCGCGATTGCGGCCGGCAAGTTCATGCCCGGCGACCATCTGCCGGACCGGCTGCTGTGCGAAACCTTCGGAACGAGCCGCAGCGTCGTGCGCGAGGCGATCCGATTGCTGGAGGCGGAGGGGCTGGTGCTGGTCCATCCGAATCGCGGGCCGTTCGTGGCCAGCCTGTCGGTGGAGGAAGCGGCGGATATCTACGAGATCCGGGCCGCGCTGGAAGCGGTGGCCGGGGAAGGGTTCGCGACGCGGGCCGGCAGCGAGGATCGCGCGGAATTGCAGGCGATCTTCGAGGCGCTGCGCGCCGCCGACGCCGATCGCGACGCGCTGCTCGAAATCAAGCGGCGGTTCTACGACGTGCTGACGCGCGGCAGCGGCAACCAGCTCATCAAGGGCATGCTCGACCGCTTGCTGACGCGCAACTCGCAGTTGCGCGCGCTGTCGCTGTCGAGCAGCGGGCGGCTCGCGCAGACGGTGGAGGAAATCGGCCGGGTGATGGCGGCCATCGACCGCCGCGACGGCCCGGCCGCGGCCGCCGCGTGCCGCGCGCATATCGAGGCGGCCGCCGAAGTGGCGTTGCGGATTCTGCGCGAGCGGGCCGCGCAGCAGGCGGAATCGGCTGCCGCGGGTTGAGCCGCGGGTCGGCGGAACGCCCCCGCGCGTTGCGGCACCGCCAAATGAAAACCGCCGGCAATCGAACGACTGCCGGCGGTTCGCTATCGCGCTCGTGCACGCGCCTTACGGGCGCGGCGCACCGCCCGGATTCGACGCATCGCTCAAGCTCATGCCGCGCGTCTCCGGCGCCAGCGCCTGCGCCACGGCCGCGCCGATACCGCAGATCGCGGCCGCGATCAGCATCGTGACGCCCACGCCCGCGCTGCCCACCACCACCGGCAACACGAACGTGCCGGCCGCCGCGCCGATCCGCGACGTCGCCATGCCGAACCCGACGCCGGCCCCGCGCACCTCGGTCGGATAGACCTCGCCCGGATACACGCCCGTCAGCGCGGTCGGAATCGCGTTGAAGAACGAGAACACCACGAAGCAGAGGATCACCACGGCCGGCGACGCGTGCGACCACAGCCCGATGACGACCAGCGCCAGCGTGCAGATCCACATCGGCGGCGCCGACAGCATGCGGCGCCCCGCCCGCTCGATCAGCAGCATCGCGGCCAGCGAGCCGGCCACCACCACGCCATTGATCAGCAACGCGCCGGCCAGGCCGTTCTTCACGCCAAGCCCCTGCAACACCGACGGCGCGAACGTGCCGATCGCGAAATACGGCGTGACGTTGGTGATCCAGAACACGCAGATGAAAATCGTCGTCTTCAGATACTTCGGCGAAAACAGCGCCGAGAAACCGTTGGCCGGCGCATGGGCCTTCATGCCGATCTCGCGGTGCAGTTCGCGCACGTCGTGATCGTGCATGTGATCGTTCGCGATCCTCATCGCTTCGTCCGTGCGCCCCTTGCTGATCAGCCAGCGCGGCGATTCGGGCGAACCCAGACGCAGGACGAACACCGCGAGCGAGGGAATCGTGCTGAGCCCGAGAATCACGCGCCAGTCGGTATCGAAGGACGCCACCAGCACGTAGCCGAGCGAAAACGACACGAGGTAGCCGACGTACCACGCCACCTCCTGGAACGCGAGCAGCTTGCCGCGCAGCCGCGCCGGCGAGAACTCCGCCAGCAGCGGCCAGCCGATCGAGTAATCCGCGCCGATCGCAAGGCCCATGAACAGCCGCACCGCGAACACGTGCCAGGCATCCCGAAGGAAGAACTGCAGGAACGAGCCGAGCAGGAAGATGCCGAGCGTGACGATGAACATCGGCTTGCGGCCCAGCTTGTCGGCCAGATAGCCGCCGATCGGCGAGCCGATGAAGATGCCGATCAGCGTCGACGCGCCGATCAGCCCCTGCCACGTCAGCGACAGATCCAGGCTGCGCGTGATCGCCGGCATCACGATCCCCATGCCACCCAGGATGAAGCCGTCGATGAACATGCCGCCGGCAATCAGGCAGGTGAGCCGGGCGATGAACTTCCTCTGCTTCTCGGACATCGATCGCGGGGATGTCGTCTCGATCGGTAACGCACGTGCGGAAAACTTTGAAGCCATGAACTCTCCTTGTTTCAACAGGCTCGAACGCCGCGAGGCCGGCACTCAGGGCGCAGCCAGCGCGCCCGCGAGCCGGTGCAGGCTGACCACGCCCACCGGCCGGTCGCCCGAACCGAGCACGGTCAGCTCGCCATGCGGATCGCGCGACGCCACGCGAATCGCGTCCTCCACCGTCGTGCCGGCGGGGATCGTCGCGGCGCCGTTCGCGGCGCCGCCGCGCCACGGCTCCATCACGGCATCGACTTCGATCACGCGGCCGCGATTCACCTGCTTGACGAAGTTGGCCACGTATTCGTCGGCCGGGCGCAGCACGATGTCCTGCCGCGTGCCCTGCTGGATGATGTTGCCGTCGCGCAGGATCGCGATCTGGTCGCCGAGCCGCAGCGCCTCGTCGAGATCGTGCGTGATGAACACGATCGTCTTGCGGATTTCCTTCTGCAGATCGAGCAGCACGGTTTGCATGTCCATGCGGATCAGCGGGTCGAGCGCCGAATAGGCCTCGTCCATCAGCAGCACCGGCGCATCGTTGGACAGCGCGCGCGCCAGCCCGACGCGCTGCTGCATGCCGCCCGACAACTGGTTCGGATAGCGCGATTCGAAGCCCTTCAGGCCCACGCGCTCGATCCAGCGCATCGCCACCTCGACGCATCGGCGGCGATCGACGCGCTGAATCTCGAGCCCGTACAGCACGTTGTCGAGCACGTTGCGGTGCGGCAGCAGCGCGAACTTCTGAAACACCATCGCCGTTTTCAGACGCCGGAACTCGCGCAGCGCCACGGCCTTCATCTTCATGACGTCGACGCCTTCCACCAGCACCTGGCCGGCCGACGGATCGATCAGCCGGTTGATGTGGCGGATCAGCGTGGATTTGCCGGAGCCGGACAAGCCCATGATCACCTGGATCGAGCCGGCCGGCATCGTCAGGTTGATGTCGCGAAGGCCGAGCACGAGGCCGTGACGCTGCAACAGCTCCGCCTTGGTCAGGCCGTTCTGCACGGCGTCGAGATGCGAACGATCGAACGCGCCGAAAATCTTGTACAGATTGCGGATCTCGATGCCGCCTGCTTGCGGATCAGCCATGAACCACCTCCTGATGCTTCTGGAGCCGCTTGCCATAGGCCTGGCTGACTCGATCGAAGATGATCGCGATCCCGACGATCGCGAAACCGTTGAAAATGCCGAGCGTGAAGTACTGGTTCGCGATCGCCTTCAGCACCGGCTGCCCCAGCCCCTGCACGCCGATCATCGAGGCGATCACCACCATCGCCAGTGCCATCATGATGGTCTGGTTCACGCCGGCCATGATGGTGGGCAGCGCGAGCGGAATCTGCACCTTCACGAGCCGCTGCCACGGCGACGAGCCGAACGCGTCGGATGCTTCCAGCACGTCGCGATCGACGAGCCGGATGCCGTGATCGGTCAGGCGGATCATCGGCGGAATCGCATAGATCACCACCGCGATCAGGCCCGGCACGCGGCCGATGCCGAGCAGCATCACGACCGGAATCAGATAGACGAAGCTCGGCATGGTCTGCATCACGTCGAGCACCGGATTCACCGTCCTGCGCACCCAGTTCGAATGCGCCATCACGATGCCGATCGGCATGCCGATCACGATCGACAGCACCGTCGACACGAAGATCATCGACACGGTGCGCATCGTGTCCTCCCACATGTCGAGATAGCCGATCAGCAACAGCACCGCGAGACACGACGCAACCACCTTGAGGCTGCGGCTCGCGCCCCACGCCACCGCCAGGATGACGACGAGGATGATCGGCCAGGGGGTATGCGTCATGAAGCGCTCGCACATCATCAGGCAGCGCTGCACCGGCTCGATCGCGTTGTCGATCGAATCGCCGTAGGCCCGCGTGAATGCGCGGAATCCTTCGTCGATCGTGCGCTTCAGAACCAGCAGCGCATCGTCGTTCATGTGGGGAAATCGATTGATCCAATCCATTTTTCTGCTCCCGCGCCCGATTCCGATAGAGTGGAATCGCCCGCGCCATGCGGACTGCGCAATTGGTTCTCAACGGGCGCCGACGCGGCGCCGCCTTGCACGACTACTCCTTGCCGGCACGCCACTCCTTGTAGGCGAGGTTGGCCTTGGCCCCGATCGTCAGGAACGGTTGCGGCGGCAACGGCTTCGGCTCGGCGAAACGGCGGAAGATCGACACCAGCTCGGTGTCGATGCCGAGCGCGACGTCGGCCGCCGCGATGCCCGATGCCGTCGCCTTGGTTGCGCCCACGCCGTTGCAGGCGCAGGCCGAGAACAACCCGCTGTCGATTTCGCCGAACGCCGGCACGCCGTTCCAGGTCAGCGCCATGCCGCCGCCCCAGCGATATTCCATGCGCAGATCCTTCAACATCGGGAAGCGGTCGGCGAATTTCACGTCGTGCTTGCGCCCGGCCCGGGCGACGTCGCCCTCGCCGATCTTCAGCCGCGGGTTGTACGTATAGCGCGAGCGGATCAGCACGCGGTCGCCCCGCTCGCCGGCCACGCGGCGCACCGTCGTGCCCATCGGGAACGCGGGCGTCGCCGCCCAGCTGCGCTCGCCGCCCAGGCGCGCCGGATCGAACGCCTCGGTCATCGACGCGTAGGTGTACACGTGCATCAGTTCGCCCTTGAACAGGCCGAAGCTCTGCGCGTGGCCGTTGGCGGCCAGGATCACCTTGGCGGCCGACACGCTGCCCTTCGGCGTCCTGACTTGCCAGGCGCCGCCCCGCTTCGCGAGCGACACCGCCGGCGTGTTCTCGTAGAGGCGCGCGGCGCGCTGCAACGAGGCCGCCAGCGTGCGGATATACGCCACCGGCTGAATGATCGCGGTGCCGGGCATGAAGATCGACGAGGTGAATGCGCGGGTTCCCGTCAATCTTTCGGTTTCCTTATCATTCAGGAGCCGATAAGGCTCGCCGAGCGCATCGAGCTGCTTCGCATACGACACGATGTGCCCATCGCCCTGCTCGCTCATCGCGACGTTGTATTTGCCGCACGGATCGAACACGTCGCGGCCGCAGCCGTTTTCCTCGGCCACGGCGCGCACCAGCGCGATCGCCGTGCGGTTCAACGCGATCTGGCGCAGCGTGCCGCTTGCGTCGCCGCCCGCGTAATCGTCGGACGACACCTCGTGCGGCAGATCGATGACGAAGCCGGAATTGCGCCCGGTGGGCCCGAGCCCCACTTCCGACGCTTCCAGCACCACCACCTGCAACGCCGGATCGTGGGCGAGCAGCGTGCGCGCCGCCGACAGCCCCGCGAAGCCGGCGCCGATCACCACGACGTCGGCGACGACATCGCGATCGAGCGGCGCGTTCGGCTTGCGGCCGGGCAGCATCGCAACCCATGCCGACGCCTGCGTGTACTCGGGAAACTTGCGTGCAACGTACATGCTGTTGATCCCTGTCGGTTACGCGGCGTTGGACTCGAGCGCGACCAGGTCGCCCAGCGCGGCGCGCAGCGCGTCGAGCTTGTGCGGCGCGAGCCGAGCGAGCGGGCGGCGCGGCGCACCCGCGCCGTAGCCGGTCAGTTCGGCCGCGGCATAGACGGACTGCACGTAATCGCCTTCCCAGATCAGCGACATCGCCGGCGCCAGCGCGCGCCAGATTTCGCGGACCGTGTCCCACTTCTGCTGCTTGGCCGCGGCGACCAGCGCCACGCACGTCTTCGGCGCGAAGTTCGCACCGCCCCAGATCAAGCCGCTCGCGCCCGCGAACAGCGCATACGGCACCAGCGGATCGGCGCCGTTCATCACCGCGAGGCCGGTGCGCGCGAGGCTGGCCTGACGGGCCAGGTCGCCGCTGCTGTCCTTGACGGCGACGAACTGCTCGATGTCGCAGAGGCGGCGCAGCAGGTCGGGCGTGATCTCGACGCCGACGGCCTGCGGCACGTTGTAGCCGATGATCGGCAGGCCGGCCTCGGCCACCGAGGCGTAGAAGTTGACAATGCCCTCGTCATCGGTCGGGCCTTCGAAGAACGGCGGCAGCACCATGATGCCGTCGGCGCCGGCTTCCGCCGCGTGACGCGCACGCGACACGACGTCGTCGACGAGCAGCGCCGAGGCCTGCACGATGATCTTCGCGCGGCCCTTGATGATGCGCGCGCCGCGCGTCACCAGCTCGGCCGACTCCGCCTGCGACAGGTACACGTGCATGCCCGTACCCGAGCTCAGCACGAAGCCGTCCACGCCGGTCGCGAGATAGCGCTCCACGAGCGTTTCGAAGCGGTCGAAATCGATGCGGCCCTGTGCATCGAACGGCGTGCTGATCGCGAGATTCAGCCCGGAAAATGCGAATGCGCTCATGGTTCAGTCCTCTTGATTGTTGTCGGTCAGATTCAGCCAGATGGTTTTCAGCTGGGTGTATTGGTCGTGGGCGTGAATCGAGTTGTCCCGGCCGCCGAACCCGGATTGCTTGTAGCCGCCGAACGGCGTCGTGATGTCGCCTTCGCCGAACGCATTCACCGTGACGGTGCCCGCGCGCAGCTCGCGCGCGGCACGCAACGCCCGCACGCCGTTCGCCGTGAAGATCGATGCGGCCAGGCCGTATTCGGTGTCGTTCGCCACCGTGATCGCCTCGCGCAGGCTCGACACGGTGATCACGGCGAGCACCGGCCCGAAGATCTCCTCGCGAGCGAGGCGGTCCTGGTTGTTCGCGACTTCGACGATGGTCGGTTCGACATAGCGGCCGTCGATCGCCTTGCCGCCGAACACCAGCTTCGCCCCGGCCGACAGATACGCGCTGACCTTGTCGAAGTGATCGCCCGACACGAGCGGGCCGATGCGGTTCGACGGATCGAGCGGATCGCCGACATGCCAACCCTTCGCCAGTTCGACGATGCGGTCCAGCAGCGCCGGCTTGATGGCCTCGTGCACGATCAGCCGGGAAATCGCCGAGCAGTTCTCGCCCATGTTCCAGAACGCGCCGTTCACCACGTGGGCGGCCACCGCGTCGAGGTGCTCCGCGTCGTCCATGACGATGCTCGGGTTCTTGCCGCCCATTTCGAGCACGACTTCCTTCAGGTTGCTTTCCGAGGCGTACTTGAGGAAGCGGCGGCCGGTTTCCGTCGAGCCGGTGAACGACACGACGTCCACGTCGGGATGACGGCCCAGCGGTTCGCCGACAGCCGGGCCGGTGCCGGTCACCACGTTGAAGATGCCGGCCGGAATGCCCGCTTCCAGCGCGAGTTCCGCGACGCGCACGGCCGTCAGCGAGGTTTCCTCGGCCGGCTTCACGACGATCGCGCAGCCGGATGCCAGCGCCGGGCCGATCTTCCACGCGAGCATCAGCAGCGGGAAATTCCACGGCAGCACGAGCCCCACCACGCCCACCGGCTCGCGCACGATCAATGCGAGGTGATCGGCGGAGGCCGGCGACACCTGGTCGTAGATCTTGTCGATCAGCTCGGCGTGCCAGCGCAGCGTGTTGACGGTTTCGGGCACGTCCACCGTTTCGCAATCGAGGATCGTCTTGCCGCTGTCGAGGCTTTCCATGACGGCCAGCTCGCGGGCATTCGCTTCGATCAGCGCGGCCAGGCGCAGCAGCGCGCCCTTGCGCTCGGCCGGATGCAACTTCGACCACACGCCGGCATGCCATGCGGCACGCGCGCTGGCGACGGCCGCATCGACGTCTTCCGCCTGGCAGGCCGGCAGCGCGGCGAGACGCTCGCCGTTGGCCGGATTGCGGGTGTCGAACGTCGCGCCCGACAGCGCCGCGTACGGCTTGCCGTCGACGATCGAATGCGCAGGAAGCCGAAGCGATTGCGCGATGTCCTGATACGCCTGACGGGACAACAGTTCTGCCATGATTTTTCTCGCCTGGGTTAGCGGCCCGCCGTGCGCGGGCGCATTGCACGATGTCCTGCAACGGTTCCCCGGCGGCGGTGGCGCCCTCGCGCCATGCCGCCGGGGATTCATTTGGATTCCTGAGCGAATTCGTCTCGATGCCGAGCCGGCCCGGTCAACGCCACTCGCTCACGACGCCTTCCGATTCGAGGCCATCTTCAGTATACAAATTGTAGAAGTCAATAATTCATATTGCCGACTTGGGGAAAACCATCAGTCCGACGCGGCGCGTCCGCTCGGGCCGCGCGCGTCCGAAAGGCAGGCGCGGCAAGGCCCGGCACGCCGCGTCGGCGGTGTGCCGGATGGATGGAGAAATGGGGAAATGCGCCCGGCCGGCGAGCGCCGGCGGGCGAGAGGACGTTCAGCGGCAAGAACCCGCTGGTGCGCGAGCGGCAGCCGTCAGGATGCCGTCGCGCACCCGATGCGGTTCAGAGCCAATCGGTTTCGAAGCTGCAGTTCGTCAACGGCACGCAGCCGGTTTCGGTCAGCACGACCTGCTGTTCGAGCTTGACGCCCTCGGCGCCGCCGTCCGCGCCGATGTAGCTTTCGACGCACACCGTCATGCCGGCCTCGAACCGTCCGTCATAACCGGCGGCGTCCCAATCCACGCGGTGCGCGATCGACGGATACTCGTCGACCATGCCGATGCCGTGCGCGAGACAGCAATACCGATTCTTCACGTACTGATCCGGGATGTCCCAGGCCTTCTCGGAGAACTCGCGGAACGTCATGCCGGGGCGCAGGATCTCCATGTTGCGATGGACTTGCGCATAGGCGAGCGCGTAGAGCTTGCGCTGCGCGTCGGACGGACGCGAATCGCCGACGCGCCAGGTGCGCGAGATATCGGAGCAATAGCCGTTCGGCCCGACCATGTCCGTATCGAACGCGAGCAGGTCGCCTTCGTTCAGCACTCTCGACGAACATTCGTGCATCCACGGATTGGTGCGTTCGCCCGAGGCGAGCAGCCGGGTTTCGATCCACTCGCCGCCGTGGCGAATGTTCTCGAAATGCAGGTGCGCCCAGATTTCGTTCTCGGTCACGCCGGGCCGCAGCGCCTCGAGCATGCGGTCGATGCCGATCTCGGCGGTGCGGATGGATTCGCCCATCAGTTGCAGCTCGCCCGGCGACTTGATCAGCCGCGCCGTTTCCATCAGCGCCTGGCCGTCGAGCAGCGCGAGCCCGTGCCGCTCCAGGCAGGCGGTGCCGAACGGATCGAGCCGATCCACGGCGAGCACGCGATCGTCGGGGGCATGCCGCCGGAACACGTCGAGCACCTCGGCGCCCCACTCGGCCGCCCGGCGCTCCGCCTCGTGCCCCGCGTTGAAGAACGTCCAGCTCTTCGCGCCGCGCAACTCGAGGTTCAGGTCGAGGCCGTCCCACACATGCTCGCTGCTGTGAAACTCCCAGGCGACGATGCGGCCGTCCGCGAACACCATCACGTACCGCGCCGGATTGCGGCCGGCCCAGACCTGCATGTTCGAGGTGTCGGTCGCGTAGCGGATGTTGACCGGGTCGTACAGCAGGATGGCCGGCACCTTGTGCCGCTGCAGTTGCTCGCGCACGCGGGCAAGCCGGTAGGCGCGGACATCGCGCATCAGCCTGTCGCGCGGCACGCCGTGCATCGCCTCGCCTTTGGCATCCTGAATGGTCTCCATCTTCTCTCCCGATGTCGTATTGAACTCAGAGTTCGAGCACGAGATCCGAGGCCGGCCGGCTGCAGCACAGCAGCCGGAAACCTTTTTGCACCTCCCGGTCGCGAATCCCGCCGTTGTGCTTCATCTCCACCTCGCCTTCGATCAGCCGGGTCTTGCAGGTGCCGCAGATGCCCTGGCTGCACGACGACGGCACGGCCACGCCGGCTTTCCGGGCGGCGGCCAGCACCGTGTCCGACGCGCTCATCGTGAAGCTTCGCGACGAACGCGCGAGCGTGACCGTGAAGGTGTCCTGCGCGGCGGCCGCCGGCGCCGCGATGTCGGGCACCGGTTCCGGCGCCACGCCGGCCGAGATGTCGAAGCTTTCCTGGTGGTAGCGCGCCGGATCGTGGCCGCCGTCGCGCAGCAGATCGCGCGCGGCGTTCATGTAGCCGGCCGGCCCGCAGGTAAACACTTCGCGGTCGGCGAAATCGGGCACGTGCTCGTTCAGCAGTTGCAGGCTCAGCCGCCCGATCGGCCCAGCCCATTCAGGCTCGTCGCCCACGCCTTCGCAGACGAACACGGTCCGCAGCCGCGGCGACAGTTCGGCCAGGCGCGCCAGCTCGCGCCGGAACACGATGTCGTTCGGCGTGCGGGCGCTGTGCACGAACACCACGTCGCGATCGAGGCCGAGATCGATGCCGGCGCGCAGCATCGACATCAGCGGCGTCACGCCCGAGCCGGCCGAGAGATACAGCGATTTCCGCGTATCGGCCGCCGTCGACGTGAACGACCCCGACGGGCCGTAGGCGCGCAGCAGGCTGCCCGGCGTCAGGGTGTCGTGGAGCCAGTTCGACATCGTGCCGCCCGGCACGCGCTTGACCGTGATCGACAGCAGGTGCGGGCGCGTCGGCGCCGACGAGATCGTGTAGCAGCGCTCCACCGATTGCCCCTGCACCGTCGCCGACACCGTCATGAACTGGCCCGGCTCGAAGCGAACCGGCGCGCCGTCGCCCACGCGGAATTCGAACGTCTTCACGTCGCGGGTTTCGTCGATCGCGCGGCAGCAGGTCAGCACGCGCTGCTCGCCGCTGCCCCATTCGGCCGCGGCGGCTTCCCAGGTGGCGGGATCGGAATACCGGCGCTCCGCGTCCGTGGCCGGGTCGAATGTCTTGTCTACCGAATTCATCGCATCGCGTCTCTTGAAACAGGTTCTTGTCGGTGCGGCGAGTATTGAATTCGCGAAAAACGTCGTCAATCGCATTATTTTCGCGATCCCATTACTTCAGGTAATGTGCCGGATTCCGCGCGCGGCCTAGGACGTACCCTAGTTCGCGACCCAGACGGCTTGACTTATACAAATTGAATACACAAGATTCTGCCAACAGGAGAGCGCATGAACGCAAGCACGGTGGATGACGAACCGCAGGACGGCGCGAGCGTTCCGCTCGATCGCAAGGCGGTGCTGGGCCGGACGTTGCGGCATCGCATCCTCAGCATGGAACTGGCGCCCGGCGCGAGCCTGGACGAAGTGGCGCTCGGCGAGGAGTTCGGCCTGTCCCGGCCGCCGGTGCGCGAGCTGCTGCGGCAAATGGCGGCCGAGGGGTATGTCGATCTCGAAGCGAATCGCACGGCCCGCGTCAGCTCGATGAATTACGACTCGCTGCGCAATTACTTTCTGGCCGCGCCGCTCGTGTACGTGGCGACGACCAAGCTGGCGGCCATTCATGCCACCGCCGCCGATGTCGACGAACTGAAGCGCATCCAGGCGCAGTTTCGCAACGCGGTGGAAGGCAACGCGGTCGACGATCGGGTGCTGGCGAACGACCAGTTTCACGGCGCGATCGGGCGCATGGCGCGCAACCCGTATCTGCTGCCGAGCCTGAGCCGGCTGCTGATCGATCACGCGCGCCTGGGCAAGACGTTCTATCAGCCGCGCGACGAACGGATGGACGCCGAGCTTGCCGAAGCGCTGCAGCAGCACGACGACATGATCGACGCGATCCAGCGCCACGATTCGGAGGCGGCCGGCGAAATCGTGCTGGCGCACGTGCTGCTGGCGCGCAGAAACATGGCGTCGTACGTGGCGCCGGACGGCGTGGACGTGAATATTCCGTTCTAGCCGGGCGAAGCCGGGCTTGCCCGGCTTCTTCGACGGCTTCCGGCCTCGGATCATTTACTCAGTAATCCTATTTTATAGATTCATGCAATCGGTTACCGCCTATCCCGATCATTCATAAAAAGTAGTACTACCAAGCAAGTCGCCAATCGAATCGCCGCCGTCCGGGCAGGATCGCGCTCGGCTGCGATATCGTCCCACGCAACACCGGGGGTCATTCCGGTCAAAGGAAGGAAACTGAGATGAGCAAGAAACTGTTGGGCGCCGCCGTCGCGGCCTGGGCGTTGTGCGCCGCGCCGCACGTGTATGCCGCGCGTTGCGGCAACGTCACCATCGCCAGCATGAACTGGCAAAGCGCGGAACTGGAAGCCGCCGTCGACAAGGCGATTCTCGGCGCCGGCTACGACTGCAACGTCAATGCCGTGATCGGCGACACCGTGCCGACCATCACTTCGATGGTCGAAAAGGGCCAGCCCGATATCGTCTCGGAAGGCGCGATCGACCTGCTGCCGGCCGTGGCCAAGCAAGGCATCGACGACAAGAAGATCGTGCTCGGCGCGAACGTGATCAAGGAAGGCGCCGTCTACGGCTGGTTCATTCCGAAGTACATCGCCGATGCGCACCCCGACATCAAGACGATCCCCGATGCCCTGAAGCACCCCGAACTGTTCCCCGATCCGGAAAACCCCGGCAAGGGCGCGATCTACAACGGCCCGCAAGGCTGGGGCATCACGGTCAACACCGCGCAACTCTACAAGGCGTTCAAGGCGGGCCCCGCCGGCTTCCGCCTCGTCGACACCGGCTCCGCGGCCGGCCTCGACGGCTCGCTCGCGAAAGCGTACGAACGCAAGCAAGGCTGGCTCGGCGTGTACTGGTCGCCCACCTCGCTGCTCGGCAAGTACAAGATGGTCAAGCTCGAGCCCGGCGTGCCCATCGATCAGGCCGAGTGGACGCGCTGCACCACCGTCGCCAGTTGCCCAAACCCGAAGCCGAACGGCTGGCCGGGCAGCCGTCTGCTGACGCTGCTGTCGAAGCCGTTCGCCGAACGCGCCACGCTCGACGTCATCAAGTATCTGAACACGCGCCAGTTCACCACCGCGCAGGTGCAGGGGATCATGGCGTGGATGACCGAGAACCAGGCCACCGGCGACGACGCCGCCAGGCACTTCCTGCAAAAGCAGCCGGACGTCTGGATGAAGTGGGTCACGCCGGCTGCCGCACAGAAAATCAAGGATTCGCTGTAAGCGCTCGCGTATGATGGCGCGCCCTCATCGGCGGGCAGCGGTCCGGCCCGGGCGACCCTGCGTCGTCCGGGCTCAATGTTTCCATGGCTCCAGTATCAGAACGACACAATGAAATCCCCCAACGGCGCCAAAGGCTACCGGCGACTGATCCCCTCCCTCACCGCGCTCGTCGAGTTCGAAGCCGTGGCCCGACTGCGCAGTTTCACGAAAGCCGCCGAGGAGCTCGGCGTCACGCAGGCCGCCGTCAGCCGGCAGGTGCGCCTGCTCGAGGATCAACTCGGCGTGCGCCTGCTCGATCGCCAGCCGCGCGCCACGACGCTGACGGCCGAAGGCGATGCGTTGTACGGCGTCGTCGCGGAAGGCATGGGCAAGATCGCCGGCATGTTCGATCGCCTGATGACCGGCATCGAGGACGAGGAACTGGTGCTCGCCACCACCGCGACGTTCTCGCACTATCACCTGATGCCGAGCGTGGCCAGGCTCAAGCGCCTGCATCCGAACGTGCGCATTCGCATCACCACCACGATGTTCACCGCCGATCTCCGGCACAACGAAGTGAACGGCGCGGTGCGTTGGGGCGACGGCAAGTGGACCGATGGCGCCGCCGAGTTCCTGTTCGACGAGCTCGTGTTTCCCGTCTGCTCGCCCGCCTGGATCGCGGAGCACGGCATTCCTCAGGATCTCGACGCACTGTCGCGCTCGCAATTGATCGGCTACGACCCGACCTCGGAAGGCTGGCTGACCTGGGAAACGTGGTTCCGGCGGCTCGGCCTGCCGCCGCCGAAACTGAGCTACGGCATCCGCACCTGCCTGTACGGCGACACCGTGCAGGCGGCGCTGCACGGCCAGGGCATCGCGCTTGGCTGGGGCAAGCTGTTGCACAAGCATCTCGCCTCCGGCGAACTGGTCCGGCTGACCGACGCGTCGCTGAAACTCGACGAGGCCTATTACCTCGTCGTACCGCACGGCAAGGCCGTCACGCCCGCGATGCAGACGCTCGCCGAGCTGCTGCGCCAATCCGCGGGCATCGAATAGCCATCGAATCGGCATCGCCCCCATCGGTCGCGCCGGCGGCCATGATTCAAAGTCATACCGCCACGAAAATTAAGCGCATTGACGCCCGGTTTCCGCAATCGAATACTGGCGTCACGACGGGAACATCCGATATCCCGCGCCCACTCAAACGTTGGAGAAAGACGATGTCCGAAGTGCCGCTGAAGCCGCTTGGCGAACTGGTTTACAACCGGGAGCCGGGATACGGGATGCCCGGCGAGGTATTTAGCCGCCCCGACGTGTTCGACACGGACATGGACATCTTCTTCTACAAGCACTGGATCGTGGTCGGCGTCACCGCCGACGTGCCTGAACCGGGCGACGTGTCGGTCGTCGATATCGGCAACGCCTCGGTGATCGTCGTGCGCGACGACGACGAAAACATCCGCGCCTATCGCAATGTCTGCCGCCATCGCGGCGCGCGCCTGAAGGAACCGGGCAAGTCGACGGTAGGCATGCTGGTATGCCCGTACCACCAATGGACCTACGACCTCGACGGCGAACTGCGCCACACCAAGCACATGGGCAAGGATTTCGATGCGACCTGCCGCAACCTGCGCCCGGTGCATCTGAAGGTGGTCGGCACGCACGTGTTCGTCTGCTTCGCCGACGAGCCGCCGGCCGACATCGCCGCGCTCGAGGACATCATGGCGCCGCGATTCGCGCCCTACGCGCTGCAGAACACCAAGATCGCGTACGAATCCGAGATCGTCGAGGACGGCAACTGGAAGCTCGTCATGGAGAACAACCGCGAGTGCTACCACTGCGAAGCCGGGCACCCCGAGCTGACCGTGTCGTTCCTGCCCGAATCGACCGGCTCGAGCGCCGACGACATGGACGAGGAAGGCCGCAAGGCGATGGAAGCCTACGTCAAGCTCAACGCCGACACGCAGGCGAACTGGGAAAGCGAGGGCTGGCTGTGCTCGGCGGTGGAGCGCCTGTCGGGCGACGTCGCCACGCATTTCCGCACCGAGCGCCTGCTGATCGCCGGTCACGGCGAATCGCAGACGATGGACACGAAGGTCGCCTGCCGGAAGCTGCTCGGCGATATCGTGCGCCGCGATCTCGGCGACACGCACATGTGGAGCCACAACTCGTGGGCCCACGTGATGAGCGACCACGCGATGATTTCCTACATCATCCCGCTCACGCCGGAAAAAACGCTGGTGCGCACGAAATGGCTCGTGCATGCGGACGCGGTCGAAGGCGTCGATTACGACGTGACCAAGCTGACCGAAGTGTGGGTGGCGACCAATGCCCAGGACGCGAGCCTCGTCGCGATCAACCATCGCGGCGCGCGCGATCCCGGGTATATTCCGGGGCCGTATTCGCCGTCGACCGAGAACTACGTGGATCAGTTCGTCGATTGGTACGCGGGCCGGCTGAAGGCGAACGGGGTGTAAGGCCGGGGCGGCGGCTCGCACCGCCGCCCCGTTCCGCCGTCCCGCCGCGTCAGGCCACCTTCTCGCGCGGATCGTCGATGTGCTGCTTCGCGACGTCGTAACGCACGCCCTGCCGATCGAGAATCCGAACGTGCTGCACCACCGTGGCGAGCGCCTGCAGGAAGCTCGGCGCTTGCTCGTGGTGTTCGTACGCCGCTTCGTTCTCCCAACCTTCCACCAGGTGGAACAGGTTCGGATCCGTCAGATCCGGCGCGAACGCGTAGTAGATGCAGCCGGGCATCGTGCGGGCGGCCTGCATGTCGGGAATCACGGCATCGATGAAGGTCTGGCGATCGTCCGGATGAACGCGGTAATACGCGCTGACGACGATGCCCGTCGCGAGGTTCTTGTCGTGGTCGGCCTGCGATTGGCCGTGATCGGGAAATTGGTCGCTGTAGTTGGCGGCGTCGGGTGTCTGATTCATCATGGATCCTGCGTCGTTGAAATCGGGTTGGCGAGCATCGCGCCGTTCGTCTGATCATTCGGATTCCGAAACCAGTCGAGCTGGTGAACGAACGCGCGATGCGTGACCCCAGACTAAGGCTGCCGCGATGGCGCGGCAACTATCTAAAGGTATGAGCGCCGCAACGGCGCCCGCTCCGCACGGCTGTGCATCCGGGCCGGCGAGCCACGTTTACCCAATACTTTCTCAGGTATAGTCGCGAACGCGTTGGCGGAATGCGGCCTGCGCGACTTGCCGTTTCGCCTTGCCCAAGATAACCAATGCCCGTGACATAGCATGCCGGATATCGCCTCCTCCGCCGCCGCCTCGCACCGCGACGGCGCCGACACGCCGCCCTCGCCGCTTCAGCCGGATTTCGCTCACAACGACCTGTTCCTGTCCGCGCCGATCCCGATCATGGTGGAGGATTGGTCGCGCGTGTATCTCGCGATCCAGGCGCTGCGCGAGCAAGGTGTCACCGATCTCGACGATTACTTCGACGCGCACCCCGACGCCGTCGACACGCTGCGCAGCCTTCATTCGTTCGTGGAAGCGAACAACGCGGTGCTCGAACTGTTCGAAGCCAGCTCGAAGGACGTATTTTTCGAGGCCGCGCGGCAGTTGCTGCCCGCCAATCGCGGCAGCAACATCGTTGTCTATCGCGCCATGCTCGAAGGCCTTGCCGCCTGCCAGGGCGAGCGCACGCTCGTCACGTTCTCGGGCAAGGAAGTGCCGATCGTGTGGCGCTGCTCGCTGCCGCGCGACGTGGAGGGCTATCGCCGGCTGTGCTTCTATGCGTTCGACGTGACGGAGCAAAAGGAAAACAACGACCGGCTGCAGGCGCTGCGCGCCGAGATGGCGCGTTCCGCGCGCGTGTCGCTGTTCGGCGAACTGTCCGCATCGATCCTGCATGAAATCAGCCAACCGCTGGCTGCCGCCAGCACCTCGGCCGACGCCGCGGCGCGCTGGCTGAATCGCGGCAATCCGGACCTCGCCGAAGCCGCCTCGTCGATCCAGAACGCGGCGCGCTGGGCGCGCGACGCCACCGATATCTGCCGCAAGATGCGCGGCTTTCTCGGCAAGGTGCCGGTTCAATCGGTACGGGCGCCGGCCAGCCAGGCGATCGACGCCGCGCTGTTCCTGGTGTCGCCCGAGGCGAACGCCAAGGAGATCGCCGTCGCGCGGCACGTGGACGACGACGTCACGATCTTCGCCGACCCGGTGCAGATCCAGCAGGTGCTCGCCAACCTGCTGCTGAACGGCATTCACGCCATCGATTCGAGCCGCTCGGCGCTGCGCGTGCTGTCGCTGTCGGTCGAACGCATCGACGGCAACCAGGCGCTGTTCGAAGTACGCGACACCGGCGCCGGCATGAGCTCCGACACGCTCGACGCGATATTTCAGCCGTTCTTCACGACCAAGGCCGACGGCATGGGCATGGGCCTGGCCGTCGCGCGCTCGATCGTCGATGCGCACGGCGGGCGCATCTGGGTCGACCATTCGACGCCGGACGGCACGTGCTTCCGGTTCACCGTCCCGACCGTGCCGACTGCCGCGGCGGCCGACTCCGCCGATCGATGAATCGGCGCGTTCAGCCCGGCACGGTCGTCTCGATCAGGTGCCGCGCTGCAGCGCCTCGATGCGTGCATCGACCCAGGACAGATCGAACGTCCCGTTCTCGATCGAGGCGCGCAACGCCGTTTCGCGCTCGATGTGAAGCCGGGCGCACGTCAGCAACGCAAGCGCATCGTCGGGCCGGATAGCGAGCACGCCATCGGCGTCGCCGATGACGAGATCGCCCGGATGCACCACCATGCCGTCGACCGCAATCGTCGTATTGATTTCGCCCAGCCCGCTCTTGGACGGGCCGCGATGCGTGACGCTGCGTGAATAGCAGGGGAATCCTGCACGCGCAAACGCGGCCACATCGCGTACCGCGCCATCGACGACGAAGCCGGCCAGCCGCCGGCTTCTGGCGATCGTCAGGATCACATCGCCCACCAGGGCGCTATCCGATGCCCCGCTGCCGTCCACGACCAGCACATCCCCGGCCTGGGCGAGCTCGAGCGCCTTGTGAATCATCAGGTTGTCGCCCGGGCGCGGCTTCACGGTCAATGCGTTGCCGATCATCGGCGCCGGCCCGTGTCGCGGCAGCAGATGCGCCGTTCCTGTCGCGCGCCCCATGCAGTCGCCGAGGGCGGCAACCGGCACCCCCTCGAATTCGAGCGCGGCCGCCAACGACAGCCCCTGCACGCGCGCTCCGATCTTCAGCATCGTTCCGGCCATCGCTGCCCCTTGAATGACGCGCGACCGCGATGGATCGCGCAAGCCGAACAGTCTAGACAGCAAATCGATTCCAAAAAGCGATTAATTTTCCTACAATGCCAGGAATTATCTTCGTGGTGAAATCTTGACCCAGCCCACCATCAAACAGCTCGAGGCCTTCTGCACGACGGCTGCGCTCGGCAGTTTCAGCGCGGCATCGGAAAGCCTTCACACGACACAATCGGCCATCTCGAAGCGCATCGCCGAACTGGAAGCGGCGCTGTCCGTCGAACTGTTCGAACGCAGCCAGAAGCGCCCGGCGCTGACCGCCCGCGGCCGCGCGTTGCTGCCGATCGCCGAGCAGGTGCTCGCCCTTCTCGACCGGATCGACAAGGAAGTGCTGGATCCGGATCCCTTCTCGGGCACCCTGCGGCTCGGCGTGACCGAAATATCCGCTCTCACGTGGCTGCCGCGCTTCATCGAATGTATCCGCGACAAATACCCCCGCATGGTGATCGAGCCGGAAGTGGATGCCAGCGAAACCCTGCTCGAGCGTCTCGACAGCAACGCCCTGGACATGGTCGTCGTGCCGGGCGGCGGCGCCAACCTGGCCGGCTATCAAGGCGCCGCCGTCGGCTCGGTGCGGATCGCGTGGCTCTCGAGCCCGGCGCGATTCGCCCGCAGCCAGCGCATCTCGCCGCAAGAGCTTGCCGATCACCCGCTGCTGCTGATCGGATCGTCGTCCACCGTGTCCGGCCTCCAGGACGCCTGGCTCCGGCAGCACGGCATTCCGACCCGGTTCGCGAGCCGCTCGAACAACCTGCCGGTGCAGGGGCAACTGACGCTGGCCGGGCTGGGCATCAGCCTTTTGCCGATCGAGTTTTTTCACGAAGAGATCGCCAGGGGCCAGTTGGTCGTGCTCGAGGTCGACGATATTCCCCGGATCACCTATCACGCCCTCTACCGCGGTGCGCGCGTCGCCCCATTGGCGCAGGTTGCGGCCTTGATCAAACGCCTCTGCGAATTCAGGCGCCCGGCGGGATGAGCCGGCAGCCCATGGCAGCCCCATCCACATATTCCATAAATTCGCAGTTAGCGGTTACTTTATTTCTCTTGCGGAATACATCTGAAATAGGTCTACTGGCGCCTGCCAGCGATCGTCGAGGGCGTGTCGCCCTGCAGCCGCAGTCGATTGGCGTGTCACCGTTTCATGGGGAGGAAAGCAGTGAATTTCAGCGAGTCCGAGCTCATCAGGAAACTTGCCCTGAAGATCGTGCCGCTCTTGATGTTGTGTTATGTCGTCGCTTATCTGGAACGGGTCAACGTCGGATTCGCCGCGCTGACGATGAATCAGGACCTCGGATTTTCAGCGACGACGTTCGCGATCGGCGCCGGCCTGTTCTCGGCCGGCTACCTGCTCTTCGAAATCCCGCTTTCCTTTTTGTTCAACCGCTTCGGCGCGCGCTGGACGTTTTCCCGGACGATGATCGCGTGGGGCCTGGTGGCCTGCGCGATGGCGTTCATCTGGGACGAACGCAGCTACTTCACGCTGCGCTTCCTGCTCGGCGTGACGGAAGCCGGTTTCAGCCTCGGCACCATCATCTATCTGTCGAGATGGTTTCCCTCGCGGTATCGCGGGCGAATCCTCAGCCTGTTCATCCTGTCGTTGCCGCTTTCCAGCTTCATCGGGGCGCCACTGTCGGGCCTGCTGGTGAGCCTGCCGCCGGTATCCGGGCTGCGAGGATGGCAACTGATGTTCATCCTCGAGGCGCTGCCGGCCTTCGCGCTGGCGGCGATCGTGCTTCTCGTGCTCAAGGAACAGCCGAAGCACGATGCCTCGCTGTCGCGCGACGAGATCGACTGGCTCGAACGCAACACGATGCCCGAAACCGGCCATGCCGGCACCGGGAGGTTCGCATTCCTCAAGACGCTCGTCGACAAGCGGGTTCTTCTGTTCGCACTCGGCTATCTGGGCATCCTGCTCGTCCATAACAGCCTCGGCGTGTGGATGCCTCAGATGATCCGATCGATCGGCTTCACGACCCGGGAAACCGGCCTGATCACCGCCCTGCCTTATTTTTGCGGGATGATCGGAATGCTCGCGTGGGGCCGACATTCGGATCGCAGCGGCGAGCGCATGTGGCACACGCTGCTCGCCATGATCACCGCGGCGGCGGGGCTCGCCGGCGCCGCGGTTGCCACGTCCTCGCCGATCAAAGTGGCGTGCCTGTGCATCGCGATCACGGGCAGCTTTTCTGCGCTCGCGGTGTTCTGGACCCTGCCCACCGCGTTTCTCGCCGGCCCGGGCGCCACCGCCGGCGTTGCGCTCATCAGTTCGATCGGCGCGCTCTCGGGGCTGGTCGGCCCCGTCGTCATCGGGTTCTTCAAGGATCATCTGGGCAGCTATGCCATGGGAATGATCGCGATCAGCAGCCTGTGCGTGATCGCGATGGGTGCGATCTTCACGGCGGACCGGCTTGGCAAGCCGGCTTGCCAGGCCTCGCCCTGATTCGCCGGGCATGCTGGAGCACGCTTCCACCGCCGCCTCGCATCGAGCGGAGCAGCACGCGCAAGCAGCCGGCCGCCGGCCGGATTTGGCCCACCGCGATCTGTTCTCCTCCGCGCCGATCCCGATCATGGTGGAAGACTGGTCGCGCGTGTATCTCGCGATCGAGGCGCTGCGCGAACAGGGCGTGACCGATCTCGACGAGCATGTCGATGCCCACCCCGATGCGCTCGACCGCCTGTACGGCCTGCACGCGTTCGTCGAGGCGAACGATGCGGTGCTCGAACTGGTCGAGGCCAGCTCGATGGCGGTTTTTTTCGACGCGGCCCGCCAGTTGCTGCCGGCCGATCGCGACAGCAACCTCGCCGTCTATCCGGCCATGCTCGAGGGCCGTTCGGCATGTCAGGGCGAACGCACGCTCGTCACGTTCTCGGGCAGGAACGTGCCGATCGTCTGGCGCTGCTCGCTGCCGCGCGACGTCGAAGGCTATCGCCGGCTGTGCTTCTACGCCTTCGACGTGACGGAGCAGAAGGAAAACAGCGACCGGCTGCAGGCGCTGCGGGCCGACATGGCGCGGTCCGCGCGCGTGTCGCTGTTCGGCGAGCTGTCCGCCTCGATCCTGCACGAGATCTGTCAACCCCTGTCGGCCGCCAGCACCTCGGCCGATGCCGCGGTCTGCTGGCTGATTCGCCACAACCCGGACATCGCCGAAGCCGTCTCGTCGATTCAGAACGCGGCGCGCTGGGCGCGCGACGCCACCGATATCTGCAGCAAGATGCGCGGTTTCCTCGGCAAGGTGCCGGTACAATCGGTGCGCGCGCCGGCCAGCCGGGCCATCGATGCCGCGCTGTTCCTGGTATCGCCGGAAGCGAGCGCCAAGGAGATTGCCGTCACACGCCTCGGCGCCGACGACGTCACGATCTTCGCCGACCCGGTGCAGATCCAGCAGGTGCTCGCCAATCTGTTGTTGAACGGCATTCACGCCATCGATTCGAACGGCTCGGCGCTGCGCGCGTTGTCCTTGTCGGTCGAGCACGCCGGCGGCGGCTACGCGCTGTTCGAGGTTCGCGACAGCGGCGCCGGCATGAGCCCCGACACGCTCGACGCGATATTTCAGCCGTTCTTCACGACCAAAGCAGGCGGCATGGGCATGGGCCTCGCCGTCGCCCGCTCCATCATCGAAGCGCATGGCGGGCGCATCTGGGTCGAGCGCTCGACGCCGGACGGCACGTGCTTCCGCTTCACCGTGCCGACCACGGCGGCCCATGCACCCGATTGAATCGCCTCACCTGGCCTGGAAAAACACCCGATGACGCAGGACGCCCTTTCCCGATTCGCCACGCCGGCAGCCGATGCCGCGCACGCGACGCTGTTCGCCACCGATGCCGGCACCGGCGTGAACGTCATGTTCATTCACGGCTGGACCTGCGATGCCCACGACTGGATGTGGCAGTTGCCGCACTTCGAACGCCGCTATCGCGTGATCGCCGTCGACTTGCGCGGGCATGGCCGATCGACGGTCACTCCGCCCGGCACGTATCGCCAGGCCCACTATGTTGCGGACATCGAATCGATGCTCGCGGCGCAATCGGCGGGCGGCAAGTTCGTGTTGATCGGGCATTCGATGGGCGCGCAGATCGCCGCCCGGCTCGCCGCGACACGCCCCGACCTGGTGGGCGCGGTGGTGTCGATCGACGGTTCGCTCGGCGTGTCGGGCGCCGCGGCCGATTTCCTGGCGACGCTCACGCACGATCTGGAAACCGGCGATCCGGCCGAGAAGGTGCCCGCCCTGTTTCAGTTGCTCTACGACGCGAACACCGACCCGGCGCTCCAGCGCTGGCACGCGCGACGCGCGCAGGGCACGCCCGCGCATGTCGCGCGCGAATCGTTCGGACCGCTTTACTTCGGCGACGATCAGATCGGCATGGGCGAGGCCAGCGAGGCGTTCTGCCGAAGCCTCGCCGTGCCGGTCTACCACCTGGGCCGCGATCCCGAGCAGGCCACCCGCATGCGGGCCTGGTTCGCGCATCCGCAATCGCGGGTGGAACGCTGGTCCGACACGGGCCACTGGATCATGCAGGACCGCAAGGACGACGTGAACGCCGCCGTCACGGCCTGGATCGACGACGTCGCCTCGGGCTGGGCCTGAGCGCGGCACGCCTCAGGCGTGCCGTCCGCTCATTGCGCGGGCTTCGTGGGATTCCACAGCTTGACCTTCGCGTGCTTCTCGTAGCCCTTGCCGTTCGGATAGCTGACCAGCTCCAGCTCCGAGCCCCACGGCGAGCGGAAGTGCACCCACGTCTCGCCTTCGGTGTCGCCCGACGGCATCGTGATCGGCTCGCCGAGCACCGTGATGCCGCGCGACTTCAGATAGGTCACGGCGCCGGGGATATCGTCGGTGTAGAACGCGATATGCGACGCGCCGGCATCCTCCGCCTTCGGCATCTCGGTGCTGCCCTTCGAGTTGGTGTACTGGAACAGCTCGATATTCGAGCCCGTGCCGCAGCGGATCATGGCGATCTTGACGCTGTCGGCGCGCGGCGCGAAGCCGCCCGACATTTTCGTCAGATCGAACGGGCCGATATGCGTGACCGGCACGCAGCCGAACGTGTCGGAAAAGAACGACTCGGCCTGCGCCAGATCCGGCACGTTGACGCCAACGTGATCCACGCCCACCGCCTTCACGCCGGCAGCCTGGGCCCCCACGCCGCTCATCAGTGCGAGTGCGACGGACACGGCGGATACGAACTTCTTCATGATGCGTTTTCCCTGGTTCATTTGGAATTGATGAAGACGCGCGCGCTTGCGAGCTTGCCGCCTTCGATTGTGAAAATGTCTTCGCCGCGGATCAGATTCGGGTTGTCGCGCGGGCCGTAGCCCCACGTCACGCGGCCCACGCCGTGATTCCACGTAACCGGCTCCGGCGTGAACGCGAAGCCCGGGTGAGCGCCCTGCACCTTCTCGATCATCGTGCTCACCGCCGGGTAGCCGCGTGCGAGGCCGGCATAGTCGGCAAGGAAGAAATCGTGCGAATACACCTGCGGAAATTTCGCGGGCCAATGGGCCGGGTTCGGATCGTTCCAGATCTCGAAATGCAGATCGATCAGGTGCTGCGCCACGGCGAGCTCCCGATCGGCGGTTGCCGTCTGCCTCGTGTCCTGCGAATGCACCGCATCGGGTGCGGCGGCCAGCGCAAGGGCAGGCGCCGTCAGCGCCGCGACCCACACCGCGCGTCGAATCAAGGTTTTCATGTCGATAAGCCAGAAAATTTTCAGTTGGAATCGAGCTTAGCGACACCGCCTGCGTGGAGTCCTTGCCGACAACTTAATCGTTCTTAAGCGTCGATCGGATCGGGCTGCCTGGCGTTCGGTGTCGTGTTGTCGATGTGAGGAGAATATCGACGCGCCTGTCGCAGCGAAATAGAACAGATCGAAAACCATCGTTGCAGAAATGAACGACTTGATGCCGCGCGGGCCGCACGCACGCGCGATTTTTAATAGCGGATTCAGGACTGCATGCGGCTCGTGTCGGTACCGTTCGCGGTACGGCTGCCAGATGGTCTGTCAGCCTTTTCCACACCACCGCATACGGAGAAGAACATGCATATCGACGCTGCAATCGAGGGATCCAGGGTTTCCAGGCGCAAGCTGTTGTCGGCATCCGTCGGCGTCGCCGGCGCAGTGGCCGCCGCCGTCAGCGTGCCGGCCAGCGCCGCCGCGGCGGCCGCCGGCGGCAAGAGCGCGTCGAACGGGCATGGCACGCATGGCCACGGCCACGACGACAACTTCGTGCGGACTCAGGACGGCACGCTGATCTACTACAAGGACTGGGGCCCGAAGGATGCGCAGCCGATCGTGTTCCATCACGGCTGGCCGCTTTCGTCGGACGACTGGGACGCGCAGATGCTGTTCTTCGTCTCGAAGGGCTACCGCGTCGTCGCGCACGACCGCCGCGGCCACGGCCGCTCGTCGCAGGTGTCGGACGGTCACGACATGGATCACTACGCCGCCGATGCGTTCGCCGTGGTCGAGGCGCTGAACCTGCGCAACGCGGTGCATATCGGCCACTACACCGGCGGCGGCGAAGTCGCGCGCTACGTGGCGAAATTCGGCCAGCCCTCGGGCCGCGTCGCGAAGGCGGTGCTGGTCAGCGCGGTGCCGCCGCTGATGCTCAAGACCGACAGCAATCCTGAAGGTTTGCCGCTCGAGGTGTTCGACGGCTTCCGCAAGGCGCTCGCCGAAAACCGCGCGCAATTCTTCCTCGACGTGCCGAGCGGCCCGTTCTACGGCTTCAACCGCGCGGGCGCGAAGGTGTATCCGGGCGTGATCCAGAACTGGTGGCGCCAGGGCATGATGGGCGGCGCGAAGGCCCACTACGAGGGCATCAAGGCGTTCTCGGAAACCGATCAGACTGACGACCTCAAGGCCATCACGGTGCCGACGCTCGTGCTGCACGGCGAGGACGACCAGATCGTGCCGATCGCCGACGCCGCGCTGAAGTCGATCAAGCTGCTGAAGAACGGCACGCTGAAGACGTATCCGGGCTTCTCGCACGGCATGCTGACGGTGAACGCCGACACGCTGAACGCCGATCTGCTGGCGTTCGTGCAGAAGTAAGCTCGGCCGCTCGACCGGCCCCGGCCAACGCCCGCCGCATTCGTGCAATGCGGCGGGCCTTGTCGTCTGCGAACGCGGCCGCCGGCTTCAGCCGAACAGCTTCGCCGCCGTCTTCGCGACCAGTTCGCCCTGGTGGCGTGCGCCGTCCAGTTCGATCTGGCTCGGCTGACGCGCGCCGTCGCCGCCCGCGATCGTGGTGGCGCCGTACGGTGCGCCGCCCACCACTTCCGCCAGCGTCGTCTGCCCCTGGTGGCTGTACGGCAGGCCCACGATCACCATGCCGAAGTGCATCAGGTTCGTGATGATCGAGAACAGCGTGGTTTCCTGGCCGCCGTGCTGCGTGGCCGTCGACACGAACGCCGCGCCCACCTTGCCGTTGAGCGCGCCGCGCATCCACAGCCCGCCGGTCTGGTCGAGGAACGCGGCCATCTGCGACGACATGCGCCCATAGCGCGTGCCGGTGCCCACCACGATCGCGTCGTAGCTTTCAAGCTCGGCCACGGTCGCCACCGGCGCGGCCTGGTCGAGCTTGAAGTGCGCCTTTTCGGCGATGTCGGCCGGCACCGTTTCCGGCACGCGCTTGACATCCACCTGCGCACCGGCGCCGCGCGCCCCTTCCGCAATGGCGTTGGCCATCGTTTCGACATGGCCGTAGGCCGAGTAATACAACACCAGAACGCGTGCCATCTTGATTCCCTCGAAGTGTGACGCCGCGAGCCCCTGCCCGCGGCGCGTGAAAAAACGCTCGCCGTTCGCTTCGCTCAGCTGAACGCCTTTTGCGCCGCCACGGTATCCAGCGATTCGCGCAGCAGCTTGATCTTCCCGCCCTCGGCGACGAGCCGGCCCGCATACATCTGCCGATAGACCTTGCCGGTGGACGGCACCAGCGCCTCGACGGCGTATTCGCCGAACGCCTGATCCGGCGTGTCGATCAGGATCGCGATGTCGCGAAACGCGAAATCCGGCACCTTGGCGAGCAGGCCGCCGATGAAGCCTTCGATCGCGGCCGGGCCGCGCGCGCCGGTGGTCGGCCCCAGGCTCGCGAGATACGGCAGCTCCAACACGCCGTCGTCGGCAAACAGCGCCGCGGCGGCTTTCGGATCGCGAATCGAAGCCAGGTATTGATTGAGCAGTTCCGCAGCTGTGTTCATGTCGTTCCTTGAAGAGACGGGATGCATGCCCGCCCCCGACGGGCGCGGCAGCAGGCAGCTTATCGAGCCGGTTCGCGGGCGTCCTTGCGGCGGGCTTAATCGTTCTGAAGCGACGCACGCGATTTGCCGCCCGGCGGCGGTGCGCGTCTCTCATCCTTTTGTATGACGCCGGATCCCGCCTTGAAGCGGCGCCGGTCACGCACGGCTTGACGCGCACGACACGAACGTCCCCTTTGATGCTTTCGATGCGTCGCGCCGCCGAGCAATGCCGCGACGGCCGGCGCCACGGCGGGCGCTCGCTTTGCTAACACCTATAGATGATGGACGGATAGGGTTTGCGTCCCTAGCATCTGCCCAGTCAATCGGCCGTGGCGATCGCGTGCGAGTCGAGCGGCGGCCGGCGCGCGTGATTCCGCCGATTTTCCCAACGACCTTTCGCGAGTGGACCGAACATGTACACGTTCGATCGGGTAACCGTTTCTCTTGAAAGCCGTGAAGTCGCCCTTGGCGGGCAGCGGCAACCGCTCAGCACGCGCGCATTCGATATTCTCGAATTGCTGATCAGCGCCCGGGGGCGCCTCGTCACGAAAGACGAAATCATGCGCGCGGTGTGGCCGCGCGCTTTCGTCATCGACAACAACATCCACGTGCATATCTGCGAATTGCGCAAGCTGTTCGGCGGCAAGCAGGGATGGATCCGCACGGAAGCCGGGCGCGGCTATCGGCTCGCGCCGCCCGAGCGGCATCGGCAGCCCGCGCCGATCGCGCCCGCGACACGCGACACGTTGATCGGCCGCGCGCGCGAACTGGCAGATCGGAAGAGCACACGTCGGAACTCCAGGCACCATAGAGTAACTCGTATGCCGTCGTCTGCTTGAAAAAAAAAAAAAAAAAAAGAAAGAATAAGCACGATACAGCAAAAAAGAAAAAAAAAAAAAAACAAAAAAGGGTAAGAAGATCATAGAAAAGGAGAAAGGAAAGCATGACAGTAGTAGACAACAAATAAAGAAAGATAATTGAAATAGAAAAAAGTACAGAGGCTTGCAATAGCAGCACGGTAACATGCAGACATGATGATCAAGTGTGAAAGATAGACGAGAAACATCAACACCAG
>NZ_JAAGPF010000005.1 GCF_017104645.1 Burkholderia sp. Ac-20379
CCACGCTCGCCGCCCACGCGCAGGCGCAAGAAGCGGCCACGCCGCCCGCCGCCGCCGGCGACGACGCAGCCGCCACCGGCCTCTGGCAACGCGCCACGCTGCTCGGCGACATCGGCGGCCTGCGCCCCGCGCTCGACACATACGGCGTGACGCTGACGCTGCAGGAAACCAGCGAATACTTCGGCAACCTGACGGGCGGCACGCGCCGCCTCGGCGCCTACGACGGCGTCACGCAAGCGGCCGTCAGCGTGGACACCAGCAAGCTGTTCGGCCTCGCGGGCGGCACGTTCAACGTCAGCGCGCTGCAGATTCACGGCACCAACCTGACGACGCGCGCACTCGCCGCGCAGCAGGCGATCAGCGGCGTCGAGGCACGCCCGGGCACGCGGCTGTGGGAGCTGTGGTACGGGCAGCAACTGGCGGGCGGCAAGGTGGATCTGCGCGTCGGCCAGCAAAGCCTCGATCAGGAATTCATGGTCAGCCAATACGCCGCCAGCTTCGCCAATTCGACGTTCGGCTGGCCGGTGCTGCCGTCGGTCGACATGCCGGGCGGCGGCCCCGCCTACCCGCTGTCGGCGCTCGGCGCGCGGCTCAAGGTGCAGGCCACGCCCGCGCTGACGGTGCTGGCCGGCGTGTTCGACGGCTACCCCGGCGGCAACCCGCAGGACGACGCGCAACTGGCCAACGCACACGGCACGCGCTTCAACCTGCACGACGGCGCGCTGTGGATCGGCGAGCTGCAATACGCCGTCAACAAGCCGAGCGGCGATGCGGCGGCCGCCGGCGATGCAGCGAAAGGCGCGGGCCTGCCCGGCATCTATCGGCTCGGCGTGTGGTACGTGTCGGGCCATTTCAACGACCTGCGCGACGACAGCAACGGCGTGCCGCTGACCTCGCCCGCCTCGAACGGCATCGCGCAGACGCATCGCGGCACCTATGGCGCTTATGCGATCGGCGATCAGATGGTGTGGCGCTCGTCGAGCAACGCGGCGCGCTCGCTCGGCGTGTTCGCGCGCGTGATGGGCGCGCCCGGCGACCGCAATGCGGTGAGCTTTTCGGCGCAGGCGGGCATCACGCTGAAGGCCCCGTTCGCGGGCCGCGACAACGACACGGCCGGGCTCGCCGTGGGCTATACGAACGCGATGCTGAACGTGGACGCCGCCGCGGGCGCGGCCTACGGCATCGGCGGCGCGACGCGCGTTCGCGAGACGGTGATCGAGGCGACCTACCAGTATCAGGTCGCGCCGTGGTGGACGCTGCAGGGCGATCTGCAATACGTCGTGCGGCCGAGCGGCGGCTACGCCGTGCAGTCGGACGGCGCGGTGCGCGCGATCCGCAACGAGGTGGTGGCCGGCCTGCGTACCGTCGTGATGTTCTGAGGCGGCCGGTGGCGTGTCGGGCGTGTCGGGCGTGTCGGGCGTATCGGGCGTATCGGGCGTATCGGGCGTATCGGGCGTGTCGGGCGTGTCGGGCGTGTCGGGCGTGTCGGGCGTGTCGGGCGTGTCGGGCGTGTCGGGCGTGTCGGACGCGCCGGGCGTGTCAAATGCCGAACGCGCCGCCAGCCGCGAACGCGTGCGCCGCGAAGCGTTCGGCGATCCGGCGATGCGCCGCGCCGTCGGGATGCAGGCGATCCGGCAACGGCAGTTCCGCCTCGTCGGCCGCGCCGTACAGCGCGAGGCCATCGAGATAATGCAACTGCGGATCGCCGGCCGCGCGCTGCGCCACGATGCGCTGCAACTCGCGGCGCACCACGCTCAGCGTGAGCTTGCCGGCCACGCACTCGGCCGGGTCGCCGGTCGCGCGGAACGCCACCTTGCCCTGCGCGAGCGCGTCGGCGTCGAACGCGCCGGGGCCGGGCGTTGCCTCGTGAAGCGCGCAATGGATCGGCGAGATCACGAGCAGCGGCGTGTCGGGATGGCCGTCGCGGATCGTATCGAGAAAGCCGTGCACGGCCGGCCCGAACGCACGCAGCCGCATCAGGTCGGCGTTCACGAGATTGATGCCGAGCTTCACGCTGATCAGGTCGGCGCGCATGTCGCGCATCGCGCGCGCCACGAACGGATCGAGCAGCGCGCTGCCGCCGAAGCCCAGATTCAGCAGTTCGACGCCGCCCGCCGCCGCGGCCAGCGCGGGCCAGATGCCGGTGGGGCTGGCCGCGTTCGAGCCCTGGCTGATCGAGCTGCCGTGATGCAGCCAGATACGCCGCGCGGCACGCGCCACCGCATCGAGCGGCACGAGCGGCGCATCGCTGCGCAGCGCGGCCAGCAGCACTGTCTCGTTGTGCGGCAGCCAGATCTCCACGCGCTTGTCGTCGGCGCTCAGGCCGTCGAAGCGCAATGTGGCCGGTGAGCCCGGTTCGTGCGCCGCGGCGCCGGTGCCGAGCGCGATCGTCACGGTATCGCCGCCTTCGGCGCTGGCCTGCGCCACGCGCTGCCCGTCCACCATCAGATCGAACACGCCGGGCGGCCGCGCCGGCACGCCGGCATAGCGGTAACGCGTGGGCACAACCTCGAGTTCGAGCGCGGTGGCGCGCGTGCGAAACGCGAGGCGCACGCCCGAGGGCTGCGCCTCGACCATCGCGAATTGCGGATCGGTGTTCTGTGCGCGGGCGCGCGCAGGCAGGCGATGCACGCGCACGCCGCGCGGCGTGGGTTCGAGTTCGCTCGCGCCGTGCACGAGCGCCTCGGCGATCGGCGTGGCGATCGTCAGGGGGCGGAGTTGCGTCATGGTCATCGTCTCGGAATGCGGCCGGCCGCCGCCAAAGAAAAACGGCCGATCGCGAGGATCGGCCGTCTTGTCCTGCCGTGCGGGCCTGCTCATCTTGGCCCGGCACATGATACGCCGGCGGGCGCTTACTGCTTGACGTCGTAGCGGTCGGCGTTCATCACCTTGGTCCACGCGGCCACGAAGTCGCGCACGAACTTCTGCTGCGAATCGCCGCTGCCGTACACCTCTGACAGCGCGCGCAGTTGCGCATGCGAACCGAACACCAGGTCGACGCGCGTGGCCGTCCACTTCACGTCGCCCGTGGCGCGGTCGCGGCCTTCGTACGTGTCGTTCGCGTCCGAGGTCGGCTTCCACTCCGTGCCCATGTCGAGCAGGTTGACGAAGAAGTCGTTGGTCAGCGCCTGCGGACGATCGGTGAACACGCCGTGCTTCGAATCGCCCACGTTCGTGCCGAGCACGCGCAGGCCGCCCACCAGCACCGTCATTTCCGGCGCCGTCAGCGTCAGCAATTGCGCCTTGTCGACCAGCAGCTTCTCGGCCGGCACCGTGTACTTGGCCTTCTCGTAGTTGCGGAAGCCATCGGCGATCGGCTCCAGCACATCGAACGATTCGACGTCGGTCTGCTCGGCGCTCGCGTCGCCGCGGCCGGCGATGAACGGCACCGTGATCTTGAAGCCGGCCGTGAGGGCGGCCTGCTCGACGCCCGCGTTACCGGCGATCACGATCAGGTCGGCCAGCGACACCTGCTTGCCGTCCGCGGCCGAGGCGTTGAAATCGCCCTGGAGCTTGGTCAGCACGTCGAGCACCTTGGCCAGTTGCGCCGGCTGGTTGACGTCCCAATCCTTCTGCGGCGCGAGGCGCACGCGAGCGCCGTTGGCGCCGCCGCGCTTGTCCGAGCCGCGGAACGTCGAGGCCGAGGCCCACGCCGTGGACACCAGCTCCGACACCGACAGGCCCGACGCCAGCACCTTCGCCTTCAGCGCGGCCACGTCCTGCTCGTCGACCAGCGGATGCTCGACGGCCGGGATCGGGTCTTGCCACAGCAGTTCCTCGCTCGGCACTTCCGGCCCGAGGTAACGGGCGCGCGGGCCCATGTCGCGGTGGGTCAGCTTGTACCAGGCGCGGGCGAACGCGTCGGCGAACTCGTCCGGGTTCTCGAAGAAGCGGCGCGAGATCTTTTCGTATGCCGGATCGGCGCGCAGCGCGATGTCCGAGGTCAGCATCGACGGCGCGCGGCGCTTTTCCTTGTCGAACGGATCGGGCACGCTGTTCGCGCCCATCCCGCCCTTCGGCTGCCATTGATGCGCACCGGCCGGGCTCTTGGTCAGTTCCCATTCGTAGCCGAACAGGTTCCAGAAGAAGTTGTTGCTCCACTTGGTCGGCGTCGACGTCCAGATCACTTCGAGGCCGCTGGAGATCGCATCGGCGCCCGAACCCGAACCGAACGAGCTCTTCCAGCCCAGGCCCATCTGTTCGAGCGGCGCGGCTTCCGGCTCCACGCCGACGTGCGAGGCGTCGCCCGCGCCGTGCGTCTTGCCGAACGTGTGGCCGCCCGCGATCAGCGCGACGGTTTCCTCGTCGTTCATCGCCATGCGTGCGAACGTTTCGCGGATGTCGCGCGCCGAGGCCAGCGGATCGGGGTTGCCGTTCGGGCCTTCCGGGTTCACGTAGATCAGGCCCATCTGCACGGCGGCCAGCGGATTTTCGAGGTTGCGGTCGCCGGTGTAGCGCTTGTCGCCGAGCCAGGTGGTTTCCGTGCCCCAGTAGACGTCTTCGTCCGGTTCCCACGTATCGGCACGGCCGCCGGCGAAACCGAACGTCTTGAAGCCCATCGATTCGAGCGCGACGTTGCCGGTCAGAACGATCAGGTCGGCCCACGAAATCTTGCGGCCGTACTTTTGCTTGACCGGCCAGATCAGGCGGCGGGCCTTGTCGAGGCTGACGTTGTCGGGCCAGCTGTTCAGCGGTGCGAAACGCTGCTGGCCGCCGCCGGCGCCGCCGCGGCCATCGGCCGTGCGATACGTGCCGGCGCTGTGCCAGGCCATGCGGATGAAGAACGGGCCGTAGTGGCCGAAATCGGCGGGCCACCACGGTTGCGACACGGTCATCAGCGCGCGCAGGTCGGCCTTCACGGCGTTGAGATCGAGGCTGTTGAACGCCTCGGCGTAGTCGAAGCCGTCGTCCATCGGATCGGACAGGTTCGAGTGCTGGTGGAGGATCTTCAGGCTCAACTGGTTCGGCCACCAGTCGCGGTTCGTCGTACCACCGCCAGCCGTGTGATTGAACGGGCACTTCGACTCATTCGACATCTGTATTCTCCTTGATCGCAAACGCTCGTCGACCCGGCTCGTGGGGGGAGGAGGAACCGGGTACTGCTTAGGGTCTGTGAATACTAACGGCTCGTTTTCGCGAGCGGAAATTGGATTATTTGATCGCGGCGCATCGAAAAAACTAACGCCTTCCGGGCCGCGACCAGTGCTGCGCCCGCTCTGCGGCCCGCACCGTGTGCGAGCCAGCCTAGCGAGGCTGCATGTCGAAACGATGTCTCGCGGCGACACGCATTTTGCGCAGCGCATCAAACCCGGCATGCCCCGCGCCGGCGCGCATCGCATCGATGCGGCCGCAACCGGATGCGCGCATCGCACGATGCCCGGCGGCGAGCGGGCCAGGATTTGATACCGTTGCGATTGTGGCGCAAGACGCAATTTCTTGCGCATAAGGCTTTTCGCTTTCGCTGCCGCTTCTTCCGGACCACCCGATGACCCGTATCCGCAACCCCATGAACCTTGCGCAACTGCAAGCCTTCGTCGCCGCCGCGCATCACCGCAGCCTGCGCGCCGCCGCGCGCGAGCTCGGCGTCACGCAGCCGGCGATCACGCACACGATCCGCGAGATCGAGCAGGCGCTCAACGCCGAGCTGCTGGTGCGCAGCGTGCGCGGCGTGGAACTGACCGCCTGCGGCCAGGCGCTGCTGCCGCGCGCCGAACAGTTGCTCGGCGACATGCGGCGCGCGGTGGAGGCGGTCGAGCAGGTGAAGGGCGAACTGTCGGGGCGCGTGGCGGTGGGCACCATGCCGTCGATCGCGCTGACCGCGCTGCCGCGCGCGGTGCAGAAGTTCCGCGCGACGATGCCGAACGTCCATCTGCATCTGACCGAGGTGACGGTGCCGAACGCGCTGACGCAGCTCGGCAACGGCACGCTCGACATCGCCGCGATCCATCATCTGCCCGCGCTCGACCGCGAGTTCGTGCAAACCCCGCTGCTGTCCACCGAGTTCGTGGTGGTGATGCGCGCCGGGCATCCGCTCGCGAAGGCGCGCAGCTTGGCCGACCTGCTCGACGCCGAATGGATCGTCACCGTCGACGCCGAGGATTTCCCGCACAGCGTGATGATGTCGATGTTCACCACGCACGGGCTGCCGTTGCCGCGCAGCCTGTTGCGCGCGCCGTCGTCGTTCTCGGTCACGCTCGGGCTGGTGTCGCGCTCGGACGTGATCGGCTGCTTCACCAAGCCGCTCGCCGACATGGTCGCGCCGCTCGGCATCCGCGCCGCCGTGCTCGAGGAAACGCTGCCGGCCTACGAGCTGTCGATCCTGTCGCGCCGCGACCTGCTGCCCACGCCGGCCGTCACGCAGTTCATCGCGTGTCTGAAGCAGGCGGCGGCCGACACGCTCGGCTGATCCGACGCGCACATCGATGCGCCCCCACTAAACACGCTCGCGCCCGCCGATTTCCATCATTTTTCGCAGCATCGGCCGAAAGCTTCCTTACGTTATTGCGGAAATATCAATAAAAATCCGGCTGCGCCGCAGCGCCCTCGCTATTCGGGCTTTTACTAAGAACCCACGGCGTTTTTTGTCTTGATAATGTTTACCGAACGCTCGCCCACATCGGCCGGGCGTTTTATCCAGTCAAGCTCGGCGGCAGCCATGCCGGGCGGAGCGCAAACGCGGCACGACCGCGCGCAAACCACGTACAACGAGGAGTCATAGTGAAAAAAGTTCTGGCGGCCCTGACCATCGCCCTGCTCGCCGTTTCGGCCGGCAGCGCCTACGCAAAAGACTGGTCGACGGTCCGCTTCGGCGTCGACGCCAGCTACCCGCCGTTCGAATCGAAGGGCGCCGACGGCAAGCTGGTGGGCTTCGACATCGATCTGGGCAACGAAATCTGCCGCCGCATCGCCGCCAAGTGCGTGTGGGTCGAAAACGATTTCGACGGCATGATCCCGGCCCTGAAGGCCCGCAAGTTCGACGGCGTGCTGTCGTCGATGTCGATGACGCCGCAACGCGCCGAACAGATCGCCTTCTCGGCCAAGCTGTTCAACACGCCGACGCGCCTGGTCGCCAAGCAGGGCACCAAGCTGCTGCCGACGGCCGATTCGCTGAAGGGCAAATCGGTGGGCGTCGAGCAGGGCACGATCCAGGAAACGTACGCGAAGACCTACTGGGCCTCGAAGGGCGTGACGGTCGTGCCTTACCAGAACCAGGACCAGGTCTATGCCGACCTGATCTCGGGCCGCCTCGACGCAGCGCTGCAGGATGCCGTGCAAGCTGAAATCGGCTTCCTGAAGACGCCGCGCGGCAAGGGCTTCGAGTTCGCCGGCAAGGACATCGACGATCCGAAGACGCTCGGCGAAGGCGCCGGCATCGGCCTGCGCAAGGAAGACACCGATCTGAAGACGAAGATCGACGGCGCGATCGCCGCGATGCGCAAGGACGGCACGTACGACAAGATCGCGAAGAAGTACTTCGACTTCGACGTCTACGGCAAGTAATCCCCGCCGCCTCGCGGCATTCCGCGGCATTCGACGGGCCCTGCGGGGCCCGTCGTGCTTTGCGGCGGCCGGTTTTCGCGCGGCGCGCCTGCGCGCCCGATCGCCCGCCGCGCGCGTCCCGATCCTCCGCCGCTTCCGGCGCTTCCCCGGGCTTTTTTCGCGCCCCACGTACAATCGTCGTTTCCTCGTCCCGAACGGAACCCGCGGCGGCCCCGGCCGCCCGCCCCCCGATCATGCAAACGCTGACCCATCCGCTGATTTCTCCCACGCTCGGCACCGAGCGCCACATCACCAGCTTCCATTACGGTCCGCGCAGCGGGAAGAAGGTCTACATCCAGTCGTCGCTGCACGCCGACGAACTGCCCGGCATGCTGGTCGCGACGCTGCTGCGCCGCCATTTCGCCGCGCTGGAGGCGGCCGGCAAGCTGCGCGACGAGATCGTCGTGGTGCCGGTGCCGAACCCGATCGGCCTGTCCCAGCACGTGTTCGGCGACCATCTCGGCCGCTTCGAGCTGAACACGATGCAGAACTTCAACCGCAATTTCCACGATCTCGCGGCGCTCGTGATGCCGCGCATCGAGGGCCGGCTGACGGCCGACGCGGCGCAGAACCTGGCCGCCGTGCGCGCCGCGATGGGCGAGGCGCTGGCCGAGCAGAAGCCGCGCACCGAGCTGGAATCGCAGCGCCTGGCGCTGCAACGGCTGTCCTACGACGCCGACGTGGTGCTCGATCTGCACTGCGACAACGACGCCGTCATGCATCTGTATACGAACCCGGATCTGTGGGCCGACGTCGAACCGCTCGCACGCTACCTTGGCTCGCAGGCCTCGCTGCTCGCGCTGAACTCGGTCGGCAACCCGTTCGACGAGGTGCACAGCTTCTGCTGGTCGGAACTGCGCGAGCGCTTCGGCGGCCGCTTCCCGATCCCGAACGGCGCGATTTCGGTGACGGTCGAGCTGCGCAGCGAGCGCGACGTGTCGTGGGAACTGGCCGAGCGCGACGCGCAGGCCATCGTCGATTACCTGACGCAGCGCGGCACGATCGAGGGCACGGCCGCGCCGCTGCCGCCGCTGGCGCATCCGGCCACGCCGCTGGCCGGCGTCGAGCCGCTGGTGGCGCCGGTGTCGGGCGTGCTGGTGTTCCGCACGCCGGTGGGCATCGTCGTGGAGCCGGGCCAGGAGATCGCCGACATAGTCGATCCGCTGACCGACCGCGTCGTTACGCTGAAGGCCAGCGTGCGCGGCGTGCTGTACGCGCGCCAGGTGGTGCGCTTCGCCACGGCCGGCATGGAAGTGGCCCGCGTGGCCGGCGCCACGCCGTTCCGCACCGGCTCGCTGCTGTCGGCCTGAAGCCGCGGCGGTTCCGCCCAAGGCCCAATGAAAACGGCCGGCCAGGCGCGCGAAGCGCCTGCCGGCCGTTTTGGCATCTCGGCCGCCTTGCGGCGGTTGCCGTTCAGAACGCGGGCACGATCGCGCCGGCGAACTTCGCGTCGATGAACTTGCGCACGTCGTCCGACTCGTAGGCGGCCACCAGCTTCTTCACCCACGGCTTGTCGCGATCCTGCGTGCGCACGGCGATCAGGTTCGCGTACGGCCCCTTCAGATCCTCGATCGCGATCGCATCCTTGGTGGGCGTCAGCCCGGCCTTCACGGTGTAATCGGTATTGATCGACGCCGCGTCGAGATCGGGCAGCGCGCGCGGCAGTTGCGCCGAATCGAGCTCGACCAGCTTGATGTGCTTGGGGTTGGCGACGACGTCGAGCGGCGTGGCGTTCACGCCGTTGACGCCCGCGCCCGGCTTGAGCTTGATGACGCCGTACTTCTGCAGCAGCAGCAGCGCCCGGTTGCCGTTCGACGGATCGTTCTGGATCCCCACCTTCGCGCCGTCCGGCAGGTCCTTCAGCGATTTGAGCTTCTTCGAATAGAAGCCCATCGGCGCCGTGTAGGTCAGCCCGACGCTGACGATCTTGTAGCCGCGCTGCTTGATCTGGCTGTCGAGAAACGGCTGGTGCTGGAAGCCGTTGGCGTCGAGATCGCCCGAATCGAGCGCCGCGTTCGGCTGCACGTAATCGTTGAATTCGATCACCTTGATCTGCAGGCCGTCGTGGCCGGCCACCTTCGCCACTTCATTCCAGATTTGCGCGTCCGGCCCGCTCATGGTGCCGATTTTCAACGGCGCGCCGTCGGCCCAGGCGGCCGATGCAGCGGCAAACATCAGCGTGCCGCCCATCGCGGCGAACCTCGCGAACTGCGCGAATCGATTGGTCAAACGCGGCATGTCATCCCCTTTTAGTGTCGATTTGCATTGAATTGCGCTGAATTAGCAGCGCATCGTCGCATTCGCGGGGCCGGCTTCCAACCAAGCGTTCGTCATCTGCATCGATGCCGGGCCGCGAAAAGCTAAAACCGATTCGTCATATCGGTTGCAGGTGCAACCGGCTATTTGTCTGCTGTGGTGCGGGCGCTACAAAAGCGAATTATGACAATCGCTGTCACATTCATTGCGCCCCCCCGCATGTAAAGTCCGCTCCGTTCCTTCCAAACGCCTTCAAGAGCCCGGAACCGCACACACCTAATTTCGCTCGGAGATTGTCTTGAACAAGAAACTGTTGACCACCGCCGTCCTGGCCGCAACGGCTACCGCCGCTCACGCACAAAGCAGCGTCACGCTGTACGGCGTGATCGATGCAGGTATCAGCTACGTTAACCACAGCTCGGTTACCGGCGGCTCGGCCAAGAACTTCAAGTACGACGACGGCGTTGCTCAAGGCAGCCGTTGGGGCATCAAGGGCACGGAAGACCTGGGCAGCGGCCTGAAGGCAATCTTCGTGCTCGAAAACGGCTTCAACAGCAGCAACGGCACGCTGGGCCAAGGCGGCGCGATGTTCGGCCGTCAAGCCTACGTCGGCCTGTCGAAGAACGACATGGGCACGGTCACGTTCGGCCGTCAGTACTCGTTCTCGACCGACATCCTCGGTTCGAACTACTCGACGGGTGGCAACACGGTCGTCGGTAACTACGCTTACCACGTCAACGACATCGACCAACTGACCTCGAGCCGCATCAACAACTCGGTCAAGTTCCAAAGCGCCAACTACTACGGCCTGACGTTCGGCGCGTTGTACGGCTTCTCGAACCAAGCTGGCGCCTTCGCAGGCTCGCCGACGGTCGGCTCGACGACGGGTTCGTCGCGCGCATACAGCTTCGGCGCGAACTACGCGAACGGCCCGTTCTCGGTCGGCGCGGCTTACACGGACATCCGCTTCCCGGCACTGTCGACCCCGGCATTCTCGACGGCCATCGCCAACATCTCGACGGGCACGGCGGGCACGGTCAAGGATCTGCGTACGTTCGGCGTTGGTGGCCGTTACATCTGGGGCCCGGCAACGGCATGGCTGCTGTGGACGAACACGCAATTCAGCGCGATCAACGCGAACGGCACGAAGTACAACGCCTACGAAGCTGGCGCGAAGTACGCTCTGACGCCGGCTCTGTCGGGCGCAGTGGGCTACACGTACACGAGCGCGCAGCAAGGCAACGCGTCGTACCACTGGAACCAAGTCAACGGTACGGTTGACTACGCACTGTCGAAGCGTACGGACGTCTACGCCCTGGCCGTGTACCAGCAAGCTTCGGGCCGTGGCGTGCAAGCGCAGATCGGTTCGTCGACGAGCTACTTCGGTACGTCGGGCACGGGTTCGAAGAACCAAGTCGCTGCTCGCGTCGGTATCCGCCACAAGTTCTAAGCATTCGCTTTTCCCGCGAAGCACTACGGCAGAACGTCCCGCTCCGGCGGGACGTTTTTTTTTGGCCGCTTTTAAGTTTCATTTAATTCTGGATTGAGAGCATCCTCTCACCCCCCCTGTTGGCCGCCTGAGCACCGGCGGCTTTTTTTTGCCCGCGTGCCCGGCGGCCATCGCCAACGGGAAAGACAGGACCGGAGGAAACGATGATCGAAGATATTGTTTTCAGCAATCTGCCCACGATACTGACGCGCGAACACGCGTTTCCGGTTCAGAGCTGCCGCGTGTCGGTGGCCATGCAGCGTCCATGGGGCCGGCCGTACCGGCTCGTCGAATGGACCATGCATCTCGACGCGCCCGCCCGCCGCCAGATCGTTCCCGCCGAAAGCACCGATGTGCAGATCGCCGAAGCGGTCGCCTCGCACATCCCGGGACGCCTGTTCGAAGATGGCGCTTCGCTGATTTGAGCGCAGTTTTGCCGGCCCGCGACGTTCAGGTTTCCTGATCGTCGTCATCCCGTCGTGCCCCCGATTCGGGCAAGTGCGGCGGGAATTCTGCTACGCTCCCCGTTTTCCGCTCGGTATTTCACACTATGGAAAACCCATTCAACGATCGCGGCGTCACCGTCACGCGCAACGGGCTGTCGAGCGCAGGGCAAGTCTTTCCGCTGCGCGATATCCGCGACGCCAGCGTCGTCACCGTCAACAAGGATCGCATCGTGCCGGTCGGCATTTCGCTGATCGGCGTGGCCGGCGTGATTGCCGGCGCGGTATATGGATCGAGCGCCGGGCTCGTGATCGGCGTGATGCTGGCCGTGGTCGGCTACCTGGCGTGGATCTCGCAGGACGTCACCTACCAATTGATCGTGGATACGGCCGAGGGCAAGCGCGAGGCGGTGGTCAGCGTCGAGCGCGAGTTCGTCGAGCGCGTCGCGCAGGCCGTGCTGCAGGCGAAGGCGGCGCAGGCTTCGCAAGCTGCTGCCGCGGTTGCGGCGAAGTAGGCACTCACCTGATCGAGATTCAAGTACTGGCCTGAAAGCGGCTGGATGGCTTGACGATGTGGCCCGGCACGCCGGGCCACATGCCGTTTACGCGGCGGCTCGCCGCGCGTTCGTTCGAAGCGGCTTGTCGGTTAGACCGTTAGTTGCGATTTGAAATTTGCGCCGATGTCCGATTCTCCGATTCGGAACCGGCTGACATGGCGAACAGTGCTGCCGCTGAAAAGAAAACGGCCGCCCATCCGGCGGCCGCACGTGCAGCGAACTCAACGGATCGACACCTGCTCAAGCGCGGCGCGCTTGCGCGAAAAACGCGCCCACCGCCGCCACGAACGTATCGATGTCCTCGCCCGACACGTCGCGATGCGTGACGAAACGCGACGCATACAGCATCTGCGTCAGAATCCCGCGTTCCTTCAGCCAGGCTTCGAGCGCGACGCAATCGGCTTCGGGGAACTGCGCGAACACCATGTTGGTGGCCTGCGACAGCACCTTGACCTCGCCGATCCGCGCCAGGCCCGCGGCCAGCCGCTCGGCGTTCGCATGATCGTCGGCCAGGCGCTCGACGTGATGATCGAGCGCGTAGAGGCACGCGGCCGCGAGCACGCCCGACTGACGCATCCCGCCGCCGAGCACCTTGCGCCAGCGGCTCGCCGCGTCGATCAGCGCGCGGCTGCCCACCAGCACCGAGCCGACCGGCGCACCCAGCCCCTTCGAGAAGCAAATCGACACGCTGTCGAACGGCGCGCACAGCGCGTCGAGCGGCTTGCCGCTCGCCACCGCCGCGTTGCACACGCGCGCGCCGTCGAGATGCGTCGCCAGCCCGCGGCTGCGCGCGAGCGCCGTCGCGTCGTCCACGTAGCCGGCCGGCAGCACCTTGCCGCCGATCGTGTTTTCGAGCGCGAGCAGGCGCGTGCGCGCGAAGTGGTGGTCGATGGGCTTGATCGCGGCGGCGATGCGCTCGAGCGGCAGCGAACCGTCGGGCGCGTTGTCGAGCGGCTGCGGCTGGATGCTGCCGAGCACGGCCGCGCCGCCGCCTTCGTACTTGTAGGTGTGCGCCTGCTGACCGACGATGTATTCGTCGCCGCGACCGCAATGGGCCATCAGCGCCGCCAGGTTGCTCTGCGTCCCGCTCGGGAAGAACAGGCCGGCCTCCTTGCCGGCGCGCTCGGCCGTGACGGCCTGCAGCCGCGCGACCGTCGGATCGTCGCCCCAGACGTCGTCGCCCACTTCGGCGGCGGTCATGGCAGCCAGCATCGGCTGGCTCGGGCGCGTCACGGTATCGCTGCGTAAATCGATCATGGGGGGCGTCCTCGGAATGGCGCCGGCGAGCCCGACGCAAGGGATAGGAAGGATCCGAGTGTACGCAATTCGCCGCGCGGCTGGCGGGGTTCGTCCCGGCCAACGCACAGCGAAGCGAAAAAAAGGGGCGGAGCCGCCCCTCGGTACCGCCGTCAGCCTCGCATCAGGCCGTGGTTTCGACCTCGCAGCACAGGTTCAGCTCACGCGGCAGACCGTCGCCATGCGTGGCGCGCTCGAGGTTTGCGTTGACGCGGCCAAGCAGATGAGCGAGCTGACGGCACTCGTCGTCGCTCAAGCCGTCGAGCCCGACGCGGCCGGCCTCTTCGAGCACGGCGCGGCCGTCCGGCAGCTTGCGGGCGGCGTCGTCGGTCAGGGAAATCAGGCGGCTGCGTTTGTCCTCCGGATCGGGCACGCGGCAGACGAGGCCGTCGCGCTCCATCCGGTTCAGCAGTTGCGCCATGCTGGGCTGCTCGACCTGCATGCGGCGCGCAAGCTCGGCTTGCGACAGCGCGCCTGCTGCTTTCAGCAGGCCGAGAACGGGAACCTGGCTCAGCGCGAAACCGAGGTCGCGCAGGGGCCTATCGACGACACGCGTAAACAGCCGCGTGGTCAGGCCGGCCAGCTTCAATGGATGTATTGATAAATCTTCCATTTAGCGAAGGATCTCTCGGAAAAATTTCAATTAAAAAATAGTAATCGATCGTTCAGGATTTTCCCATACCTTATCGCGAATAATCTGTAGCGCAATTGCGAAGGGGCCTCAATGTCGATTTCCCCGTTTCCCCAAAAGTCTTGCGAAATAAGTCAGATCGCCCGAATTCTTCATATCTATTGGCGAGCGCCTACCAACTGAAACATTGACTTCCGGAACGGGACCGGACGCCGTGAGCTACCGCGTTGCGTGGCGAACTCAACTTGGCGCACGAGATGTGCCTGCGCGCGGATACCCTCAATATCGGCGCTCGCATGACTCGTTATAGCGCACTATCCGTTCATAATTTGAGCATGATCAATGTCTGTGTTCAGACAAATTGAAAGGGTCTGATCAAATACCTAGTTTTAGTGAGTAATTTTTTCGCCTATCCAACCGTTCCCCGGCAAATGCCTTACCGCGTCGTCCCGGTTCAACCGGGTAGCGATTGGTTGCACATACAATTACTTTCGAAGTTGCGCCGAAAAATCGAAAAAGACATGATCCATACAAACGTTTCACCAAGAAATTCCAGCCTGAAACTTTGTATCATTTTCGTCGCTTGAAATTTATTCCCATTTTCACCCACCCTAAAATTCCGTAATGAGAAAAGAATTACGTGAAACGATTGCGAGCAACCGGAAGGGTCGAAACGAGTCCGCAACCGCTGCTTAATTTCGTAACTATCGGGCCAGACAAAAACGGCGCAATGCCCGTTTCGGGTGCATTGCGCCGTTTGGGATAAGCCGCGCCGGGCGGTCAGTCCGGGTCAGTCCGGCGGCGGCATGTCCGGCGGAGGCGGCGGCGTGTAGCCGCGATTGGCGCCGTACGCGCCGCCATAGCTATCGGGAGGCGGTGCGCCATAGCTTCCGCCGCGCACCCGGCCCGGCACCGGCACGCGCTCGCCGGCCGCGTACATGCATTGCATATAGGCGTAGTCGTAGCGGCGCTGCACGTCGTAGGCCGAGCCTTGCGCCGCGCCTGCGCCCACCACGCTGCCGGCCAGCAGCCCGGCGCCCGCGCCGACTGCGGCGCCGGCCCCGCCATTGAACGCCGCCCCGGCCGCCGCGCCGAGCGCGGTGCCGATCGCAGCGCTCCCCACCGCGCTGGCGGTGGCGGCCTGATTGGCCGACACCCCGCCCACCTGGCTGGTCGCGTACTGGCGGCAGTTGCCGTCGTCCACCTGGAACTGATCGAAGGTCTTGCCCGTGCCGGGCAGGGCCATCACGCTCGGCCCGGGCGGCACCACCGCACAGGCGCTCAGCAGGCCCGCGCCCGCCGCCGCGAGCGCCCAGCGCCCGCAAGTCCGAATCTCGAATGTCATGGGGGCCTCGTCAGGGTTGCGGCGGGCGGGCCGGCACTTCACGCCAGCCGGACGCGCAGGTCTTCGCATACGGGTAGTAATGCTTCGACGCGTTGCAGTAGTACCAATAGCCGGGTTGCAGCGGCGGCGCGCCGGCGTCCTGCTCGGGCTGCGCCGGGCCGGGCGGCTGGCCCTGCTCGACGTATTCGGGCGGCGGGCCCGGATCCACCGGCACCGCCACCACGGGCGGCGCGTAATAGACGGGCGGCGGATACCAATAAGGCCCAGGCCCCCAGCCCGGGCCGATATACACCCCCACCCGCGCCGCATGCGCGGCACTCGTGGCGGTCACGGCGGCAAGCGCCGCGACGCCGAGCACGATTTTCAGTTTGCTCACTTCACGCTCCGGAAAACGCGGGCCGTCCCGCCCCGCGGTTGTCGATGTCCGAGACGCTACTCGCGTGCGTCAGCGCTTCAGTTACGAGTCTGCGCAGGGTTTTTGCCGGTCGTTACATTCGTGACCGCGCGATGGCGAAACCGCGCCGCGCGGTCTGGCCTCGATTACCCGGTAATGCGAAGAAATATTCGGACAGCCAACGAAGGCAATGCGTGTGGCAGGCGTGAAGGGCAATTGCAACATGCGCGTCGGCCAATCGAAACGCCATGGCCGGCGCCAAACCGCGCCATTCCGGTTTCATGCGCGGAAAATCGTTTCCATGCGCCACCACGACGGCGAATCGGGCGTCCTGCGCGTCTCAGCGGTCGATTGCCGCAGGTGCGGCGCGCTACCGCACCCCTGCCGCACCGCGCGCCGTTTCAAAAATTTGATGCTTATCAATGTCTTATCCCGATATTGATCGGAAACAAGGAATTGGTTCGGTCGAAGTGCGACGAGTTGGCACATTTCGCAGGCCAGTCGCGATCACGATACTGCGTTCATCCCCGATGCCGCAGCGTATCGCGCGGCGACGGGAGGGCCGCCCGGCACCCGCCCGCGGCCGTCGCACGCATCGGTCACACGCTCATGGATACCGCTCTTTCCGCACTGGATCTGGCCCGCCTGCAGTTCGCCTTCACTGTCTCGTTCCACATCGTCTTTCCCGCGCTGAGCATCGGCCTCGCAAGCTTCATCGCCGTGCTCGAATACCGCTGGCTCCGAACCGGCCAGGCGCACTACAAAACCCTCTGTCTCTACTGGTCGAAGATCTTCGCTGTCGCGTTCGGCATGGGCGTCGTGTCCGGCGTCGTGATGAGCTACGAGTTCGGCACCAACTGGGGCGGCTTCTCGAGCTTCGCCGGCGCGGTCACCGGCCCGCTGCTGATGTACGAGGTCATGACCGCGTTCTTTCTCGAAGCGGGCTTCCTCGGCATCATGCTGTTCGGCTGGAACCGCGTCAGCCCGCGCGCCCACTTCGGCGCGACGCTGATGGTGGCGGTCGGCACGCTGATCTCCACGTTCTGGATCCTCGCCTCCAATAGCTGGATGCAGACGCCGCAGGGCTTCGAGATCGCCAACGGCCGCATCGTGCCGGTGGACTGGTTCAAGATCATCTTCAACCCGTCGTTCCCGTACCGCCTCGCGCACATGGCGATCGCCGCGTTCATCGTGGCCGCGCTGGTGGTGGCCGCCACGGGCGCCTGGCACCTGCTCAAGGGCCGCCGCGACAAGACCGTCACGACGATGTTCTCGATGGCGCTCGGCCTGCTGCTGATCCTCGCGCCGATCCAGGCGGTGGTGGGCGACCAGCACGGCATCAACACGCTCAAGTACCAGCCGGCCAAGATCGCCGCGATCGAAGGGTTGTGGGACACGGAACACGGCGGCACCGCGCTGAACCTGTTCGGCATCCCCGACATGCAGGCCGAGACCACGCACTACGCGCTGAAGGTGCCGCACCTCGGCAGCCTGATCCTCACGCACACCTGGGACGGCGAGATTCGCGGCCTCAAGAGCTTCGCGCCCGAGGATCGTCCGAACTCGACGCTGATCTTCTGGACCTTCCGCATCATGGTGGGCCTCGGCTTCGCGATGATCGGCCTCGCGCTGGCGGGCTGGGTGCTGCGCCGCCGCGGCCGGCTCTATGACGCGCGCTGGTTCCACAAGCTCGCGCTGGTGATGGGGCCGACCGGCTTCATCACGCTGCTGGCGGGCTGGATCACGACCGAAGCCGGCCGCCAGCCGTGGGTGGTGTACGGCGTGATGCGCACCGCGAACGCGGCCTCGCCGCTCACGACGCAGCAGGTCGGGCTGTCGCTGCTGACCTTCGTGTGCGTCTACTTCCTGGTGTTCGGCACCGGCATCTACTACCTGCTGAAGCTGATCAACGCCGGCCCGGCGCTGCCCGATGCGACGCCCGGCGGCCACGACGGCCACGGCGATCACTCCGGCCGCCGCCCGCTGTCCGCGCCCGATCAACTGATCGACGCGGCCTGATCCGCACCGCCCCGACAGAACCCGCACAAGGAACCATCATGGACGTCACCGTCATCTGGGCAGCGATCATCGCGCTCGGCCTTTTCATGTATGTGGTGCTCGACGGCTTCGACCTCGGCATCGGCATCGTCTTCCCGTTCTTTCCCGACGAGAAGGAACGCGACCTGATGATGAACACCGTCGCGCCCGTCTGGGACGGCAACGAAACCTGGCTCGTGCTCGGCGGCGCGGGGCTGTTCGCGGCGTTCCCGATGGTTTATTCGACGGTGCTCTCGGGGCTCTACCTGCCGCTGATCTTCATGCTGGTGTGCCTGATCTTCCGCGGCGTGTCGTTCGAGCTGCGCGCCAAGGCGCGCCGCACCAAGCATCTGTGGGATCTGGCGTTCATCGGCGGCTCGGCCGGCGCGACGTTCTTCCAGGGCATCGCGCTGGGTGCCTATCTGCAAGGGATTCCGGTGCAGAACGGCCAGTTCGCCGGCGACGCGTTCGGCTGGCTCACGCCGTTCTCGGTGCTGACCGGCCTGGGCCTGATCGCCACCTACGCGCTGCTCGGCTGCTGCTGGCTGGTCGCGAAGACGGAAGGCGATCTGCAACGCCGCCTGCACCGCGTGGTGTGGCCGCTGACGATCGTGCTGCTCGGCATGATCGGCGTGGTCAGCATCTGGACGCCGCTGCAGGAGCCGGCCGTGGCGCAGCGCTGGTTCGGTTCGGGGCTGTTCGTGTACCTGATGCCGGTGCCGTTCCTGGTGGTGGCGTGCGGCGTGTGGATGTACCGGGCGATCCGGGCGCGCCGTGATACGCTGCCCTTCGTGCTCGCGCTCGCGATCGTCGCGCTCGGCTACATCGGCCTGCTGGTCAGCCTGTTCCCGTATGCGATCCCGCGCAGCGTCACGATCTGGGAAGCGGCCGCGCCGCATTCGAGCCAGATGTTCACGCTGGTCGGCGCGGCGGTGATCATTCCGATCATCATCGCGTACACGACGCTCGGTTACTGGGTATTCCGGGGCAAGATCCGCCATGAAGACAGCCACTACTACCACCACTGAAACCGGCGCGGCACGCCCGCGCCGCCTGCCGGGCTGGGTGTGGTTCATCCTGCTCTGGGCGGGCGGCGTGGCCGGCGCCGTGACGCTCGGCTACGCGTTCAAGATCTTCATGAACCTGACGCTGTTCGCCGTCACGAAGTAAGCGGCCGCCGGGGTCTCGCCGGCGTGCGCCGGGCGCGCAGGACGCGCGCTCAACGCAGGAATGGCGCGATCTCGGCGGCGGCCTCGCCGAAGCGCTCCGTCAGGAAATCGAGCAGCGCCCGCACGCGCGGCGCCATATACTGGCTGCGCTGGAACAGCGCGTGCACCGGCAGATCCGGGCAGCGCCACTCAGGCAGCAGCAGCGCGAGCCGCCCCTCGCGCAAATCCGCGCCCACATCCCAGATCGACTTCATCACCGCGCCGCGCCCCTCCACGGCCCATTCGCGGGCCAGCGCGCCATCGTTGGTCTGACGCGCGCGCTCGGCGGGCGCGGTGAACTGCACCGTCTCGCCGTCGCGCGAGAACGTCCACTGGTTGGCCACGCCGGCCGCCGAGCGCAACAGGATGAAATCGTGCGCAGCCAGTTCGTCCGGATGCGCGGGCATGCCGCGCGCGGCGATATAGGCCGGCGACGCGCACAGCACGCGCCGGTTGTCGGCCAGCCGGCGCGCGATCATCGCGCTGTCGGCCGGCACGCCGAAGCGGATCGCCAGATCGATGTCGTCGTGCAGCAGGTTCGACAGCGAATCGGCCAGCACCAGCGTGAGCGCCACCTGCGGATGACGATCGTTGAACGCGTCGAGCCAGCGGCGCAGCACCACGCGGCCGAAATCGGAAGTGGCCGACACGCGCAGCGCGCCGCCGATCGAGGCGCGGCCCAGTTGCAGCGCGGCGCGCGCGTCGTCGAGCGTCTGCAGCGCATGCTGGCAATGCGTGAGATAGAGCCGCCCCTCGTCGGTCAGGCGCAGCTTGCGCGTGGAGCGCTCGAACATCTGCGTGCTGAGCGCGCCTTCCAGTTTCACGAGCCGCGCGCTGGCCGCGGCCGGCGACAGGCCGAGCTTGCGGCCGGCCGCCGACAGGCTGCCGAGCTGCGCGGCCTCCACGAAGAGACGGATGTCGCCGAGGTTGTCCATGCGGGATGCGATGAGGGTCGAGGGTGGCGCGGCCGGTGCGCCGGGTGCCTGTGATGCCGGTGCCGGTGCCGGTGCCGCTGGCGACGCGACGGTGCGGCGCGCGCGGCATCGGCATGGTAACGCGGCTTATGCCCGCGGCTCGAAGGATCAGCGGTTTGGCGGTTTGGCGACGCCGAAGGGGCAGCAACGCACGATGCGCGCCGGGTTCGACGGATCGCGTCGAACCCACGCCACGCGTCTTCGCCTTCACTCAGGCAATCGCACCGCCACCATCGACCAGCACGGTCGAGCCGGTCGCATACGGCGTCGACGCCAGATAGACGATCGCGTTCGCGACGTCCTCGGGCTGGCCGACGCGCCGCGCCGGCAGCCGCCCGGCCGCGCCCTCGTAGAGCTTCTCGCGCGCGGCCGCGTCGAGCTTCGACCACAGCGGCGTGGCGATCAGCCCCGGCGACACGGTGTTCACGCGTACCGGCGCGAGTTCGAGCGCCAGCCCGCGCGCGAGCGCCTCGAGCGCGGCGTTGATCGCCCCCTGCAGCACGGACGCGCCGCTCGGCCGCACGCTCAGGAAGCCCGACACGAACGTCAGCGAGCCGCCCTCGCGCACCTGCACCGCGCGCGCGACGCGGTAGGCGCCCCAGAACTTGCTGTCCATCGCCGCCTGCGCGTCCTTCAGGTCGAGCCCGCGCACCGGGCCGGTGGCCGTCTGCGCAGCCGACACCACCACGTGATCGAACGCGCCGGCCGCGTCGAGCCAGGCGCGCACCGCGTCGTCGTCGGTGATGTCGAGCGCGGCGGTGCGCACCTCGTGGCCGATGCGCGCCGCGCTCTCGGCCAGCTTCCGCGCGTTGCGCGAGACGATCGTCACGGCCGCGCCGCGCGCCGCGAACGCGTGCGCCGCCGCCTCGCCGATGCCGGAGCTGCCGCCCACCACGAGTACCTGCTTGCCGTCGAATGTCATCGAAAGTCCCTCCTTGAAGATTGGTTCACGGGAAGGCAGGCGCTCAGCGCGCCGCCTCGGCCTCGCGCGCGAGCGCGGGGTAATCGGTGTAGCCGCGCGCATCGCCGCCGAACAGCGTCGCGCCGTCCGGCTCGGCCAGCGGCAGGCCGTTGGCGAGCCGATACGGCAGGTCGGGGTTCGCGATGAACGGGCGGCCGAACGCGACGAAATCGGCGTAGCCGTGGCCGAGCACCCAGTTCGCGCGCTCGACGTCGTAGTTGCCGGCCACGATGATCGGTCGTGCGAAACGTTCGCGGATCTCGCGGCGGAACGTTTCGGTGAATTGCGGCGCGTCGTCCCAATCGGCCTCGACCACATGCAGATAGGCGATGCCGCGCGCCTGCAGGAACGTGGCCGCTTCCAGGATGGTCGGCAGGATGTCCGGGCAGGCCATGCCGCGCGCGGTCAGGAACGGCGCGAGACGGATCGCGGTGCGCTCGGCGCCGATTTCGTCGGCGATCGCGTCCACCACCTCCTTCAGGAAGCGCAGGCGGTTCTCGCGCGAGCCGCCGTATTCGTCGGTGCGCCGGTTCGACAGCGTGCGCAGGAACTGATCGACCAGATAGCCGTTCGCGCCATGCACTTCGACGCCGTCGAAGCCGGCCGCGATCGCGTTGCGTGCCGCTTGCCGGTAGTCCTGAACGATTTGGCGGATCTCGTCGATGCGCAGCGCGCGCGGCGTCGGGCAATCGACCATCGCGCCCGCGCCGGTGGCCGGATCGACCTTCCAGATCTGCGCGTCGAACGGCACCGCCGACGGCGCCACCGGCAGCGCGCCGCCGTGGAAATCGGGATGCGACATGCGCCCGACGTGCCAGAGCTGCAGGAACACGCGGCCGCCCTCGGCATGGATCGCATCGGTCACGCCGCGCCAGCCCGCGATCTGCGCATCGCTGTGGATGCCCGGCGTGAACGAATAGCCCTTGCCCTGCGGCGAGATCTGCGAGGCCTCGGTCACGATCAGCGCCGCCGAGGCGCGCTGCGCGTAATAGCGCGCGTTCGTCGCGTTCGGGACGTCGCCGGGCTGCGTGCTGCGGGCGCGCGTCATCGGCGCCATCACGATGCGATGCGCGGTATCGCGGCCCGCCAGCGTGGCGGGGCTGAAAAGATCTGGATTACTGAGGATCGTCATGGTCGATGTCGCTCGTGGCGGAATGAAGGGGTGCGATGGCGCACCGGGCCGGTTCTTCCTGCAACGCCGTGACGAACTCCACCGTCACACCGGGCGCGAGCGGCACGAACATCTGCAGCTCGCCCGACAGCGGCGCGCGGGCCACCTGATGCGGCAGCCCGTGGCGCCGCACGCGCGCGGTCAACGCCGCCCACGCGTCGCTGTCGTCGACGCGCAGCGCCACGTGATCGATGCGCGGCACGCCGCGGCCGGCCATCGCCGGCTGCGTCGCCCGCACTACGTGGATCGCCGGGCGGCCTTCGGCGTAGAACCAGCCGCCGTCCACCGCGAACGGCGGGCGCGGGCCGCGCGTCAGGCCGGCCACCTCGGCGAAGAAACGGCACACGCCGTCGAGGTCGTCGGTGACGATCGTCGCGTGATCGAGTCGCATGGGTCCACCTGGGCAAGAAGAACTGAGGCCCATTCTGAAACCAGCGCCCGATATTGATAATTGGGCCGGTTATTGAAGGATTTTCAAAAAAATCGGAAAAATTCGAGGCGAACGCTCGCAAGCGGGAGGAATCGGAGGATGCGCCGGGCCGCGTTCGGCCCGGCGGCGGCCGGCGTCAGCGCGCGGCCGGTTGCGCGTCGAGCGCGCGTTCGATGTCGGCGAGCAGCTCGTCGAACCAGCGGCGCAGGCTGCGGTTCGACAGCGAGCGCGGAATCGACCACGCGATCAGCTTGTAGACATCGTTGCGGCGCACCTTCGAAGCGCGGCCCGGCGCAAGCCACGCGTCGTTCTCCACCAGCAGCCGCATCGTCTGCAGGCCGATCACGATCGGCCAGATGCAGGCGAGGCGCAGCCGCATCGCGGTGGGCGGAATCGCGAACGTGTAATCGATGGCCGCACGGAAATGGCCGAGCGACACGCGCACCAGGTCGAGCATCACCGGCCGCGCGAGCCGCGAAGCGTCGTCGCGCAGCAGGTCGGCCGGCGCGATGCCCGCACGGTCGAGCCGGTCGAGCGGCAGGTAGCAGCGGCCGATCCGCACGTCCTTGGCGGCGTCGCGCAGCACATTGGTCAGTTGCAGCGCCTTGCCGAAGCGGATTCCGAGCGCCTTCATCTCGTCGCCGCCGCGCCGCAGCTTGCCGGGCTGGTGGACGAGCGTCATGGTCGTCCAGAATTCGCCGACGCAGCCGGCCACCATGTACGTATAGCGATCGAGCGCCGCGTCGTCGGGCAGCGCGGCGAGCTGGCCCGAGGTTTCGTCGGGGAATGTGACGAGGTCGAACTCCATGCCTTCGGTGAGCGTCGTGACGATGCCGCGCACGGCGGCGCGATCCGTCTCGTCGAGCTGGCCGAGAATCGCGAGCGCAGGCCCCAGCGATTCGAGCAGCACCTTCTCGTCGGATTCGGTCTGCTGGCTCCCCACCTCGGCCGCGATGGTGCGCAACGCAACGTCGTCGGGCTGGCCGTTGGTCTGCGCGCGCAGCGACAGCAGCCATTCGAGACGCCGCGCGGGCGGCAGCAGCGAGGTGTCGGCGATCGTGTCCGCCGCCCGCGCAAGCAGGTAGGCCAGGCCGATCGGATCGCGCATGCCGGCGGGCAGCACGGCGAGCGTCAGGTAGAACGAGCGCGACACCCCTTTCAGCAAGGGGCCGAGCAGATACGCGCGGGAAGCTTGGGTCATGCGGGATTCGTGTGGGTCGTGGTTCCGGGCTGCCGCATTGTAGCCGTCATCCCCGCACCGCCGCGCCGCGCGCGCCGGAATCGCGCCGCCCCGCACGGTTTATGCGCAAAAAGATTTACTTTTTGAATTGCCCGGCGCGATCAAGCGCGCCGCAGCGCCCCGCCGATGCGTACAATCGCACCCATTTGAACGAACGAGTGTGGTGCCGACGATGGCAATGAAGAAGACGGATCTCGAAAAGAACAAGGCATTGAAGCTGACCAACCCGCTGAAGCAGACGGGCTCGTCGCCCTTCGGCAAGGGTGCGGTCGATTCGGCAGCGCTGGACCGGCGCGAACGCCGCCGCCTCGAACAGGCGCAGGGCCTCGTGCCGTTTGCCTGCAAGCTCAACGTCGAGCTGGTGGCCGACCTGCAGAAGCGCGCCGCCGAACATGCCGAAGGCATGACGGGCCTGCTGACCGAACTGATCCAGGCCGGCCTCGCGCAGCGCGGGCAATAAGCCGGCAGCCAGCAAACTCGGAAGTAAGCGGTCGCTAACGGGCCGGGGCACGGTGGACAACAGTCCACGTGCCCCGGCCCGTTTCATTTGACGCGCGGCTTCAAGCTTCGATCGGGGCGACGGCCGGGAAATCGAGCGTCGTATCGTTGCTGCGGTTCACGAGGTTCGTGAACGTGATCGCGGCGATCGCCAGGTTCACTTCGATCACCTGCCGCTCGGTGAAGCCGGCCGCGAGGAACGCGTCGAGCGCATCGGCCGGCACGGTGCCGCGCGTCGTCACGAGCATGCGGACGAAGCGAACCAGCGCATCGCGGCGTGCGTCGCCGGTCGGCTGGCCGGCGCGCACCTGACGCATCGCCTCGGGCGACAGGCCCGCGAACTTACCGGCCAGCGTATGCGCGGCGAGGCAGTAATCGCAGCCGGCGTTTTCGCTGACGGCCAGCTTGACCGCTTCGATCTCGGCCTTCGTCAGCGTGCCGCCGGCGAGGATCGCGTCGAGGCCGAGGATGGCCGCCAGTGCTTCCGGGTGATGGGTGCCGATCGTCGCGTAGGCGTTCGGCACCTTGCCGACGGCCTTGCGGATCTTCGTGAACACGTCGGCGGTGGCGCCGGTGGCATCGGCGGGGGCGATCGTGGACAGACGGGACATGGTGCGTTCTCCTGCTTCGGGTTTGGGTTCGACTGGCTCGTCACGGCTGTGACGGTGAAGCTAGTTTAGGCGCCCGAATAGAGTTATTTAATGCCAATAAATCACTTCATCATGCTCATTCGTCTCATGTCGATGTTTGCTCGGCAGTACCGCGTTCTGATGTTCGGCGCGCTCGTTCCTGCGCACGCGTCCATTTCGAATGCACGGCATGGCGAACGGGCCATCGACACGCGGCACGCGACATCCGTCGAGAAGGAACAGGCTCCAGCCCCGGGTACACATCGCGCTCGTCGTTCATGGCTTGGGATGCGAAGCACGCCTGCGCCGACTTGCTCGGTCGGGTGCGTTCGCTGAATCGGCCGCACTTCGCGCCCCGCATCGATGAAACGGCGGCGCATATCGCCTGAAGGATGGTTCGATGTTTTGGTTTCGGGGAATCAAGCGACTTTCGCGCAAACCCGCTGCGCGGCCGGCTTCACTGGAAAGACATGGCCGTCGAGCAATGAAGCCGGTTTAAAGCGGCATCGCGCCGAATCAATGAAAGAACACCGGCGCGAACGGCCGGTGCGGGGAACGCGACAAAGGCGCTCCAGTTTCCCGGCTCACCGGAAAACCTCGCGCATCATGCAATGATGCGCGGGCCATGCCTTTACTCGGCTTACTTCGCGATCAGGAAACGATCGCGATTCTTTGCATCGCGAATCCACAGCGGCGCACGGCCACGGCCCGACCAAGTTTCACCGGTCTTCGGATTCTGGTATTTCGCTTCGACGGCGCTGGCAGGCTTGGCGGCCTTGCCGGACTTCGCGGCGCGCTTGCGGCCGTAAATCTGATCTTCAGTAATGCCAAATTCGGCAACGAGGCCGCGGATTTGCGCGATCACGGCTTCCAGTTCGGAAACGCGCGCGGCTTCGGTGCGCTCTTGGAGAGCGTCGAGTTGCGCCTTCAGTGCCTTGTAATTTTCTGCCATTTTATGACTCCCTTTTTTAGATGCAATTGATACGGTCGAGCAATCCCGTCATTGCTCGCCGGCAGTATAACGCTTGATAAACGCCATACGCTAACATCCGGCGTATTTATCCGGTGTGCGATGCGCCGCATTTGCCCGTGATTCCTGGCATGAAGCATGCGCCAATCGAATCGGCCACGGCGGTTTTCTTTGCGATGCGAATCAACGGCGGCGGCACCCGGCGCGACGTGCCCGAAATTGAAAGCGTTTTAAAGGAATCGATGGCACGCGATAGACGGTTTTGAATCGCCGTTCAATCATTCCTATGCAGAAAAGACCACGGCCGCAATGCCGTCGATCTGGGTAAAGCTGCGCACGAAGCGATAAGGCTGATCGCCAATTCGAATGTCGTTGCCGCCCGATGAAGTCAAACCAAGCATGTCGTCGGCCAGCGCCACCTCGAGCGTGCCGATCTTTTTCAATTCTTCGCGTGGTTCGGCGGGATCGCCCAGGTACACGGTACAGACGTTCGGCGCGTGACGCATCATCACCACGCTGGTGGCCTTGTCGAGGGCGCGTTCCAGATAGTCGGCCAGCGCCAGCAGCGATTCGGGTGCGCCAGTACCGGTGGTGCCGCCATGCGCTGCCTGATCGTTTTCCATGATGTTGACCTCCCGGTCGAATCGGTTGCCGGATGCGGATGCGGCTCAGCGCGGCCAGCCGGTGGACACAGTATGGCCTGTCTTTGTCGCGGCGAAGGCAAGGCGGCAACGATCAGCGCATGAAAGCGCCGGGTTGGGGAAAAAGCAGCGGGAAAACAACGGGAAATCGGGCTGACGCCGAATGGCTGCTACCGGACTTGCCGCGTCATGGATTCGAATTCCATAACAAAAAGTAAAAAGTCCTTGTACCGGCCATTGGATAACATCCATCACAGACATGAATCGCAGCGCGATAGAATCATCCATCACGCAGAAACGCAGGCGTTTCCCCCGCCCCATTGCAGAGCGTGGGCCGATTGCGACCTGCTGTCGTGACCCTGGCGAACGGATCGCCGCGCAGCCCGGAACGCCGCGCCCAATCCATTCGCAGTCCGCAGTATGCCGAATGCGCCGACACCGTACATATCCAGACAGGAATCTTCAATATGCAAACCAAGCCGTTCATCGCCCTTGAAGACGCAACCCGTGTTCTCGCCGCCGCGCGCGCCGAAGCGGAAGCCAACAAGTGGGCCGTATCGATCGCCGTCGTCGACGACGGCGGCCATCTGCTCGGCATGGTGCGCCTCGACGGCTGCGCGCCGATCGGCGCGGAAATCTCGATCGGCAAGGCGCGCACCTCGGCGCTGGGCCGCCGCGAATCGAAGGGCTACGAAGACATGGTCAACGGCGGCCGCACGGCCTTCGTCACCGCGCCGATCCTGACCACGCTCGAAGGCGGCGTGCCGCTGATCGTGGACGGCCACGTGGTGGGCGCCGTCGGCGTGTCCGGCGTGAAGCCCGCCGAGGATTCGCAGATCGCGAAGGCCGGCGCCGCCGCCCTCGCCTGAGCGGCCCCGGCCCGCCTCGAGACGCAGCGCCGCCGCTTCCCACCGACCGACCGCGGCGCCCCACCCGATTTTTCAATCAGGAGCAGACCATGACGGACATGACCCAGCGCGACAGCCTTCGCGTTGCCGAGCATCTCGCGCAATTCATCGAAACCGAAGCGCTGCCGGGCACCGGCATCGCGGCGGAAAACTTCTGGCGCGGCTTTGCGTCCCTCGTGCACGAGCTCGCGCCGAAGAATCGCGCGCTGCTCGCCGAGCGCGACCGCCTGCAGGTGGAACTCGATACGTGGCACCGCGAGCATCCGGGCCCGGTGTCGGACCTGAAGGCCTATCGCAGCTTCCTCGAAAGCATCGGCTACATCGTGCCGCCGCCGGCCAGCTCGAAGGCCACCACGGCGAACGTGGACCTCGAGATCGCCGAACAGGCCGGCCCGCAGCTCGTGGTGCCGCTGTCGAACCAGCGCTACGCGCTGAACGCGGCCAACGCGCGCTGGGGCAGCCTGTACGACGCGCTGTACGGCACCGACGCGATCGACGAATCGAACGGCGCCGAACGCTCGGCCCAGTACAACCCGAAGCGCGGCGCGCAGGTCATCGCCTTCGCCCGCCGCTTCCTCGATCAGGCCGCGCCGCTCGCACACGGCACGCACGCCGATTCCACGAGCTACCGCATCGAGAACGGCAAACTGTTCGTCGAACTGAACGGCAGCACCACCGGCCTGAAGGATCCGGCGCAACTGATCGGCTTCCAGGGCGACGCCGCCGCGCCGTCGGCGATCCTGCTCAAGCACCACGGCCTGCATTTCGAAATCCAGATCGACGCCAACGATTCGATCGGCAAGACCGACGCCGCGCACGTCAAGGACGTGCTGATGGAAGCGGCCGTCAGCACCATCATCGACTGCGAGGATTCGGTCGCGGCGGTGGATGCCGACGACAAGGTCCAGCTCTATCGCAACTGGCTCGGCCTGATGGCGGGCAACCTCACCGAGGAAGTGACGAAGGGCGGCAAGACGTTCACGCGCCGCCTGAACGCCGACCGTCAGTACACCGGAACGAACGGCGACACCGTCACGCTGCATGGCCGCTCGCTGCTGTTCATCCGCAACGTCGGCCATCTGATGACGAACCCGGCCGTGGTCGATCAGGAAGGCCACGAGATTCCGGAAGGCATTCTCGACGGCGTCGTCACCACGCTGTGCGCGCTGCACGACCGTACCCACAAGCTCAACTCGCGCACCGGCTCGATCTACATCGTCAAGCCGAAGATGCACGGCCCGGCCGAAGTGGCGTTCGCCAGCGAGCTGTTCGGGCGCATCGAGGACCTGCTCGGCCTGCCCCGCAACACGATCAAGATGGGCATCATGGACGAGGAGCGCCGCACCAGCGTGAACCTCGAAGCGTGCATCGCGCAGGCGTCGCAACGCGTGGCGTTCATCAACACGGGCTTCCTCGATCGCACCGGCGATGAAATGCACACCTCGATGGAAGCCGGCCCGATGATGCGCAAGGGCGACATCAAGTCGAGCAAGTGGATTTCGGCCTACGAGCGCAGCAACGTGCTGGCGGGCCTCTCGGCCGGCCTGCGCGGCCGCGCGCAGATCGGCAAGGGCATGTGGGCGATGCCGGACCTGATGCACGCGATGCTCGAACAGAAGATCGCGCATCCGAAGGCCGGCGCGAACACCGCCTGGGTGCCGTCGCCGACCGCGGCCACGCTGCACGCGCTGCATTACCACGAAGTCGACGTTCAAGCCGTGCAGAAGGAACTCGAAAAGACCGATCTCGCAAGCCTGCGCGACGAACTGCTGAGCGGCCTGCTGACGATTCCGGTCGTCGCGAAGGCCGAGTGGAGCGAAGACGAGATCCGCAGCGAAGTCGAGAACAACGCGCAGGGCATTCTCGGTTACGTGGTGCGCTGGGTCGATCAGGGCATCGGCTGCTCGAAGGTGCCGGACATCCACAACGTCGGCCTGATGGAAGACCGCGCGACGCTGCGTATTTCGAGCCAGCACATCGCGAACTGGCTGCGTCACGGCGTGGTGTCGGAGCAGATGGTGCGCGAGACGCTGGAACGCATGGCGGCCGTGGTCGACAAGCAGAACGCCGGCGACCCGAGCTACCAGCCGATGGCGCCGAACTTCGACAAATCGCTCGCGTTCAAGGCGGCCACGGCCCTCGTGTTCGAAGGCCGCGAGCAGCCGAGCGGTTACACCGAGCCGCTGCTGCACGCGTTCCGTCTGCAGAAGAAGGCCTGAGCGGATTGCGCCGATACGCGGCTGAAGCCAGGCCGCTGAAGTGACCGAGCACCCCGAAGCGCTGGACGCGAGTCCGGCCTTCGGGGTGTTGTCATTGGCGGCTCACGGCGCGCGACGCGCGCCGTTCACTCCGCCATCTGCGCGAGGTGCCAGGCCTCGGTGTCGTCGTCGGCCGGAAACATGCTCTCGATGCGCAGCTCCTGTGCGGCGATGCTCTGCGGCGTGCCGACGGTCGCCACCATCGAGAAGTATTGGACGACGCGGCCGTCGATCTCGAAGCCGATCGGAATCACCGGTATCGCCGCGGATTGTGCGGGCGCGCTGCGCAGCCGCCAATCCGCCGGCACGCCGGGATACGCAAGCAACGCATCGAGCAACTGCCGCGTGCCGTCGTCCACCACGTTCGCCACCGCCTCGCGCTGCACGCGTTGCAGCATCGCGCAGGCCACCTGCGGCCAGTCGTGCACGAAGGGCCGCAGGCCGTGCGGATCGAACAGCAGATGGAGCAGGTTGCGCGGGGCGGGACGCGCCGCCAGATCGACGAAGCGCCCGAAGAAGCGCGGCGCGGCGGCGTTGGTGCTCAGCACGTTCCAGTAGCGGTCCATCGCGACCGCGGGGAACGGCGCGTGCTGCCGCAGCATCCGGTCGACGGCGCGCGCCACGGCCTGCATCTCCTGCGCATTCCACACCGTGTCGGGAAACAGCGGCGCGTAGCCGGCGGCCAGCAGCAGGCCGTTGCGTTCGCGCAGCGGCACGTCGAGCGTCTGCGCGAGATCGAGCAGCGTCTGCCGCCCCGGCACGCTGCGGCCGCTTTCGATGAAGCTGATCTGCCGCTGCGACACGCCGGCCTCGTACGACAGGTCGAGCTGGCTCACGCCGCGCACGTCGCGCCAATGGCGCAGCAGGTCGCCGAGCGCGGTCGGCGGGCGTTTCGTCGGCGTGGAAGCGGCGAGATCCATATCGGTCAGTCCTGCGAAGCGATGCCCGCACGATACCGGCTTACGCCGGGGCGTGCCAGCGATGGGCGTCGAACGGCGCATCGAGCGGCGGCTGCGCCACGCTGCCGGTGTAGTTCGTGACGGTGGAGGCGGCCACCACGGCGATCGTTTCGAGCACCTGTCCGGGCGCGAAACCGGCGTCGAGAAAGCGCTGAAGCTCGGCGTCGCCGAGGCGGCCGCGGGTTTCGATCAATCGCCGCGCGAGCGTCGAGAGCGCGTGGCGGCGCGCATCGCCGGGCGCGCCGCCGGCGCGGATCGCGTCGACCTCGGCCTGCGGCACGCCCTGTTGCAGCGCCAGCACGCTATGGAACGCCACGGCCCATTCGCAGCGGTTGGCGACCGCGTTGGTCAGCAGCAGCGTCTGGATTTCGGCTTCCGAAAAGCTGCCGGCGTGCACGTTGGCGAACAGGCCGACGAAGCCGTTGAGCAACACGGGCGAGCCGGCGATGACGCCGGCGATCGCGGGAATCGTGCCGAACGCGGCGTGCAACTGTTCGAGGGCGGCGACCGAAGCGGGCGGGGCCGAGGCGAGCGTATGAACGGGGAAGTGAGACATGGTGGCTCCTGGGTTCGTCGCGTGGCGGGGTTGCCGCGCGATGAACCCAGCTTAGGGTCGCGGGCGCAGCCGGCCAATTACATGGGAGGTAATCGGCCGGCCGCGCCGGGCGGTCAAGCCGCCGTGGTTTGCGGCTCCGCCGCGCGCCGCGCACGGCCCGGCGGCAGCTTCGATTGCCGGTAGATGCGTTTGGCCATCTCGAGGAACGCCGTCATCGCGCTCGACACGTAGGTGTCCTCTCGGCGCACGAACATCGTTTCGACATGCGCCAGCTCGCGCGGCAACCGGTGGATCGCCACGTCGCCCGAGGTGGCCGCGTCGGCCACCACGCCCTTCGGCAGCAGCGTGATGCCCACGCCGGCCGAGACGCAGTTGACGATCGCGTCGAGCGAGCCGAATTCGAGCGGCTTGGCCACCACCACGCCGATCCCGGCCAGGAACGCGTCGAGCCGCTGGCGATACGAGCAGCCGGCCTGGAACACCACGGTTTTCAGATCGCGCTGCCCGGCCAGCTCCTTCAGCGAACGGATCGCCGGGCTGGTGACGAGCACCAGTTCCTCGGCGAACACCGGCTCGACATACAGGGCCGGATGCTTGACCGGCCCGGCCACGAACGCGCCGTCGAGCCGGTAATCGATCACGTCCTGCATGAGGCCCGCGGTGGTGCCCGAACTGACCACCAGCCGCACGTCGGGCCAGGTGCGCGCGAATTCGGTCAGCAGCGGCGAGAGGCGCAGCGCCATGGTGGTTTCGAGCGTGCCGAGCGTGAGCGTGCCGGACGGCTCGCCGGTGTCGGTGGCCGCCGCGCGCGCCTCGGACACCAACTGCGCGATCTTGCCGACGAACGGCAGCATCCGCTGCGCGGCAGGCGTGACGGTGACGCCGCGCGCATGGCGCTGGAACAGCGTCACGCCGAGTTCGTCTTCCAGCGCGCGGATGCGCGCCGTGACGTTCGACTGCACGGTGTGCAGTTCGGCCGCGGCCTTGTTCATGCTGCCGTGACGGGCAACGGCTTCGAGGGTCTTGAGATCGGCCAGGTCCATGATCTGGTGGCGGCCGTGCCGCCGCGAAGGATGATCGACGCCACGATTGTAGCGATCCGCCCGGCGCACCGGGAAACGAGAATTCAGCATAACAGCTATCTGAATGACAGATAGCCCCTATCTCGACAATTCAGTTCTGTGGATCAGTGATCGCGCGTAACCTCCAGCTATCGAATCGAGTGAAGGAACCCGCGTCATGCACCGCGCCGCCGACTCCTCCGCTCACGCCACGCGCGCGGCGCGCGGCGCGAGCGTCGCCCGGGCCACGTTGTCCGGCTTCTGCGCCAGCCTGATCGGCATCGGGCTGGCGCGCTTCGCCTATACGCCGCTGCTGCCGGCGATCGTCGACGCGCACTGGTTCGCGCCCGCGCTCGCCGCCTATCTCGGCGCGGCGAATCTGGCCGGTTACCTGGCCGGCGCCCTGACAGGCCGCCAGGCCGCCGCGAAATTCGGCGTGACCGCCACGCTGCGCACGATGATGCTGCTCGCGACGCTCGCGTTCGCGGCCTGCGCGTTTCCGGTGTCGTTCGGCTGGTTCTTCGCGTGGCGGTTCCTGGCCGGCGTGGCCGGCGGCGCGCTGATGGTGCTGGCCGCGCCCACGGTGCTCCAGCATGTGCCGGCGTCGCGGCGCGGGCTGGCGAGCGGCGTGATCTTCATGGGCGTGGGGGTTGGCGTGATCGCCTCGGGCACCGTGGTGCCGCTGCTGCTGCAACGCAGCCTGCAGGAGGCGTGGCTCGGCCTCGGCGTGCTGTCGCTGGCGCTGACCGCGATCGGCTGGAGCGGCTGGCCGCGCGAGGCCGCGCCGCGCGCGAAGCCGGTGCAGCATCGCCCCGTCAAGGCGACGCGCACGCTGCGCGCGCTCTACGCCGAATACGCGCTGAACGCGGCCGGCTGGGTGCCGCACATGATCTTCCTGGTGGATTACGTGACGCGCGGGCTCGGCCAGAGCCTGCAGGTGGGCGCGCAATACTGGGTGCTGTTCGGCATCGGCGCGACGCTCGGGCCGGTGCTGGCCGGCGCGCTCGCCGACCGGATCGGCTTCGGCAACGCGCTGCGGCTCGCGTTCGTGCTCGAAATCGGCGGCGTGGCGATCCCGGCGCTCGGCCTGGGCCCCGTGTGGCTGATGCTGTCGAGTGTCGTGGTGGGCGCGTTCGTGACCGGCACCGTGCCGCTGATGCTCGGCCGCCTGCACGAGCTGCTGGCGCATCATCCTGCGCAGCGCGACCCGGCATGGCGCACCGCCACGGTCGGCTTCGCGCTGTTCCAGGCGCTGGCCGCCTACGGGCTGTCGTTCGTGTTCTCGCACAACGGCGGCGACTACCGCATGTTGTTCGCGATCGGCGCCGCCGCGATGATCCTGGCGCTGGCGATCGACATCGTCGCCGCCGCCACGTCGCGCCGCGACTGAGCGCCCGCTTGCCGCGCTTCCCCCTTTAACCGGCCCCGGAGATCCGTCTGCCCATGTCCCATCCCGCCGCCGCACCCGCCCCTCGCCCCGAACCGACCGCCGCGCCCGCCGGCGCGGGCGGCTACGCCGAGCGCAACGCGCGCTATTGGAAGCGCAATCTCGCCGTCTGCGTGTTCGGCTCGTTCACCACGCTGGTCAGCCTCAGCATGCTGCTGCCGTTCCTGCCGCTGTACGTCGAGCAGCTCGGCGTGACGTCGCCGGCCGCCGTCGTGCAATGGTCGGGCGTGGCGTTCGGCGCCACGTTCTTCGGCACGGCGATCACCGCGCCGCTGTGGGGCCGGCTCGCCGACCGCTACGGCCGCAAGCCGATGCTGATCCGCGCCGCGATCGGCATGGCGGTGGTGATGTCGCTGATCGGCGTGGCGCACAGCATTGCGCAGCTCGTCGCGCTGCGGCTCGCGGCCGGGCTGATCGGCGGCTACGCATCGGCGTCGATCGTGATGGTCGGCACCCAGGCGCCGCGCGAGCGCGCCGGCTGGGCGCTCGGCGTGCTGTCCACCGGCGCGCTGGCCGGCAACCTGGTGGGGCCGCTGGTGGGCGGCTTCCTGCCGGCGCTGGTCGGCATCCGCGGCACGTTCTTCGTGGGCGGCGCGATCATCGCCGCGGCCGCCGCCGCGACGATCCTGCTGGTGCGCGAGGATTTCGACCGCAGCCGCGACGTGCGCGCCAAGGCGGCGCGCGGCACAAACGCCGGCGCAGGCGCGTCGGCCGGCGCCGATACAGGCCGCCGCGCCGCGCTCGGCGTGCTGCTGCTCACCGCGATGATGGTGCTGCTCGCGAACATGTCGATCGAGCCGATCATCACCGTGTATATCGGCCAGCTCGGCGTGCCGCACGACGATCTGGCGCGCACCGCCGGCATCGTGATGGCCGCCTCGGCGTTCGGCAGCATGCTGACCGCGCCGCGGCTCGGCGGGCTGGCCGACCGCGTCGGCGGCTGGCCGGTCATCATCGGCTGCCTGCTGGTGACCGGCCTCGTGATGCTGCCGCAGGCGTTCGTCACGCACTGGTGGCAACTGGCGCTGCTGCGCGGCGCGATGGGCATGTCGCTGGCGGGGTTGCTGCCGTCGATCGCCAAGCTGGTGCGGCACGCCGTTGACGAGCATTCGTCGGGCAGCGTGCTCGGCTACCTGCAATCGGCGCAATTTTCGGGTCAGCTCGTCGGGCCGCTGCTGGGCGGCCAGATCGGCGCGCACGTGGGCCTGCACGCGGTGTTTTTCGTGACGAGCGCGCTGCTGGTGCTGTGCGCCGGGTTGAACGGCTGGATCCTGGCGCGCGGCAAGGCCGCCGGCAACCTGCTGCGCTGAAGCGCAAGTTCGGCCCCCTGCGCCGGACATTTTTTTCCGGCTTGGCGAACGACTATTGACGTGCGATAACCGGGTTATCCCTAACCCCCGGAGCCCGACGATGGCCACGCTAGAGGCGTTCCGCTCCGTGCTCGACGACACGCGCACGCCGGAAATCATCCGCAACCACATCATCGATTCGCTGCAATACACGCTGCGCAATCACGGCCAGATCTTCACGGCGAAGGAGATCGAATGGCTGAGCACCTGGGACGACCCGCGCATTCCGCTCGCCGCGCGCAAGGAACTCGCCAAGCGCGAACCGGCCTCGGCCGGCGCGCACTGACCGGCGCGTCGCGGTCAAGCGGCGCGGTTTTGGCCGCCGCAAAAGACAACGCCCGCGCATGCGCGGGCGTTTTTCATGGGGAGCCGGTTGGCTCCGGCCCCGTTTCGGTCGGCGCTTACTTCAGGCCGAAATCCACGCGTGTGGTCGCGCCCTTGTCCTCGATGCCCTTCGCGTCGAGCTTCGGCGCGACGATGAACATGCGGCCCGGATCGACCTTGCCGTCCAGATACTGCCGCACGGCCTGGGCACGCTGCTGGGCGAGCGCGCGCAAGCCCGCGTCGTCGGCCGGCGCGTGTGCCTCGAGCGCCTGCCTCATGTCGGCTTCGGGCAGCGTCTTCTGCATGCCGATCAGGTTGCGCGGCTTCTTGAAATCGGCCGCTTTGTAGGCTTCGGTCAGGTATTTGAGGTATTCGTCCGGCGCGACCTTGACCGTCATCGGATCGACGCTCTCGCCCTGCCCCACCACCCCCTTCAGCTTCTGCACGCGCACCAGCCGTTCGACATAGGCCTCGCGCAGGCCCGGCAGGTCGCGCGCGGGATCGACGCGGCCGGTCAGGTCGAGCCGGATCGACGGCTTCTGGGCCAGCAGTTTCGAGATCGTGTCGAGCTTCTGCTTCGAGGCGTCCGTCAGCGTGGCGAGGCCCGGCGCGAATTCGACGTAGCCGAGTTCCTCGCCGTTGCCCCCGAACGCGCTGGCCAGCAGCGAGAACGGCGCCGTGACGGCCTTCTTCAACAGGTTCAGCACCGCGTGCCAGATCAGCCCGCCCACGCTGAACTCGGGGCTCGACAACGATCCCGACACCGGGATGTTCACGTCGATCTCGCCGCGCGAATTCTTCAGCAGCGAGATCGCGAGCCGCACCGGCAGCCGCGTGGCCGTGTCGTTGTCGATGTGATCGCCGAACGTCAATTGATCGATGAAGATGTGGTTGTTGGCGCTTAGTTGATCGTCCGCGAGCTGGTAATGCAGATCGACGTTGAGCTTGCCCTTCGTGATCGGGTAGCCCGCGTACTTGGTCGAGTACGGCGTGAGGTTGGTCAGCTCGATGCCGTGCGCCGAGGCCGTCAGGTCCAGCGCCGGTTTCGCGATCAGCGGATTCACCGAGCCCTTGATCGAGATCGGGCCGTTGCCTTCGAGGCTCGCGGCCACGTCCACCGGCGCGCTGTCGCGCGATTCGGTGCCGAACGCGCCCACCGTGCCCTGGATGTCGACCAGATCGGCCGTGTAGTTCGGCTTGATGAAGTTGTCTGTATACGTGACGCGGCCGCCTTGCAACACCAGTTCGCCAAAGCGCATCCGCACCGGCTGGCTCGGCGGCTCGGCGGCCTTGACGATCGCCGGCGCCGAGGCCGGCAGCGGCGCGCTCGCCGAATTGCTGGCCGCGGCCGTGTCCGACGCCGGATGCGCGCTCGCTGCCTCGACCGCCGACGCCGTGGCCGACGCCGCCTTCGCCGCGCCGGGCGACAGCGCCACCGGCTGCGCGCCGCTGGCGTCGCGCGTCAGCGATTGCGCCGGGCCGGTCTGCTTGGCCACCACGTCGCTCAGGTTCAGGCGGCCTTGCGCATCGAGCAGCACGCGCCCGTAGAAATTCGCGAACGTCACGCGCGCGGCGTCGACATCCACGCCCTGCGCGCTGTCGTAATTCGCCTTCAGGTTCGACAGCGCCAGCGAACGCCAGCCCGCGAACGGATCGGACGTGGCCTTGTCGAGCATCCGCACGTCGACCAGCGCGACGTCGCCGCGATAGGCGGCCTTGGTGGCCGCCTTGTTCTGCGACACGGCCAGATTGCCATTCGCATTGAGCAGCGCGCTCGCGATCGTGGCGTTCAGCGCGCCGCCGAAATACGGCTCGAAGGCCGCGGCGTCGAGCCGGTTGCCGTCGATGCGCAGGTGGGCGTTGAGCGGCGTGGCCGTGACGTCGCCCGTCACAGCGAACGTGCCCTTGCGGTTCAGCGTCGTGCGCAGCGAGAGCGGCAGCGGCTTCGACAAGTCGTCGGTGATCGGGCCGACCTTCACCTGCAGCGGCGCAAGCGCCAGCTTGACCGGGTGCGGCGTGGACAGATCGGTGAAGCCGGCCTTCGAATCGGTCAGGTTCAGCTCGCCGATGCGGTAATGCCAGGGCGCGGCGGCAGCGGCGGCGGACTTGCCGCCTTCGTTCGCCGCAGCCGGCACCGGCCGCGCGGGCTTCGTGGGCGCGGCCAGCGAAGCCAGATCGATCTCGCCGTTCTTGAGCCGCGCCGCATCCACGGCGAAGCCGTTCACGTCGACGCTGGCGATCTGCGCGTCGCGCGCGCCGACGTCGATGCGCTGCACGTTCACCGTCGCCTTCTGCAACGCCAGCACCGGCGCCTTCGCGTACGGCGCGCCGACCTTCAGCGCGCTCAGCGTCAGCCTGCTCGGCCCGACGTTCGCCGCGAACGGCGCCTTCGACCAATCGGCGAATGCATCGACCGAAGCGCCGAGCTTGCCGTCGATCAGCTTGGCCGACGTCGCGCCCGACAGGTACGGCGCGAGCGCCGGCAGCGCCAGCGCATCGAGCGTCAGATGGCCGCCCGCCTGCTGCTGCGCAAGGCTGAACGCGCCGGCCGCGCTGAACGCGCCGCCTTGCGCCAGCGTGGTGGACACCCAGAACTTCGCCGGTTGGCGGCCTTGCAGCGTGAAGCCGGCCAGCGTGGTCTTGAGGTTCGCCAGCGTGAGCGCTGCCGCGGGCGACACCGCGGCGTCGCTGACGTGGATCGTGCCGTCGTCGATCGCGAGGCGCGCGATCGTCAGGTCGAGCGGCTGGGGTTTGGCGGCTTGCTGGGTTGCGACGGCGGCGGCGCTGGCTGCGCTCGCCGGCGAGGCCGCCGGCTTGTGGGCCGCGCCGCCCGGCTCGGACGCCGCCAGCTTCTGCACGTTCAACACGCCCGCCGCATCGCGCGACAGCGTGACGACCGGCTGTGCAACGCGAATCTCGCTGAAATGCAGCACATTGCGCAGCGGTTCGAGCGACGCGGCGGCCAGATGCAGTTGCCGCGCGGCGAACAACGGCCGGCCGGCCGGATCGGTCACGTTCGCATCGGCCAGATCGACGGTGCCCGACACGCGCAGCGCGGGCGCCTTGTCGTCGATCGAGAAGCGCACGGCCAAGTCGCTCGACAACCGGCCCGACGTGACCGCCACCGGCAGCTTGACCGGCGAATAGGACAGCAGCTTCGGCACGTCGAGGCCGTCGAATTTCAGGTTGATTTCCGACTCGCGCGACTGCGCGAACGGCTTGGTTCGGCCGTCGATCGCGATCGGGCTGCCGTCGAGGCGCAGCTTCAGCGTGGGCTGCACGAAAATGTCCGTCTTGGACGGCAGCGTGGCGACGAACGGCACGCCGAGCGACCATTGATCGATCGTGTGTGCGGCGCCGAGCAGACGATCGTCGAAATCGATGCGCCCGTTCGTCACCTGGATGTTCGACACCGAGAAACGCGTCGGCCCCGACGACGACGGCGCGGACGGCTTCGAGAACTTGTCGACGATATCGCTGAAATTGAAGCGTTGCGCGTCGTAGCGAACGATATGAAAGCGCGGCGCATCGATGCGCACTTCGTCGACGATCGGCGCGCCGCGCAGCAGCGACGACCACGCCGGCCGCACGGTGAGCTTGCCGATATCGACGAACGGGCCCTGGCCGCCGCGCTCGCCGATATGCACGCCGTCGGCCTCGAGCCGCAGCGTGTAGGGGTTCAGCGCGATTCGCGCGATGCTGGCCGGGCGGTCGAGCTGGCGGCTCAGTTGCTGTTCGGCGACATGGCGGATCAGCGGCGGCGCGGCGAAGAAGCCGAGCAGGCCGAATACGATCAGGAACGCGACGATACCGATCGCCACGCGCTTCGTGCGGCGCGAGCGCGCCACGCCGCCAAGCCGCTGCGCGACGGAGGAACGGGGTGCTTTGGGCTGGTTTTTCTGGATGCTGGACATGCGGAGTGCCGTTGTGACGACGGCGGATGCCGTCTGCAAAATCGGGACGGGAAGCTGAGCTTTCGGAAGTATAGGCGGTTGGCGGGGAACGGCGATGTCGGGAGGGAGAGAAGGGGCGGAGAGAGATCAAGGGGAGACGGGGCGCAGGCGCCCCGTGTGACGCGCCTCTTCCCGATTCCGAAAGAGATGGCCGAGACACCGATCGGCGTGTTCCGGATATGAAATTTCCGCCGCGAAGCACGTCATGGCTGCAACTCCGGCGGCAAGGGCGGCATGGAGGGTGGCCCGGAGACATCTCCGGCACGGCCTGTTACGAAAATGCGCTCGGGCATGCGAAAGCCACGCAGCTTCAGCAGATCGAGCGGCCCGGCTCCCGCCTGCGTGCGGAGCACGTAGCGCAACGCTGGCTTCGTGCTGTCAAGGGGCTCGCCGGCCGACGCAGGAATCGCCTTCACGGCTTCCGGCAACATCGACACGTGCACGGCGCCACGATCCGGCCGGCCACGCCATATCAGTTCGTAGCGCGTATCGTCGAGCGGCCGGACCTGGGCTTTTTCGAGCAGCCGCAGGAACGCCCAGTCGCCTGTCTCATCGAACGCGATCCGCACCCCGGCGTTCTGCGCCTGCCAGGTTAGCGACGCGTGGCCGTTCAGCCCGCTGCCCGGCCAAGCCATTCGGGTCCAGGCATCCTGCTGGTTGAAGTAGACGATCCGACGCCCGTCCACACTCAGTTCGGTGTGGGTCACGTCCGGTGACGGCTGCGGCATCAACTCGAAGTGATAGCCTGCCTCGCCCCGCGAGTAAAGACGTGCACCGAGTGGGCCGACAAGCCGCAGCATGGCAAGGAACTTCGGATCGAATTGCAACGATGTCGGCGCGAGTTCGTCCGGCACCCACTGATCGCCCTGCCGCTTGAGCACGCCGGACAGTTCGATCTGGATAAAGCGGTTGATCAACCCGCCATCGGGCCGAACGTAACGCCCCAACTCCGCGAAAGATGCATCCGCCGACGTCGGCGCGAACGGATAGCGCGAAGCAAACGATGTCTCGAACGGGGCAGTCACGGCAGCACGCCACGTATCGTTCAGGCTTGCGGCAGCCGGCTGGAGAACGGCTTCCCAGGCCGCATCGAGCGGTTTCACGAACATCGTCTGGCCGAACCCGGCCCACTGCGCGCCCACGCTCGCGGCAGTCAGCGCAGCGTCGTCGCGCGCCTGAGAAAGGTTGGAGAGCTTGCCCTGGAATACGGCCTGTGCAAGCGATCGCGCCATCGCCTGCGCATCCAGGCTTGCCTGGATCTGCTGAAGCTTCAGACGCACGGTGGTGTCGGCCGTCAGGACGCGCGAGAGGCTGACGCCGCTGAACGCGGCGGCGTTTAGTCCGGCAGCGTTTTGCCCGTTGCCGCTGGCGGGCGCCGGGATCGCGTCGCCCATCAACGCGAGCAGCGGGCCGAACGAACGGTCGAGCGGATTGATTACGGCCGGCTGAGCCGCGTCGCTGCCTTCGGTCAACAATCCCCGCGCCTTGCGCATGAGCGTATCGGTCAGCGCCTGCGAGGGCCGCCCCGCCTCGCCCTGGTACTTCACTGATCTCATGACAGCGAGCAGCGGCGAAGCCTGCGCATCGGTCAAGCGCGTGAGCTGATCTATCACGCCCGAAAAACTGGTGGCGCGAATCCACTGGAAGCTGTTGAGCATGGTCGCCCAGGCGGCCGTGTAATCCTTGAAATACCGGTCGCGCAGTCGCTTCCTCAGTGTGTCGGCACTTTGCCTGGCATCGATAGTGGCTCGGGCCGTGCCTATCAGGCCTTGCTCGACAGCAGCGTTGCCCTGGGCAGCCGCCTGATCGCCCAACACCCAGTCGCCCTCGATATGCTGCCCTTTCACCGCATCGTCGATGGCCTTCTCGACGACACGCTCCCACGCTGCGCGCGTAAAAATGCCCGGTACCACCTGCGTAGTCGTGAACATGCCATGCGCGTCCGCGCCCGCAAGCAGCGTCGCGAGCGATACGTCGGCGTACTTGTTGCGCGCCGCTTCGAGCACGCGCCGATAGAGCATGTCGTCGCTGGCGGCGAGGCCGATCTGGCTCACGAGCGTCGAACGCATCTGCGTAACCAGCGTCTGCGAAGCATCGGTTCGCCATTCAGGATGCGCGCCAAGATGATCGGCCCAAAATCCTGCGAGTTGCCGCGAGACGTCGATCCATTCCCCCGCCTGCATAGCGGCGGGCGCAGGCCAGACGTCCAGCATCTGTGCCTTGAGGAACGGCGCTTCCGCGCGCGCAGGCATTACGAGCATCAGGTACGCCTTGAGACGGTTGTACGCCCGCTGCCGGGCGGCATGGCTCTGCTGCTCGTCCGCGCGCACCTGCGAGAGGGATCCGAGTTGCCTTTCCAGCGCTTGCGCGAGTGGCTGACGCAGATCACGGCTGGCCACGATCTGGTAGGGCCGCCAAAGCGTATCGAGGAGGTCGCCGTTACGCGACAGACCCGCGCGCAGATACCACGGTGCCCCATGCTGCCGACGATATTCGAGCGTCTCGATTTCATTCTGCAGCGCAAGTTGCGCACGCAACGCGAGCGGCGTTCCGGGTGCCGTCGCAAGCGCCTGGGCGGCGGTTGCTTCCGCTTCGTTGACGAGTGCCCGGTTGCCCAGCCCGGAAACCACCAACAGTGCGATCCATGCGATGGCTCCGATCAGGACACACCATGCAAGCGCATCGGGCCAGTACAACCTCGTGCGGCGCCCCCGATAGTTCGGCATGGCGGACGCAATCTGGTGCCACACCGGCAGCAGGGCGTGCGGTTGCTCACGCATCACTTCGGCCATCGGCACCGCCTCGAGCGCTGTATCGTCACCATGAATAGCCACGGGCATTGGCACCGCGCCAGTGCCCGGAAAAACCGGAGCGAACAACACGCCCGCCAACGGCGCGCGCAACCAGTTCGATGCGGCAAGCATGCGCATGTTCGTCGTGATCCTGGCGGCATGGTCGCCGACGTACTTCGAGATTTCCATCAGCCAAGTCACCCGGTTATTCCAGGTAGACAGGCGCACGCCCGTATCCGCCGTTCGGTGCTCGACCTCGTCGAGCAGTTCGGGCAATCGTGCGGCTGCGGATGTCGCGTGCCGGCGCGCGACATCCGGCATGAATGCCCCCACCACATCGAAGCGTTCGGCGGGGTTGCCATTCGCTTCGACCGGGTGCAGAAAAGCAACCGGCGCCGCCCACCCCAGCGAAGCGGCGAGTCCTGCGAGCTTGCGCGGCAAGTCGGTCTCGATATCGTGTGCGCGAGCGACATGCACCACGCCATCGATAGGCCGGCGGCGCAGCTTTCGGATCTGGCCGAGCCATTCCTCCGAATCGACGCCATCCGGGCAGGTGTGCACGAGGATCGTTTCGCCAACATGCATGACGCCCGCCTGCTTGAGTCCCGGCGCGACCTGATCGATGCGCTCGTCCATGCCGATCAACAGCAGCCAGCGCAGGCGGCGTCGCCAACGCCAGCCGTACGAAACGCGTAGCGCCTCGTACACGCGTTGCAGCCGCGCATCGCACCTGAGCGGCTTCATCGCCTTGGTGCGGTCTCCTGTTTCGGCTCGGAACCACCTCGCCGCCCCGCCGTACGCGCCCGTCGATACCGCGAACAGATGGGCGATCACGACGACAACCAGCGCAATCGGGATACCGATCAAAAACCGCATGCGAGGTGCGCCATCTGCGATGCCAAGACTGTCATTCCCGAACCAGACCAACAGCAGCGCGCCAATGGCCAGGACAAGCGCTGCGAGCGGCATGCCCCAGATCGCCACGCGCCCCGAAGCCGGCTTGCTGCCGACGGTGTCGGGCGCCTTGTTTCTCGAATTATTTTGGGGAGTCGTCATGCGTGGAAACGTTGAATTGTTCTGCGGATATCACGTGAAGGATGGCCGACTGCAGACCATCGATCAGCAGTTGCGGGCTGTCTGACGCCCCGGCCTCAATGGCAGCAGCAATCGCCAGCAAGCCGTTGGCGGCACCCACATTGCCGACGATACGATCGAGCCGATGCTGTGCGGTGTCCCCCAAGGCGGCCTGAAAACCAGCGGCGGCGAGGGCACGGTCACACTGCTCGAGCGGCCGCGCGATCCAGGCGTGCGTCACCGATGCTGCCTTGGCTTTGCCCCAGATCGCGGCATTCGCAAAGCCGTGTTGAGCCTGACCATCGATTGCCTGAACGGGACGATGCAGCGCAGCCTTGTGACGGACGCTCGAAGGAAGCTTGACGTAACCGGGATCGAGCAGCAGGGCGGCACAACCTTCGGCACCGCCTTCGGTAATGGCCGCGTCATGCCACGCTGCGGCAACGATCAGGAGCGGACGGCTCTCGCGCGCGTCGAGCCAGCCATCCGCCACCAGCAGGCCATCGGTCGCGGGAGCGGACTGGATCTCGAGCGGCGGAAGCGCCGCCAGTTGCAAGGCTTCCCGGACACGCGCCACGTACAGTCCCGCGGCGTCCGGCGCCGCCAGCACGCGTACCTGCGGCCAGTAAGGCTTTTCGTATCGCGTCAACGCCTGAATAGTGCCGATCAACGGTTCCAGGGCAACGCGGATCATCTGGACAGCCGGTGCAACCTCTATCGGCACGTCTGCGGCGCCGTCCTCGTTTTTCTCTTCACTGGCTACGGGCAACCCTGTCAGCAGCAGCGGATCATCGTCCTCAAAGCGGTTACACATGACCTTGCCCGAGCCATGACGGGCGCTCTGCATCTTCAGGAGCGGCTGTTTGCCTGCCAGCGCTTCGGAAAGGGATTTGCCCGCCAGCGGCAAGCAATAGCCCGCGTCGAGCACGTGCAGCGGACGCTGCGCGAATCGAATTTTTCGCGCAAGCCAACGGTCGCGATGATGATTTCGCCAGTACGTGCGATACCACATCACTTCGTACCCTGATCGGGCAAAACCGAGCAGGAGCAGGAACACACCGTTCGGTACCCCGATCATCCAGCTCCAGAACGCGAGGCCACGCGCAGGTTCAACGTTCGGCCATGCAAGCGCTACACATAGCGGACCAAGCAGATTGCACACGAACCACGCCGCAGCCCATGGCCGGAAACGCATTTTGGGTGGATAGCCGCCAGGGAGCCCAGCCGGGGAGAGGTCGACCGGCATTACTCGACACTGAAATTCATGAGCGACGAGAGCAGACGGCAACCGCACACGCAACGGTGGTGATGGAAGGCAACCTCCTTGCCATCGCGATCCGGGAGTCTGGCGTAGCCTTCGTCAATCGTGGTTGGCCCGTGCTGCTCGCAGATTGCCTCGTCGCCTTTTCGGGCGACGGGGCGGCCCATTACCTCGAACCATGGCGAGCCACCGGTGACTTCGCCGCCGTGTTCTAGTTTGTCGCCTTTGCGGATGGGTGATTGCATCGTTTAGTGTTCAGATTGTCTATCCACAGGTGACGTCTTGGAAGAAATTTTCTTCCTATTTTTTCGAAGCACAACCAAATCAGCTCATCCATTAAACACAAGATCAAAACTTGACTTCGAGCAGCATCGCGTCACTTTTCTTAAAAACCATCTACCTCTTTCTATCGAGAGCAAGCACATAATCGCATTCATCGAGCACTCCTTCGCAGCCACACAACCTGCCAACCAGAACCATGACATATAACCATACTTCAAAGTTTTCATGATAAAACCCACCCTACAAATTCGGGCATCTTTTACTTCTCACAATCCGCCCCTACACGAAATTTAAATTTACTCCGATTTTTAAAATCAATAAAATAATTAACAATACAACACAACATAACCTTACCCGAACACCGACACCACCTGCATTAGCATCAGCACACCGAGAGACTAAAATTCAAGAGTTCGCAGGACATCACGAAGGGACGTACCATTCGAATTTTTTCCAATCTTCCCATCAAAATCACCGCCGGATATACCAATCAAAACATCACCCTCATGAACAAAACAAAATCTTGAAGTTTTATTTTTATTTTTTGAAATGAAATCCAACACAAATCCGCTTGCACCAGGTACATTGATATTTTCAAAATTCACCCCCTCGCTTTTTTGATGCCGAACCCATTTTCCCTCATCAAAATCTGCCGGACACCTCCACGAATTATCGTCCATGATATCTTGCATTGGTTGAGTAACATCATTACCCCCAGCATTATCGGATGACCATTTGAAATCCGAGGCACTCACACACATGAAGCCAATCCATGGCACATTTTCGGCTCTACCTTCCTCAAACCACCAACCATACCCAGAATACGTTTCCGCCTGCTTAAGAAATGGGAGCTCCCTATAAGGAAGAAGAGAATTTGCACGATAAAATATTAATTCTGGAACATTGTATTGAACATGATCATATTTTTTTAAAATCATCGAGAAATCACAACCGATCATTCTTATGTGCACTGACGCCGGCCCATCTGCCGTTAGATTGCTGGTACCGCCGCCCAATTTCACCACGCCGCCATCAGCCGATGCATCAGCACAAAAGCATGTAACAGCAAACCAACCAGCAACAAATATTTTATACAACACACCAAGACCTCTCTAAAAATCAGAAACCAGCCGGCAGAAAAATTACACAAATCAATGAAATATTTTTCACCTAAACTCAGAAAGAATCTTTCATCATCATGACTGCACTTGGATTTTTCACCGAACATCAATCCAGCAGAAATATTCACCGCAGACACAACAATGCAATCTCAACAAAACAATTGACATCACCATCACTTCACTACCAATTCAAACCAAATTATCCAACAGAATCATTATCTACCTTCCAAGACAATAGTCATGGAACAATAGATTAATTTTTCGATGCAGACATACCATCCAAATGGTCAACAAACTCGATACCTCGAAGGATCTCAAGAACATACGGAAGGAGATTGCCCTTCGGATCGCCAAGATACATAACAGGTTGCCCGCCGCACAAAGCTATGGTTTTTTGAAAAATGCAGAATGACAGATAACGCTCCCGCTGTCCTGGATCGCCATCCAGATCATCCTGGATTAAATAAAATCCATCCGCATTGACTGCATCGAGGTTATCCACCGTGGTAACTTCACTCAACGCCCCCGCCTCTCTCTCATTATCGAAGTAAGGAACCCAACCTCGTCCATCTCCATCTAAAACGGCGCCATACTCCTTTGCAACATCTTCTTTTGATTGACCCATCAGGCCAATACATACAAAATTTATGCCGAATTTAGACATCTGCGTTTCAACGGGCGTTTTTTCAGTCCAGTAAGACGCATGCATCTGCATTCCACTAGCCAGATGCCCTTTGAAATAGTCCTCGACGCTGATAACACACCCATCTCCCATACTGACCACGAGCCGAGATGACCCAATAGCTCCAGGAAGATTAGCTGCAGAACACGATAGAAATGAGATAGTTACGAATAGAATTCCAACCAAAATCGCATAAAATCTGTTACACATATTTAATCTCTCCGCGGAACACGCCCCTCAGGGAACTCTAGTGAGGGAATCCCTGACGCATCGGGAAATTTGATTTCTGCCAGTACGGCTAGTGCCTGTGCGTATGCCACACAGCGGGCAATATACCCATTAAAAGGAATATTGATCTGCCCCACTGCACTAGGAAGATTCACAACGGCTGACGCGTCTCGAAAATTCATACTGTGGTAATAGATCCTTCCAACTGGTGGATTCGGATGAGAATCCGGCGGCCGCTTGGCAATCACCGCACACCGTTCCAAGAACGTCGGCTCATCAGCGTAACGAGCCATGCCAGAGTGTGCCCAGTAGTACCCTGCGCTATCGGCTGGAGCGAAAGTGTTTTCAACCGTTTCAGGCTCACCATTGGCACTGACTTGCTCGCGCCACCCTATCATCACGGGTGTCACTCCGCTAACTGAGTCTGCTATATACATCTGCGACTGCACTCGATGTTTATTGGCTTGAGTCTGAGCATGTGCTAAGGCGTCGCGTACTGTTTGTGATATTTTGGCCTTACGCCCCCGGAAATCCCAGTAGCCGATATAATTTGATGAGTGCGTGAGCTGCAAAAACCCTCGACCATCCCATGGGTAGTACCACTCGTCGCGATTGTTCTCATGCAATTTCTCCAGCCACTGGGTCTCCTGAATAGAATTTCCAAAGAAAACCGCCATGCGTTCGGGGGTAGAAATAATATATTTTCGCAAAGCACGATTCAGAGGAATTCGATGTTTTTTAGCGAAACTCGCTCTCACCCTAGAATAAATAACAGCTTCGTAATAAATTCCGTGTATTCCGGCTTCGCGCAGCACCTCAGTCGGTAACAGTTGTGTGAACTCACTCGCACTCAACCACCCACACCGCCTAAAATGCCGAATAAACGCCAACGGATGAAAGAACCAAAGCTCCTGCCCCGCAAGCGGCGTCTTATCTAGAAACTGGAACTTGCTCAGGAAATCGGTAAACGCCGCGTACCCATCAGGATTGGTATCTATCTGTTTGCCAAAGAAGCCATCCAGATCGTTCAAATCCCCATACCGCGCCTCGTGGTTAGACGAATCCCACTCGCTTCGCGCCTTGAACACCATCCCGCGGAGCTTTTCGGCCACGCCATCCATGTTCTGCACATAGCTGGCAAGCTGCAGATCGACCTCGTTGTCATTGTTCGGATCATCCTCGAGCGGCAGCGCCATGAATGGAAAATCCTGAATGCCGGTCAATCCGCAAAGCGTGAGGTAGTCACATCGCCCCAGATCTGTGAACGGAGTATTGTCGGCGTCGATCTTTTTCCACCCCGTGAAGAACGGGAAATCCGCGTCGGACAGTTTCTTGATGGCTTCAGGCGCGATATCGACATAACCCAGCGTGCCGTGTTCGTCGATCGGCACCGCAATCCAGGTAGCGCAATCTGCCTCCGTCAACGTGGGCTGCTCCGAGAGAATGCGACCGAAGCGCAACATCTCGTAGCCGTCGCTCGGACATGCCGGATAGAGCGCCATCGCACGCTGATACAGGTCGTACTCGTAACGCTTGCCGGTACCGCTGTCATAGGGATCAGCAATAGGATCAGGCGTGAGCAGTGTCACTTCCCCGCTGCCGTCGCTATCGATCCACGCGCGCGTGAAGCGCCGCCCCTTGTCGAACCATGCTTCGACGTAGAGCGTTTCGCCTGCTTCAATTGAGCCACCCGGCACGCGAGGAAACCACTTTTCCTTCAGGTTTGCAGGTTGCGAACAGAACTCCTGCGGGCCTGAAATGACGAAGTAGCTATGCCCCCAGTAATCGCTGGTCGTCGGCTGTACCAACTCCGTCACCCCGATCTGCACTTTCTCGAACCATGCGGTGAAATCGTCGTCCGCCATGAAGATTTCAAAGTGCAGATGCGCCATGCCCTGATGCTGACCAACGTAGCCCAGCATGTCCTTGCGATAGACCTTCCTCGCATTGCCCATCTGGACGACACCATCCTTACCTTCTGCCGTATCCAGCAGCCATTTGGGCAAGGCATTCGCCGAGCCTGTCTCTGGCGGATTCTCGGGCTGCGGAACGATATGCTCCTGCCGGACCATGTCCAGCAAGTGCATATAGAGCGAGTAATACGTGATCGTGCGTCCGTCGCCCGTATCGGTTTGGTGCCGCAACAAAACGAAGCCCGCGTTCGAGTTCAGCAAAGGCGGCCCGGTCGCCGCATCGCTCGTGCCGTCCGAGATGGCGTTCCGGCAAACGCGGTACGCCACAACTTCGCCATCCGCAATCGCGCGGACAGGCTCTGTCTGCTCGCCCGGATTCAGATGGATGGCGCAATGAGAACGCCGGTCGAAAGTGACCGGCCACACGCCGTGATGACGGATCTCGAACCGGTCGACGAGATCCATCATGGGATCCGGTTTCGACACGTCGCTGGCCGTCAGGCCCGACGCCGGAAGGAAGGGAGGGCTGATGATCATGGCGTCAGTGGGACGACGAATACGCGTCGGAAATCTTCAGGCTGCTTTTCGGCAGGGAGGGCAACGATGTCGGCACACTGCCAGGGCCGACGAACGCGAACGAAGCCGCCTTGATCTTGAACGCACCGGGACAATGGAACGTCATGTTGCCGCCCTCGATCTCGAGCGAGGCACCGCCGCTGTTCAGCACGATCTTCGTTTGGGCGGCAAGTTGAATATCGGCGCTTTCGCTGGCAACGCGTACCTGCTGCTTCGCGAACAGATCCATGCCATCAGTGAGCGCGGAAGCCGTGAACTTGCCCTTCGCGGCGGTGAGGTTGATGCCAAGCTTGTGGGCACACAGCGAGATCATCCCGCCTGCCGCCATGCGCAGGCGCTGGACAACGCTCACGTCCATGTCCCGGCCTGCCGTGACGATCGCGTTCTGTCCGGCCGAGTGCTGCATCGATTTCGGCGTAACGAACGCCATGCCGCCGGGAGCGCTCGCGAGCAACCCGGCGTCACGCAACTGGTTCAGGCCGTCGAGCAGCGCCGTCTGCGTGGCGCGATCGGCCGCATCCGCCCCGGCCTGCCTGGTTGCTGCCGCCAGACTCGTCACTCGCTGGAGAGCCTCCCTGAGTTGCGCGACGGCGGCAGGCATGTCGAGATGCGGCGTATCGGCACCCGCTGCCGCATCTGCTGAAAAGAACAGCCCTTTCGCCGCGCGCATAGTCGCCCACGCCTGGGTCGTCGCCTCATAGCCGGTGCCGCGCGGACGCTTCCTGCTGTCGAGCAGATAGCCGAGGTTCACCGCCGACTGGCTGTACACCGTCGCAAGCCGGGCGCTTTCCTTTTCCTTCAGATCGTTGAAAACGACTTCGGCACCGAGCAATGGTGAGCGCCAGATGGCATAGCTGTTCAGCGCGTCAACACCCCGAACAGGATCGCGGTGCGCATAGTCGTGCAGGGCGCCTGCGATATGCATGCGGTCCACATCGGCATGCGCCCCCTCCAGCAGCACCTCGGTTCCCGGTAGCAGCGGCGAATGCAAGCCGCCTTGATCCGATGACGACACGCGCACCAAGCGCAGTTTCAGCAGTTGTCGGTTGGTGTTGCCCGCACCCTGCAGAAACTTCGGCAGGACGGGATAACGCCCGTGCTCGTCCATGCATCCGTAGGGCGTCGAATCGAACGTCGTGACGACGCCTGCAACAGGGCCTGTCAGAAAACGCCAGTCCCGCTCGTAGTCGAATTTCGGGCTGTATGCCAGATGCGCAGGCATTGCCTTGAAGCGAGCGTGGGCCGGCTTCGTGCGGCTGCCTTTCATGATCATCGACGTGATCACGAACCCGTATCCGGCGCGCGGCACCTTCACATTGGTCGCTTTCATCACAACGCCGGGCGCAATGCCCAAGGCATTCGTCGTGCCGGAGAGCGTGGCTTGGCGCGCGATCTGCTCGTCGCGCCGCGTCTGCGCGAGTGCCTTGCCCTGCTGCTGCGTCAGGTGGAACTCCGTGCTGCGGCTGATCTGTCCGAACACCGAGCGGTCGTCCGCTTCACTGGAGACGTTTGCCGTCGCCCGCAACGGATCGTCCGGTGTGCGGTAATTGCGCTCGTACAGTTCAATCGTGGCGGGCACAAGGGTACGTGTGTCATTGAGCGACAGCACTGCTTCGTGACACCCGGCAGACAGGCCCGAATCCGGGATGAGCGGCACGTCGAGCGAACGGATATAGGCGCGTGGATTGTTGGCAAAGACAATCGTGTCGAGCTGACCATGCTTGCCGCGCCCCTGTTTGTAGAACCAGAAGACGCCCTTGCGACGGCAGTGTCGGGTGATGAAGTTCCACAAGGACTCTTCGTACATCACCACTTCTTCCATCTTTTCCGACAACCCTTCGATCTGGAACTGCACGTCGAATGCGTCGAAATTCTCGCGGTCGACCAGCGCTTGCGTGATCATCTCCTGCAATGTCACGTCCTTGAAGGTGTCCGACTTGATGATCCGCTTGCAGATAGCAGCGAAGCGCGGTTCGATGCGTAGCCGGTAGGTCGCTTCGTCGAGGCTCACGCCGATACGCTCGATGCGCGTGACGACACCGTTGAAGGTGGCTGCCTCACGATCGACGGGCTCGATATGGCTGATCGAGGGCACGGCCACGCGCTCGTCGATCTGCAACCCGGCGCGCCGTCCGACATGGTGTTTGCCGTCGAGATCGAGCTGCGACGAAGTCAGCGTTACGTCAGCGGTGTAGTCCTTGCAGAATCCGCTGCGTACCCGGAATTTGACGACGTCGAAATCGTGTTCGAGTTTCCCGACCCAGACACGCAGGCGCTGACTGAGACACGCACTCGGATGACGCAGCGCGTCGGTGAAATTTTTCGCCACCGCGTTCATAGGCACGTTCCATTTCGGTTGAAAGGCATGAGGTGCAATTGCTGCACTCATATCTATCGGCACCGAAATCTACGAGCCGTGCGAGAAGATCGTCAATCGCGCCAAACACGGAAGCGGAGGTTAATCAACGTTTACGTTGATTAACTAAAATGAGTTGAAATCGTATTTATCGAGATGAATTTAAGTGATATGAACCAAGATCAATAGATCGACAATCAGACTATCAATCGGAAGCTGGCGACGGAATCAATTGGCAACGGAGACGATCCATCCCCCAAGCTCCAGGCCGAGCTAATCCGGCGCATCCACCAACGCATTTTCATGACTCTTCTAAAGAGTCATCGCGGTTGCGATAGCCACATCTCCACTCATTTTCGTTTTTAAAGAATCCGGAGATACAAAAGCGTCAATGGCGCTACCCACCACAAAAAACGCCGCCCTACCTCGCCCCCCGCGCCACCCGCCCGGCCGCCAGATCCCACGCCCCGCTCCCCACTGTCTTCAGCACCACCGCCCCGCCCTTCTCCACCCCGTCGCGCACGGCCGCGCCGATCGTTCGCACCTGCGGCCAATCCACGCGGGCCTGAATCAGATCGCCGGCCTCGGCCTGCGCCGCCTGCAGGTCGTCGACGAACACGCGGCTCGCGCGAATCGTCGCGGCCGCGATTTCCGCGGCATCGGGCGTGAACGCGCCCACGCCGATCACGAGCCGGCTTGCGCACGCCGCCTCGGTGTACACGGGCACCCGGCTCGTCGTCGTCGTGACGACCGTATCGATGTGGTCCGGAATCGCGCCGCCGCTCGCCGCCACACCTTCGACCGCCACGCCCTGCGCCGCCAGCCGCGCGCAAAACGCCGCTTCCGCATCCGCGCCACGGCCCTGCACCCAAAGGCGCGCCGCCGGATACAGGCTTTGCATCGCCAGCCCATGCGCCAGCGCCTGCTGCCCGGTGCCGACGATCAGCGCCGCGCGCGGCTGCGACGGGTGCAGCACGCGCACGCCGAGCATCGACAGCGCCGCCGTGCGCCGCGCGGTGACGGTCGGGCCGTCGAGGATGAATTCGGGGCGGCCCGTCTCGCCGTCGCATACGGTCACGTTGCCGAAGATCGTCGGCAGGCCGCGCTTCGCGTTGCCGGGCGCGACGCTCACGAGCTTGTGGATCGCCACGTCGCGCGCGCTCGCCAGCATCGACAGCAGCACGCCATCCGCGCCGAGCGGCACGCCGACGCGCACCGGCGCATGGATCTCGCCGGCCTCGTGCTGCACGCTGGCCTCGGCCAACGCATCGACAAGCCGCTTGAAATCGAGCAGCGCCGCCGTTGCCGCGGCATCGAACACGGGAATGGAACTCATCGGGATTGCCTCGATCGTGTGAGAGAAGAAAAGCGGTCAGAAGCGGCCGGCGCGGAACGGCGTCAGATCGACGGCGGGCGTTTCGCCGGCCATCCGCTGCGCGATCAGTTCGCCGGTCAGCGGCCCGAGCGTCAGGCCCAGATGCTGATGCCCGGTGGCGACGAACACGTTCCGCGCCACCGGCAGCTCGTCGATCATCGGCAGGTAATCGGGCAGCGTCGGGCGGTCGCCGAACCAGCGCGTCGCGATCTCCGGCGCGGGCTCGGACGGAAACAACGCGCCGAACTGCCTCGCGAGGATCTCGGCGCGGCGCCAATCGGGCGCCTCGGGCGGCCCGAATTCGACGGTGCCGGCCAGCCGGATGCCGTCCTGCATCGGATTGCACGTGAACCCGCGCTCGACGAAGCTGACCGGCACCGGGATCGCCGCCGCCGAAGGCCGCGCAAGCTGGACGTGATAGCCACGCTCGCGCGTGATCGGAATGCGCAAGCCGAGCGCCTGCGTCAGCACAGCGCTATGCGCCCCCGCGGCGATCAGCACCTTGCCGAACTGCCGCGTGTCGCCGCCAAGGCGCACGCTCACGCGCCCATCGGGCAGCGGGCGAATCTCGCCGACGGGTGCCTGCATGAACCGCGCGCCGGCCGCGATGGCGGCATCGACGATCCGCAGCACCGCAAGCCGCGGGTTCGCGATCGACGCCATGCCGGGGAAATACCGCGCGTGGCTGATCCGTTCGGTCAGCGTAGGCAGGTAGTCGCGGCGCACCTGCGCGGCGTCGAGGTGGCGATAGGCCACGCCGTGGCGATCGAGCAGGTTCAAATACCGGCGCTCCCGCGCAGCATCGGCCGGCTTCTCGAACACGTAGAGCGAGCCGGTGTCGCGATACAGATCGTTCAGGATCGGCTTCGCAAGCAGGCGCTGCCATGCCGCGGCGGCCATCGTCACGACGCTGGCCAGCGATGCGGTATTGCGCCGGAAATTCGACGGCAGCGATTGCCGGGCGAACGCGGCCATCCACGGCGCCATCTTGAGCATGCCGCGCTTGTGCAGCTTCAATGGGCTATCGGCTTGCAACACCATGCGCGGCAGGCCCGCCAGCGTGTCGGGGCTCGCCAGCGGCGCAACGTGATCGACAGCGACGATGCCGGCGTTGCCGAACGAACAGCCGAGCCCCGGCTCGGCGGCGTCCGCGAGGTGCACGCGAAATCCCTTTGCCGTGAGGTTCAGCGCGGCGTTCGCGCCGATAATCCCTGCGCCCACCACCAAAATGTCTTCCATGGCCTGCCGCGACGAGTCATGACGATTCGCCCGATACTAGCCGAACAATTTCCGATAGGAAACAAAATCTCCGATCGGGACATCCCGAATGCGGCGGTCCCGCTCAGCCGCTCACGGCGTTGTACGCGCCGGCCTGCTCCAGCAGCCAGGCGCGGAACGTCTCCAGCGGCCGGCCATGGCTCAGTTCAGTCGGGTAGACGAGGTAGTAGGAGAACTGCACGGGGAACGTCGCATCGAACGGAATCACCACGCCGAGCTGCTCGAGCTTGCCCTCGACGAAGAACTTCGGCACCAGCGCCACGCCAAGCCCGGCCGCCGCGCCCGCGATCAGCATGGTGTGCAGTTCGTAGCGCACGCCCTGCATCGTCAAGGGATCCTTGATATCGAAATGGTCGAACCAGCGCGGCCACGCATCGGGGCGCGTGGTGGAATGCAGCAGCGGGTAGTTGAGCAGTTCGTGCGGCTTCTTGATCGGCTTGCTCAGCAGCGCGGGCGAACACACCGGCACCACCTCCTCGCCGAACAGGTAATCGGACGTGGTGCCCGGCCAGCTCGGCTTGCCGTAATGGATCGCCGCCTCGAAGTGCGTCTCCTCGAACGGGAACATCTCGGTGCGCACGCCCATGTTGACGCGCACGTCGGGCGCGCGATCGTTGAAATCCTTCATGCGCGGAATCAGCCACTGCGACGCGAAGGTCGGCAGCACCGCCAGCTCGAGATACCCGCCGCCGCTACCGTGCGCGATGATCGACAGCGTGTCGCGGTCGAGCGTCTCCAGCGAACGCCGCACCTGCGTGGCGTACAGCCGCCCGGCCCGCGTCAGCACCACGCGCTGCTTCGAACGCACGAACAGGCGCACGCCGATCTGCGATTCGAGCGTGGCCACCTGGCGCGACACGGCGCTTTCCGTCAGGAACAGCTCCTTCGCCGCATAGGTGAAGCTCTCGTGCCGCGCGGCCGCTTCGAAGGCCATCAACGCGCTCAGGTTGGGGATCTTGAATTTGCGCATGGTTGTTCATAAAAGTCATCAACTGGCAATTTAATCTCGCTTTACGGGGCATGCAAGCGCCTCAATAATGCTGATCACGCACGATTCGGCCTGCCTCCGCACGCCGCCCCGTCCCCTCGATCCCCACAACGGCACTGTGAGATACGCGATGCGCAATGCGAATGTAGAGCGGCTTCTGACCCGGCTGCTCGGCCAGGACAAGACCGACGCCCTGTTCTCCACCCTCAACGCCCCGGCGCTGCTGGCCGATTGGGAAGACGGCACCGTCACGCGCGCGGAACTCGCGCAGGCGATGAACATGGCGCTGTTCGAGGATCTGCTGCAACGCTCGGAAAGCGGCCGCATCTACACGCGCGAAACCATCGCCAACGGCGGCTCGGTGTTCTTCGATCACGGCGCGCTGCGCACCGTGCGCTGGGCGCAGAACGGCGCGCTGCCGCCGGGCGAAGCCGCGTTCACGCGCATCCTGCGCCCGCTCGGCTTCAAGCTGAACGGCCGCTATCCGCTCGACAAGCTCAAGATGACGGGCCGCGCCTACGCGCACGAGGATGCCCCCGACGAGATCGCGCAGTTCTTCGTCAGCGAGTTGCACCCGGAGCGCTTCTCGGCCGAATTCCAGCAAGCGGTCACGCGCGTCGTGAGCACGTCGAAGGATCCGCTCACGCCGCTCGCGATCTCGCAACTGTCGGAACTGGAGCGCGATGGCGCGCTGCCGATCGAGGATGCCGAAGCGCTGCTGCCGGTGATCGTCGGCGCGTTCGCGCGCCAGCACGACGTGCCGTCCGAATCGGACTACGAAACGATCCTGCTCGAATCGGCCGAAATGGCCTGGATCTCGACCGAAGGCAACGCGTTCAATCACGCAACGGACCGCGTGGCCGACGTGTTCCGGCTCTCCGACGACGAAAAGGCCAAGGGCCGGCCGATGAAGCCCGATGTCGAGCGCTCGCGCTCGGGCCGCGTGTTCCAGACAGCCTATCGCGCTGACATCGTGGAGCGCCCGTTCCGCGCGGCGGACGGCACGCTGGTCACGCGCAAGGTGCCCGGTTCGTTCTACGAGTTCATCACGCGCAAGCGCAGCTTCGAGCGCGATACGCGCCGCTGGGAAACGGATCTGCGCTTCGATGCGAGCAACGCCACCGGCATCTTCAAGATGACGGCGAACGCCGCGCAGGAAGCGGCTGGCGGGATGTAATAGGAAGCGCGCCGCTCAGGCGCGCGGCTTGCCGCGCGAGGCCGGCGATTTGACCTCGGCGCTGTACGGCGCCGTCTCGCCGCCTTCGTTGATCAGCCAGAGCACTTCGGCATCCTGCTTGCTGGTGGACACGGCAGCATGGCCGGTGCGGCTGTCGAAATAGATGCTGTCGCCCGCTTCGAGCACGGTGGGCGAATACAGTTCGGAATACAGACAAACCTGCCCGCTCAGCACGAACAGGAATTCCTCCCCTTCGTGGCGGCCCCATTCGGCGAACGCGTCGAGCGAGTGCGCCGTGATGCGGATGCGGAACGGGTACATCGCCTTCTGCGCCAGCTCGGTGGCCAGCAACTCCATCTCGTAGCACCCGGCCGAATGCGGCTGGCCCTCGCCCTTGCGCGTGACCGCGCGGCGGCCGCTCGCGCGCGGCTTCGGCGTCGAGCCGAACAGTTCGCCGAGATCGATCTGCAGGCCGTGGACGATCTTCTGCAGCACGTCGAAGGTGGGCGACATCGCGCCGTTCTCGATCTTCGACAACGTGGAGCGCGACACGCCGCATACGCGGCTGGCGGCTTCGAGCGTGTAGTCGAGATGCTGGCGCGCGGCCTTGACGCGCTTGCCCAGTGCGGACGACGCGCTCTCTACGGGCTTCAGGGCAGGGGTGTCCATGCGGGAAAACGAAGAAAGGTGGGATTCGGGAGGTGTTTCCAATACTACCATTGCGCCGGCGCCGTCCTGCTTGGCCGGGCCGGCTCCGTTTCCCATCCGAAACAGCGGCCCGTGAACGCGCGGCTCGTCGCGATCTCCGACAGGCTGGCCTTGTACTTCGCATCGAACATCGCGTCGAGCTGGCGACGGCTCGCCGCGATGCGCGCATCCGGCGCCAGCACCACCGAGATGTCGTGCGCGAGCGTTTGCAGCAGCAGGCGCAGCATGCGGCAGCGCCGCAGCGTGGAGGCGAAGCTGTAGACCTCGCGAAACAGCCGCATGCGCACGATGCGGCTGTCCACGCCGAGCGCGTCCGACACCTCGTTCAGCGTCCACGCGTGGCCGGGCCACAGGAACATCTGCTGCGCGAGCGCCCGCCCGAACGGCGTGCCGGACGGGCTTCCCGAGGCCGCGAACGCCGCGCGCAACGCGAGCCAATCGGGGCCGCCGAACAGCGCGCCCGACGGGCAGGATTCCAGAGTTAATGTGCCCGACGCACAACCGTCGCTGCCCGGCGCCAGCAACACCGTGAACAGCGTCTCGGCCGGAATGTGCCAGCCCGGCCCGTGCGCGCGCTTCGCGAGCACCGATTCGGCTTCCATTGCATGCACCCCCGCGCGCCGTTCCCAATCGATCGGAAACGGGCAGCGCAGCTCGTGCAGATGCAGCGGTCGCGACAGCGAAAAGCTCAGTTTCATGGGGGCCGGCGTTGGATGGGATGCACGCAGGAACGTGGAAAACGCACCGGCGATGCAGCGAAATCGTACCGGAGATCGGCGCGCGAAAACATTGATGCGAACGCCGATGCGCGGCGCGCAACACCCGCCGCATGCGGGTATGTCCCGAACGCGTGGGATCGCGCCGGGGGCGTCCCGCTCAGGCCCGATATATCAGGGTTGATGAGAAAACCGCATCATGTATCGAATAGATATCGTTTGATCGCGCGGTTTTGGTTTCGGAGAATCGGCTCAACGTCTTCGCCGGGCAACGGGCTGGCGTAGCGAAAAGCCCGGGGGCCACGCCCTCGACCATCGACTCCCAGCATCAGGAACGCTTCCATGCCGCTCTGTTTTCGCACTCGTCGTCACGCGCTCGCCCTTGCCCTGTCCGGTCTGTCCGTCGCGGGCGCGGCCCAGGCGCAGGACGCCGTCATCAAGATCGGCGTGGCGGCCCCGCTCACCGGCGGCGCGGCGGCGTACGGCAAGGACATCGAGAACGGCGTGCGGCTCGCGGTGGACGAGGCCAACGCCCGCCATCCGCAAGTGGCCGGCAAGCCCGTGAAATACGTGGTCGAGCCGCAGGACGACCAGGGCGACCCGCGCATCGGCGTGCAGGCCGCGCAGCAACTGGTGGACGGCAACGTGGCGGTGGTCATCGGCCACTTCAACTCGGGCACGACGCTGCCCGCCTCGCGCGTCTACGCGAAGGCCGGCATCCCGATGATCACGCCGGCGGCCACCAATCCCACCATCACGCAAGGCGGCCTCAACTCGGTGTATCGCGTGATCGCCACCGATTCGCAGAACGCGGGCAACGCCGGCAACTACGCGGCCACCGTCACCAAGGCCAAGCGCATCGCGATCATCGACGACCGTACCGCGTTCGGCCAGGGCGAGGCCGACGAGTTCGAGAAGGCCGTGAAGGCCGCGGGCGGCACGATCGTCGCGCGCGATTTCACCAACGACAAGGCCGTGGATTTCAGCGCGCAACTGACCAAGATGAAGGGCGCGAACGCCGATCTGGTGTTCTTCGGCGGCCTCGACACGCAGGCCGCGATGCTCGTCAAGCGCATGCGCCAGCTCGGCATGAAGGCGCAGTTCCTGGCCGGCGGCGGCGTGATGGACGCGAATTTCCTGAAGATCGCCGGCGACGCCGCCGAAGGCGCGTCCGTGTGGGAATACGGCCAGCCGCTCGCGACGCGCCCGCAAGGCAAGGCGTTCGAAGCGAAATTCAAGCAGAAATTCGGCATGGACATGCTGGCCTACGCGCCGTTCGCCTACGACGCCACCTACATCGCGATCGCATCGATCGAAAAGGCGAACTCGACCAAACCGGCCGACCTGAACGCCGCGCTCAAATCGACCGATTTCAACGGCATCACCGGCACGATCGGCTTCACGCCCAGCGGCGACCTCAAGAACCCCAGCTCGACGCTCTATCAGGTCAAGAACGGCGCCTGGACGCCCGTGACCACCCGGACGGCGAACTGATGCACGGCACCTGCTTTTTTTGTTACCGATGCGAAGCAATCGGGTGTGCGAAGCCGCGTTTTATGGTGCGTTGTCGCGCCCGAAACGCGCGTGTATAGTTTCCAAGCTTACTCATTTCTCCTATCGGAAACATAAGGATTGATACCGTGACGCCTTCGACCATTCTTTCCCAGCTGGACATCGCCCATCTCGCGGAAGCGGGCGACATCGCCGTGCATTCGCCGATCAACGGCGAACTCGTCGGCCGCGTCGCGAGCCAATCGGTGGCCGACGTGGACGCCGCGCTCGCGAAGGCGCAGGAAGCGTTCAAGGCCTGGCGCAACGTGCCGGCCCCGCGCCGCGGCGAGCTCGTGCGCATCCTCGGCAACAAGCTGCGCGAGAAGAAGCAGGCGCTCGGCAGCATCATCACGCTCGAAACCGGCAAGATCCTCCAGGAAGGCCTGGGCGAAGTGCAGGAAATGATCGACATCTGCGATTTCGCGGTGGGCCTGTCGCGCCAACTGTATGGCCTGACCATCTCGTCGGAGCGCCCGGGCCACCGCATGGCGGAAACCTGGCACCCGATGGGCGTCTGCACGGTGATCTCGGCGTTCAACTTCCCGGCCGCCGTGTGGTCGTGGAACGCCGCGCTCGCGCTGGTGTGCGGCAACGCGGTGCTCTGGAAGCCGTCGGAAAAGGCCCCGCTGACCGCGCTGGCCGTCGATCGCATCCTGCAGGACGCGCTCAAGGAATTCGGCGATGCGCCGGCCGGCCTCACGGCCGTCATCAACGGCGGCCGCGAGGTGGGCGCGAAGCTGGTGTCCGACCCGCGTTCGAGCATCGTCAGCGCCACCGGCAGCACGGAAATGGGCCGCGCGGTGGGTGTGGAAGTAGCGCGCCGCTTCGGCCGCTCGATCCTCGAACTGGGCGGCAACAACGCCGGCATCGTCACCGGCACGGCCGATCTCGAGCTGGCGCTGCGCGGCATCGTGTTCTCGGCCGTCGGCACGGCCGGCCAGCGCTGCACGTCGCTGCGCCGCCTGTTCGTGCATGAAAGCGTGTACGACACGGTGGTCGAGCGCCTCAAGACGTTCTACGGCAAGGTCGTGATCGGCAACCCGCTCGAACAGGGCGTGCTGATGGGGCCGCTGATCGACGAAGCCTCGTTCAACCGCATGCAGGCCGCGCTTGAAACGGCAATGGGCCAGGGCGGCAAGGTGCACGGCGGCGAGCGTCACACGGTGGCCGGCAGCGAGAAGGGCTTCTACGTGCGCCCGGCGATCGTCGAAATGCCGTCGCAAACGGATGTCGTGCTGACCGAAACCTTCGCCCCGATCCTCTACGTGCTGAAGTACCGCGAATTCAACGACGCCATCGACGCGAACAACGCCGCGCACCACGGCCTGTCGTCGTGCGTGTTCACCACCGACCTGCGCGAAAGCGAGCGCTTCCTGTCCGATTCGGGCAGCGACTGCGGCATCGCCAACGTCAACATCGGCCCGAGCGGCGCGGAAATCGGCGGCGCGTTCGGCGGCGAGAAGGAAACCGGCGGCGGCCGCGAATCGGGTTCGGATGCGTGGAAGGCCTACATGCGCCGCGCGACCAACACGGTCAACTACTCGTCGGCGCTGCCGCTCGCGCAGGGCATCGATTTCAACCTCGACTGACCGCCGCGCCGGGCTTGCCGCCCGGCCCGGAGGGGGCACGCCGCACGCCCCCTCCCACCCGCTCCGCCACACCGCCGTTCAGCATTCTTCATCATTCATCCGGATGCAATCATCAGGCATCCTGACATTCTCCAATGTGGAGCCAGACGTGAGTTCTCAAGTCGTTATCGTTGGCGGCGGCGTGATCGGCAGCTCGATCGCCTATTTCCTGCGCGCATCGGATCCCACGGTGTCCGTCACCGTCATCGAGCGCGACCCGAGCTACGCGCGGTCATCGTCGGCGCTGTCGGCGGCGTCGATCCGCCAGCAGTTCTCCACGCCGCTGTCGATCCAGATGTCGCTGTACGGCATCGAATTCCTGCGCGACATCGGCGGGCTGCTCGAAGTGGACGGCCACCGCCCGCAGATCGAACTGCACGAAGGCGGCTATCTGTTCCTCGCCACGCCGGCCGGCGAAGGCATCCTGCGCGAGAACCACGCGCTCCAGCAAAGCCTCGGCGCGGACATCGACCTGATGCACGCCGACGCGCTGAAGGCGAAGTTCCCCTGGCTCAACGTGGACGACCTCTCGGCCGGCGCCTACGGCCGCAGCGGCGAAGGCTGGTTCGACGGCTACGGGCTGGTGCAGGCGCTGCGCAAGAAGGCGCAGGCGCTCGGCGCGCGCTACGTGGCCACCGACGTGACGGGCCTCGTGCTCGACGGCCGCAAGGTCACGCACGTGGTGGACGCCAAGGGCGAGCGCTACGCCTGCGACACGCTCGTCAACGCGGCCGGCGCCTGGGCGCGCAAGATCGCCACCATGATGGGCATCGAGATTCCCGTGCACGCGCGCCGCCGCAGCATCTTCAACGTGTCGTCGCCCGCGCGCCTGCCCAACAGCCCGCTGCTGATCGACCCCACCGGCGTGTATTTCCGCCCCGAAGGCAATACCTACATCACCGGTACCTCGCCGTCGCCCGACAACGACCCGGACGATCTGCCGCTCGACGAAGTCGATCACGATCTGTTCGACGACGTGATCTGGCCGACGCTCGCGCATCGCGTGCCGGAATTCGAGGCGCTGCGCGTGGAGAATTGCTGGTCCGGCTACTACGAATACAACGTGTTCGACCACAACGCGATCATCGGCTACCACCCCGACATCGACAACTGCGTGTTCGCCAACGGCTACAGCGGCCACGGCCTGCAGCAGGGGCCGGCCACCGGGCGCGGCGTCAGCGAGCTGATCCTGTCGGGCCGCTATGGCGCGCTCGACCTGTCGTCGCTGAGCTGGGCGCGCGTGCTCGAAAACCGCCCGATCGTGGAGCGCAACGTCGTCTAGCCCTCCCCACCCGCCTCCCTGATCGACCGACATGTACGCATTCACCGCGCCGTTCCAACATCCCACGGGCTCGCCGATCCGGGAGCTGTTCAAGTATCTGAGCGTGCCCGGCATGATCTCCTTCGCGGGCGGCTACCCGGCCAGCGATCTGTTCGACGTCGAAGGCCTCGCCGAGGCGTCGGCGCGCGCGTATCGCACGCCGGTGCGCTGCCTGCAATACGGCCCGACCGACGGCCTGCCCGAGCTCAAGCAGCAACTGCTCGCGCTGATGGCGCAGCGCGGCGCGCCCTGCGCCCCGGAGGAACTGCTCGTCACCACCGGTTCGCAGCAAGGCCTCGACCTGCTGCTGCGCGTGCTGGTGCGCCCCGGCGACGTGGTGCTCACCGAGCAGCCGGCCTATCCGGCCACGCTGCAGGCGCTGCGCCTGCAGCAGGCGCGGATCGTGACCGTGCCGGTGGACGGCAGCGGCCTCGACGTCGATGCGCTGGCCGGCCTGCTCGATTCCGGCGCGGTGGCGGCACCGCGCCTGCTCTACACGGTGCCGACGTTCGCGAACCCGACCGGCGCCACGCTGTCGCGCGCGCGTCGCATCGCACTCCTGAAGCTCGCCGCGCAACACCGCTTCGTGATCGTGGAAGACGATCCGTACGGCGACCTGCGCTTCTCGGGCGAAGCCTTGCCGTCGATGCTCGCGCTGAGCGCCGAGGTGCCCGGCTCGCGCGACTGGATCGTGCACTTCGCGAGCCTCTCGAAGATCGTCGCGCCGGGCCTGCGCGTGGGCTGGAGCGTCGCGCCGGCCGAAATCACGCGCCGCTGCGTGGTGGCCAAGCAGACGGTGGATCTGTGCAGCGCGCCGTGGCCGCAGGCCACGGCCGCCGAATATCTGGCCGATGGCGCGCTCGATCGCCACCTGCCGCGCATCACGGCCGCGTACCGGCGCAAGAGCGACGCGCTGTGCGGCGAGCTGCGCGCGCAGTTCGGCGAGGCCGTCGCCTTCCACGAACCGCAGGGCGGCATGTTCGTCTGGGCGCGCATGGCGAGCCTGCCCGCCGACGCGCTGCTGGCCCGCGCGATCGAGAACAAGGTGATCTTCGTGCCGGGCAAGGCGTTCTATGCCGACAACGTCGATCCGCATGCGCTGCGCTTCTCGTTCGCCGCGCCGGGCGTGGAGGACATTCAGGAAGGGGCGCGCCGGCTCAGGCGCGCTTACGACGAGGCGCTCGCGACGGCATGAGCCGCGCCGCCTCGCGATCGACATCGCAATCGCGAAGCACTTCGCCCTGCATGACGCAACAAGCCCGCCGGCTTCGACCCGGCGGGCTTGTTTTTCATGACGCGGCGAACCCGCTCACGCCTCGCAGGTGGCCCACAGGAACGGCTTGACGTTCTCGCGCGCGAGCGTCACGCCGAGGCCCGGCTTGTCTTCCACTTCGAGCCAGCCGTCCTTGATGCGCGCTTCCGGCGCGTTTTCGAGCACCGGCACGTAGATCGGCGAATCGCTGAAGTACGGATAGATTTCGAGCGTCATGAAGTTCGCCAGCGTCACGCTCACCTGCAGCGTGCCGGCCGTGCACAGCGTGCTCGCGCAGTTGTGCGGCGCGACGCGCAGGTTGTAGGCCTCGGCCATCGCCGCGATCTTCTTGGTTTCCATCAGGCCGCCCGTGTTGCCGATGTCCGGCTGCACGATGTCGACGACCTGCGGCTCCATCACCTTGCGGAAGCCGTAGCGCGTGTAAAGGCGCTCGCCGGCCGCGATCGACATGCTGGTCGAATCGGCGATGCGCTTCAGCGCGCCGGTATCAAACGCGTCGCACGGCTCTTCCAGCCAGCGGATGCCGAGATCTTCATAGCGCTTGCACAGGCGGATCGTTTCGTCCGTCGTCAGGCCGCCGCTCAGGTCGAGCATGATCTCGGCGCTGGAGCCGACGAATTCGACGAGCTTCTTCACGCGCTGATAGGCCAGCTCGAGGAATGCGTCGTCGTGCGCGCGGCGCGTGACGTGCTTGAGGCGGCCGAGGTGATCCTGCGTGGCGAGCGGGTAGCACTTGAGCGCCTTGTAGCCGTCCTCGATCGGGCGGGCCGCGGCCTGCGCCCATTCGTCGGCGCCGAGGCAGTGGTAGTTCCAGCCGTTCGCGTACACCGGCACCTTGTCGAAGATCTTGCCGCCGAAGAATTCGTAGACGGGCACGCCGATCGCCTTGCCCTTGATGTCCCACAGCGCCTGCTCGATCGCGCTGATGCCGGCGAACGTGATCGCGCCGCCGCCCTTGGCCCAGAACGACATGTCGTACATTTCCGACCACAGTTCCTCGATGCGGAACGGGTCGCGGCCCAGGATCAGACGCTCGACCAGATCCTTGATCATGCCGGCCGCGGCGGTGCTGCCGATGCCGTAGGCGATCGCGGCTTCGCCGATGCCGGTCGTGCCGTCGTCGGTGATCAGTTCGACGATCACCGGGTTCACATATCCACTCTTGATCAGGTAGACGTTCGCGCTCTTGATTTTCATAACACCTCGGGGGTTGATGTGGTCCCCGGCGTCGCCGCGCGGCGCCGGACAAACCGGTTGAAACGGGAAACGGCGGTTCGGGCGGCTCAGGCGGCGTGCGCCGCGTGCGTGCTGCCCAGCACGCCGTGATCGGTCAGCAGGGGATGCGCGATGCCGAGCGCGTTGGCGATCTGGCCGAGCACCACGCGCTCGCCGGGCGAGCCGGCCAGGCCTGCCGCCGCCGCGCCGGCGGGCTGCGCATCGCGCATCACCACCAGCGCGC
>NZ_JAAGPF010000696.1 GCF_017104645.1 Burkholderia sp. Ac-20379
CGAGCGGCTCGAACCGCTGACCGCCGCCACGCCCGCGCACGAGCGCGTGCTGGCGCTGCGGCGCGGGCTGGCGCGCAGCAGCGCGCTGGTCGAACAGTTGCTGACGTTCGCGCGCGTGCACGACGCGCCCGAGGCCGCCGAGGCGCGCCTGTCGGTGGCGCAGGCCTGCCGCGGCGTGCTGGAGGACCTGATGCCGCTGGCCGATCGCAAGCGGATCGACATCGGCGTGACCCACCTCGACGAGGCCGACGTGATCGCCCGCCCGCTCGACCTGCACATGCTGGTGCGCAACCTGGTGGACAACGCGATCCGCTACACGCCCGACGGCGGCCGCATCGATCTGGCCGTGCGGGCGAGCGCCGGCGAGGTCGAACTGAGCGTGGCCGATACCGGGCCGGGCATCGCGCCGCAGGAGCGCGAGCGCGTGTTCGACGCGTTCTACCGGATCGTCGGCAACGAGGCGCTCGGCTCCGGGCTCGGGCTGGCGATCGTGCGCACCATCGTCGAACGCACGGGCGCGCGGATCGAGCTCGGCGATGTCGAGCCGAGCGGGCTGCGCGTGACGGTGACGCTGCCGCGCGCGGCGTAGCCGGGCTTGTCCGTCGGCCTACTTGCCCGCGTCCTTCCCCAAGCCTTCCCATCCCCCGCCGAGCGCCACCGCGAGATCCACCGCCGCCGCGATCCGCTGCGCGTCGATCCGGTCGACCTGCTGCTGGTTCGACAGCGCGATCGTCTGCGCCGTCACCACCTCGAGATAACTGACCGCGCCCGCGTCGAAGCGGTTCGTGGTGAGTTTCAGCGAGAGATCGGCGGCGTCGGCCGCGCGCCGCGCGCTGTCGGCTTCCGAGGCCAGCGCGCGCAGCGTGCTCAGGTCGTCCTCCACCTGCTGGAACGCGCTCAACACGGTTTGCCGGTAATCGGCCACGGCGCCGCGATATTGCGCGGTCGCGCCGTGCAGCGCGGCGCGGCGCCGGCCGCCGTCGAACAGTGTGCCGACCAGTTGCGGCCCGAGCGACCAGAACAGGCTCGGCGCGGTCAGCCACGGCCCGAACGCCGCGCTCTCCAGCCCGGCGCTGGCGCTCAGCATCAGATCCGGGTAGAACGCCGCGCGCGCCGCGCCGATCTGCGCGTTGGCGGCGGCGGTGCGCCGCAAACGCGCAGAT
>NZ_JAAGPF010000697.1 GCF_017104645.1 Burkholderia sp. Ac-20379
TAGGAGTAAGAGTTGTGACAGATCCAGCGTCACGCGAGATCTCCGCTGCCACCAACCCTCTTTCCCTACACGACGCTCGTCCGATCGGCAGCGCGCGCCGCACCGGCGTCGACGCCGGAAGCCAGTTGCGACAGCCGCCCCTGCATGGTCTCGATATGCCGCCAGGCCGCGTCGTGCAGCGGATGCTCGGCGCGCCAGCGCTCGAAGCCGACTCGCAGCGCCGCGTCGCGCGCCCCGCCGCCGCCTTGCAGATCCACCCACCATTCCACCGCGCGCCGCGCGATGTCCGGCGGAATCGCCGGCCGTCCGTCGAGGCTCATCGGCTCACACCGCCATCGCGAAGAAGCATTGCGCGGCGGCCTTGACCAGATGGCGCTTGACCGTGGCGAGCGAGATGCCGAGCTCGGCGGCGATTTCCGTCTGCGTCAGGCCGTCGAGCTGGGCCAGCAGGAACGCGCGCTTGGCGGCCACCGGCAGGCCGTCGAGCAGGCGGTCGATTTCGAGCAGCGTTTCGAGCACCAGCGCGCGTGTTTCGGGCGATGGCGCGACCGGCTCCGGCTGGGCCGCCAGCGCCTCCAGATAGGCCGCTTCGAGCTGCTCGCGCCGCCAATGGTTGTACAGCACGCGCTGCGCCACCGTGGTCAGGAACGCGCGCGGCTCGTCGGCGCGGATCGGTTCCTCGCGCGCGAGCAGGCGCAGGAACGTGTCGTGCGCGAGATCGGCCGCGCGATGCGCGCAGCCGAGCTTGCGGCCGAGCCAGCGTTGCAGCCATGCGTGATGGCCGCTGTAAAGCGCATCGATTTCGCTGTGCAGGAGCAGTTTGTTGGCCGACATCGGACGTTCCCGGGCTGGGCGTAACGCGTTTCATCAGGTAAATGAGAATGATTATTATATACAATCACCAAAAATATCTCGAAATAAATCTGACGATGCCGGGGTGTTGCGGCGAGAACGCGACAGGCGTAGGGAACGTGCTGCGAGGAATGGGAGGCGGCCTTGCTGGCCGGAAGCCGCATGGCGACGCGGGCCGGGCGGCCCGCGTGGGCGTGGGCGTGGGCCGCGCGCTCAGGCGGCGGCGGTTTCGGCTTCGCCGTCGAAGCGGATTTCGACGGCCAGCCCGCGCCCGGCCGGGCCGTCGCCGAGCCGCACGGTGGCGTGATGTTGTTCGGCGATGCGTTTGACGATCGACAGCCCGAGCCCGCTGCCCGATTCGGCCACGCCCTGCGCGCCCACGCCGCGATAGAAGCGCTCGAACACGCGCGCGCGCTCGGCGGCCGGGATGCCGGGGCCGGTGTCGCACACCTCGATGACGGGCACGCCGTCGGCGGCGCGGCGCGTGCGCACGTCCACGCTTGCGCCGGCGCCCGCGTAGCGGATCGCGTTGTCCACCAGGTTGTTGAGCAGCACGCGCAGCGTGTC
>NZ_JAAGPF010000698.1 GCF_017104645.1 Burkholderia sp. Ac-20379
GGCCGGGATCCACGACCGCCGACCCCAGCGTGGCGGGGCCCCACACCGGGGCGGTGACGTGCGGCGGCAGCCGGTTGGCGCGTTGGAGCAGCGCGCCGTGGGCGAGGGCCGGCCCGTCGCCCGTCAGCGCGAGCGCATCGGGCCGCAGCGCCGCGCGCCGCGCGATCCATTGATGCACCGTGCCGCGCCGCGAAGTGGCCGGGCCGCCCCGGCTCCACGCGCCGAGCACGCGCTCGCGCTCGGCCTCGGTCAACATGGCCAGCTCGCCGATCCGCGCATCGGGCGTGCGCACCACCGCCTGCGCGAGGCAGACGACATGCGTCAGCATGCGTTGCACGGTCGAGGCGTCGAAGCATTGCGCGTCGTAGCCCGCCACCGCCGTCAGCGCCGCGCCCCGCTCGACGATTTCGAGCGAGAACACGCCGTCGCCCTCCTGCCGCACCGTATCGAGATGCGTCACGCCCGGCAGGCCGGCCCCGTCATCGGGCGCGCCCGCGAACGCGCCATCGATGAAGTTCTGGAATCCGTAGGCGACCTGATACAGCGGCTCGCCCGCGCCGCGGCCGAACTCGCGCGCCAGCGCGGCGAACGGATAGCCCGCGTGATCCAGCCCGTCGGTGAACTGCGTCTGCAAGCCGCGCAGGAAATCGGCCGCGCCTTGCGCGCCCGAGGGACGCAGGCGGATCGGCATCACGTTCGCGAAGTAGCCGAAGCTCCGTGCGAAACGGCGTTCGGCGCGGCCGTGGGTCGGCATGCCGAGCAGCATGTCGTTCGCCCCGGTGTAACGGTAGAGCAGGATGCCGACGATGCCGAGGAAGAACACCGACACGTCGATCCCGAGCGCGCCGGCGCAGGCGCGCGCCGCCTGCGTCAGCGCCGGCGGCAGCGGGTACGCGAGGCTGGCGCCGTCGATGCCCTTTGCCGGGTCGGCGCTTCGGTCGGTGGGCAGTTGCAGCACCGGCAGGTCGCCCGACAACTGGCGCTGCCAGTAGGCGCGCTGCGCGATGCCGCGCGCGGACGCGAGATGGCGCGCCTCCCAGGCGACGAAATCGCCGTAATCGTCGGCGGGCTCGCCGGCGCCGGCCGCACCGTCGCCGGTGCCGGTGCCAGTGCCAGTGCCAGTGCAGGCGTCGCGATAGGCTTGCCAGAACGCATCGCCGAGCAGCATCGCCGACATGCCGTCGATCACGATGTGGTGCACCACCAGCAGGACGATCGATTGCGCGGCCGATACGGCGCGCAACCACTCGAAACGGATGGGCGCCCCGGCGGACAGGTCGAACGGCATGCGCACGCACTGGCGTGCCAGCGCCTCGAGCGCATCCGGATGCGCGGCCTCGCGGCGGCGCAGGCCCGGCGCCACGGCGCACGGCACGCAGCGCGGTTCGTGATCGGAAGAGCGCACGGCCGCACTCCAGTCACCATCTAGCGTCTCGTATGCCG
>NZ_JAAGPF010000699.1 GCF_017104645.1 Burkholderia sp. Ac-20379
GCCGCGCGCGCCGATCTCGTGATGGCGTTCTACAACCCGGTATCGAAGGCGCGGCCGTGGCAGCTCGACCGCGCGCTCGACATCGTGCGGGCGGTGCGCGCCGCCGACACGGTGGTCGTGCTCGGCCACGATTTCTGCGTGATCTCGCTGTCGGACAACCTCAAGCCGTGGGGCGTGATCGAGGCACGGCTCGCGCTGGCCGCGCGCGCCGATCTCGTGATGGCGTTCTACAACCCGGTATCGAAGGCGCGGCCGTGGCAGCTCGACCGCGCGCTCGACATCGTGCGGGCGGTGCGCGCCGCCGACACGGTGGTCGTGCTCGGCCACGATTTCTGCGTGATCTCGCTGTCGGACAACCTCAAGCCGTGGGGCGTGATCGAGGCACGGCTCGCGCTGGCCGCGCGCGCCGATCTCGTGATGGCGTTCTACAACCCGGTATCGAAGGCGCGGCCGTGGCAGCTCGACCGCGCGCTCGACATCGTGCGGGCGGTGCGCGCCGCCGACACGGTGGTCGTGCTCGGCCGCGACATCGGCCGCCCCGGCGCGACGCTGCGCAGCACCACGCTCGGCGAGCTGCGTTCGGATCAGGTGGACATGCGCACGATGGTGATCGTCGGCTCGTCGAAAACGCGCCGCTTCGCCAGCGGCGAGCGCGAGTGGATCTACACGCCGCGCTTCTACGAATGAAACGCGGCTGAGCGCGCGGACGGCGACGCAGGCCGCGATCGTTCCCGGCCTGCGGCCGACGCCTCCGGCATCGCGTGCCATCCGGTGATCGTCGGCCAGCCGAAAACGCGCCGCTTCGCCAGCGGCGGGCCCGAGTGGATCGACCCGCCGCGCTGCCACGATCGAAGATCGAATCGCGGCTGAACCCACAAGCGGCACGCGAGCGGGAACCGCCCTCGGCATCGCCCGCAACGTGCAGCGCGCAGTGCTGCCAGCCGCGCTGCTAACCGTGCGCGCCAGCCAGCCCGTCGATCATCACCTGCCGGTGCCCGAACGAGCACGGCTCGATGCGGGCCACCACACCGAACACGTCGGCCAGGCTCTGCGGCGTGACCACCTCGCCCGGCGCCCCGAAACGCTCGATGCGCCCGCGATGCAGCAGCATCGCGCGGTCGCAGGCGCGCATCGCGGCGTTGATGTCGTGCAGCACCACCACCGTCACCATGCCGCGCTCGCGCGTGACGTCGCGCAACACCTGCATCACGTGGAATTGATGGTTGAGATCGAGCGCCGACAGCGGCTCGTCGAGCAGCAGCACGTGCGGATCGCGCACCAGCGCCTGCGCGATGCCGACCAGTTGGCGCTGGCCGCCCGACAGCTCGTCGAGCGAACGCGCCGCCAGCGCGCCGATGTCGAGCCGCGCCAGCACCGCCTGCGCGGCGGCCAGATCGGCGGCCGTGCCCTCGCGCGCCAGCGCCGGA
>NZ_JAAGPF010000700.1 GCF_017104645.1 Burkholderia sp. Ac-20379
TCGCGCCGGTGCCTGCGTGCGCCTGCAACAGGATCTGCCCGAGGCCGCGCAGCAGCGTGCGCAACGCCGCCGGCAGCGCGAAGCGGGCGCGGGCGGGCATGTCGGGCGGTGCGGTCGATGAGGACGCGGCCGACGGGATCGGCGGCAAGCCGAGCACAGGCAGGTTGGAACGAGCGCGGACGGACATGTCGGGCGGCGCGGTCGATGAGGATGCGGCCGACGAGATCGGCGGCAAGCCGGGCACAGGCAGGTCGGAGCGAGCGCGGGCGGACATGGCGGGCGGTGCGGTCGATGAGGACGCGGCCGACGAGATCAGCGGCAAGCCGGACACTGGCAGATCGGAACGAGCGCGGACGGACATGGCGGGCGGCGTTGTCGATGACGGAAGCGGACGACGGGAGCGGCGGCCACCGGGCCGCCGGCAGGCCGAAACGAAGGCATGCGGGCGCTGTTGGCGACGAAGCTGGCGACGAAGCAAACGACGGAATCGGCGGCAGGCCGCCGCACGCTCCCAATCCGGAAAGCCGCGAGCATAGGGGATTGCCGCATCGGGCGGAGAAGCGATGCCGGATACCGGTTATTTGCGCTACGATCGTGCGCACCGCGCGCGGCGCCGCCGCGTGGGCTGCCCACGGAGATCCACGGCATGCGCGATGTGCGCTGGGCGTCGCTCGACAGCGACGGAATCGAACATCTGACGCTCGTGCGCGACGGCGGCGGCTATCTGGCCGAGAGCGTGATCGTCGGCCGCCACGACGACGGCCGGCGCTACGGCCTGGCCTACCGGATCGCCTGCGACGCGCACTGGCGCACCACGCACGCCACGCTGAAGGTGATGGGCGGCGCCGCGCTCACGCTCGAACGCGATCGCGACGGCCACTGGTTCGAAGCAGCCGGCGCCGATACCGGCGAGGGTCGCCGCGAACGCCGCCCGCTGCCCGCGCTCGACGGTTGCGTCGACATCGACATCGCCGCCACGCCGTTCACCAACACCTTGCCGATCCGCCGCCTCGGGCTCAAACGCGACGAGCGGCGCACGATCGACGTCGCCTATCTCGCGATACCCGAATTGAGCGTGGCGCGCGCTACCCAGACCTACGTCTGCGTCGAGCCGGGCCGGCGCTACCGCTACGAGGGGATCGACGGCCGCTTCAAGGCCGG
>NZ_JAAGPF010000701.1 GCF_017104645.1 Burkholderia sp. Ac-20379
ATAAGATAAAAAATAGGCGAATAGAGTTAGTAACGAGGCGAAACTAGTAGGTAGTGTGTGATGATGGTGAGATTATTAGAGGATAGTAGAAAAAGTGAAGGGTTAGAGAGAAATACGAATGATACAAAGTAAAAAACACGAATCGCGTTCTAATGAAAGATATATAAAAAGGGTAAACAATGAGTGATATTATAGCATAGCAAGGAAATAATTGTATTAGCAAGTTTTTTTTTTTTT
>NZ_JAAGPF010000702.1 GCF_017104645.1 Burkholderia sp. Ac-20379
TGGCCGGCGGCGAGCGCGCGCACGACCGGCCATTCGTCGAGGCCGCGTGGCGCGCCGCGCGCGCGGCCTTGCCGCGCACGGATCGCGACGTGCTCGATCGCGTGGTGGGCTGGCTCGGCTGGCCGGAGATCGTCGGTATTCCCGACGAATCCGCGCCCGCCCCCGATCCGGCGCTCGCGCTGCGCGCGCAGCTCGCGTTCGCGCGGCTCAGCGCGCCGCTCGCCGCCAAGGGCGTGGAGGACACCGCCTGCTACCGCTACGGCCGGCTGCTGTCGCGCAACGAAGTGGGCGCCGACGCCGAGCGCTTCGCGCTGTCGCCCGACGCGTTCCACGCACGCAACCTCGAACGCGCGCGGCTCACGCCCGGCACGCTGCTCGCCACCGCCACGCACGATCACAAGCGCGGCGAGGACGTGCGCGCGCGGCTCGCCGTGCTGAGCGAGATTCCGGCCTCGTGGCGCGCGGCCGTCGAGGCCTGGCATGTGCGCAACGCCGGGTATCGGCGCGCGCCCGCCGAAGGCGCATCGCCCGCGCCGGGCCGCCCCGCCGAGGCGAGGCTGTACCAGACGCCGGCCGGCAGGTGGCCGCCCGCGCCCGGCGCCGACGGCGCCGATGGCCTGGCCGCGTTCGCCGATCGCATCGTCGGCTGGCAGACCAAGGCGCTGCGCGAGGCCAAGCGCGAAACCGGCTGGCTCGCGCCCGACGCCGATTACGAGGCCGCCTGCGAGGCATTCGTGCGCGAGATCCTGACGCCGCGCGGCGACGACGATTTCCCGCACGCGCTGCATGCGTTCGTGGCGCGCATCGCACCGTCCGGCGTCGTCAACGCGCTGCTGCAAACCACGCTGCGGATCGTCTCGCCCGGCGTGCCCGATCTGTATCAGGGCACCGACGCGTGGGATTTCAGCCTCGTCGATCCCGACAACCGCCGCGACGTCGCCTACGACGCGCGGCGCGCCACGCCCGTGGACGGCGAGCTGGCCGGTTATCTGCGCACCTGGCCCGACGCGCGCATCAAGCGCGCGCTGGTCGCGCGACTGCTCGGCCTGCGCGCGCGGCACGCGGCCACGTTC
>NZ_JAAGPF010000703.1 GCF_017104645.1 Burkholderia sp. Ac-20379
TAGCGTGCTGGCCGTGTCGTCGCATCGCGCGCACGGCGGCGCGTTCGCGATCGCGCTGCTGCGCGGCATGGTGCTCGGGCGCTTCTCGTTCGTCGCGTTCTGCCTCGTGCTGGCGTTCGCATTGCGCCACGCGAGCGCGGATACGGCGTGGCTCGGGTTCGCGGCGGCGTCGGCAACGGCGATGGCCGTGCAGTGGGCGACGCGGCGGATGGCGCGGGCGCAAGGCTCGGCCGCGAAGGCCACGGAGATCGCCGCCGCGCCCGACGCGGGCTGAACCGCGCATTGCAGCGCGCGGCACAAGCATCGCGCGGGCGCGCGCATAAGCAAACCGCAAATCGATGGTTTCAAGCGGGCGGCGAAGCCGATTAGATTGCAGCGAACCCGGCCGGCGCGACGCTGGCCCGTCAGACACCCGCGCAACCTGCCCAACCGGCTTCCGATCCATGTCCCAAGACCGCACCACCGCGCTGCCGCCCGATCTCGTCACGGGCGCGGCCTGGGGCGAACCGCCCCGCGACACCTATCCCGGCCTGGTCGCGCCGTTCCGTCCGCTGTTCGCGCGAATCCGCGCGCAGGCCGTCGAGCGCGAGATCGCGCGCGAGCTGCCGTTCGACGCGATCGACTGGCTGCGCGACGCCGGTTTCACGGCCGTGCGCGTGCCGCGCGATTACGGCGGCCTCGGCCTCGATCTGCCCGCATTCTTCGAACTGCTGATCGAATTGTCCGAGGCCGATTCGAACCTGACGCAGGCGCTGCGCGCGCATTTCGGCTTCGTCGAGCACGCGCTCGGCAGCCCCGCCGCGCGGCGCGACACCTGGCTCGCGCGGCTCGCGAAGGGCGACATCGTGGGCGGCGCGTGGTCCGAAACCGGCGATGCGAAGCAGGCGCAATTCGGCACGCGCCTGACGCGCGGCGCCGACGGCTGGCGCCTGAACGGCGCCAAGTTCTACACCACCGGCTCGCTGTACGCCGACTGGATCCACGTGGGCGCGACCGATGCCGAGGACGCCTATGTCAGCGTCACGATCGAGCGCCGCGCGCCCGGCGTGGAGGTGATCGACGATTGGGACGGCATGGGCCAGCGGCTCACCGCGAGCGGCACGAGCCACTTCCACGACGTGCCGGTGGACGAGCGCGAGATCGTCGCGAGCGCACCGTTCGACTATTCCGAAGCGTTCTATCAGCTCGTGCATCTGGCGACGCTGGCCGGCATCGCGCGCGCGGCCGTCAACGACGCCGCCGCCCAGGTGGCCGCGCGCCGCC
>NZ_JAAGPF010000704.1 GCF_017104645.1 Burkholderia sp. Ac-20379
CCTCGATGCGCGCCACCCAGCCGGCGGGGCGGCTCATCGGGCAGCGCCGGCGGCGGGCCGGATCGAAGGGAAGGCGGACGGATCGGTCAAGGGCGAATCTCCGGAAGCGGCGGCGGTGCGGTGTTGCGGCGGGGCTGGCCGGCCGGGCGGCGGCCGTTAGGCCGGCCCTGGCGATTGCCCCTCGAAAGGCGGCACTCTAGCGCGGCGGCGGCGCGCGCGGCAAGTCGCGCGCACGGGACGCCTGCCGCATCAGCCTGTGGATAACTCTGTGAAGAACTGACCCGCCGATCGGCGCAAACGCCCGCATGGCGGGCTTCCGGCCGGTGGGACGTCACAATATGTCACAAATTAATCATTAAAAATCAATGGGTTATAGAGTTTTTTTGCGGTTTTTAAGGGGTATGTGACGGCTCGATGAATGCTGCCGCGCGGGTGTGGACACTTCGTGTCGGCCTGCCGCGGGCCGCCGCGGCGCTTGCCGGCGCGCCGCGGCAGGGCTATCGTGTGCCCGCTCCCATTTCTCCCGACGCGATGCCTTCCGATTCCTTTCTGTCCGGCCCCGGCGGCGCCGTTTCCGGCGACGGCGTGATCCCCGTTTCCGCGCTCAATCGCGCGATCGGCTCGATGCTCGAGCGTTCGTTCCCGCTCAGCTGGGTGTCGGGCGAGGTGTCGAATTTCACGCGCGCGGCGAGCGGCCACTGGTACTTCTCGATCAAGGACAAGGACGCGCAGATGCGCTGCGTGATGTTCCGCGGCCGCGCCCAGCACGCGCCGTTCACGCCGCGCGAAGGCGACCGCATCGAGGTGCGCGCGCTGGTCACGATGTACGAGCCGCGCGGCGAGGTGCAACTGAGCGTCGAGGCGGTGCGGCGCACCGGCCAGGGCCGGCTGTTCGAGGCGTTTCTGAAGCTCAAGGCGCAGCTCGAAAGCGAGGGGCTGTTCGCGCCCGAGCGCAAGCGGCCGCTGCCCGCGCATCCGCGCGCGATCGGCATCGTCACGTCGCTGCAGGCCGCGGCGCTGCGCGACGTGCTGAGCACGCTGGCGCGCCGCGCGCCGCACATTCCGGTGGTGGTCTACCCGGCGCCGGTGCAGGGCGCGGGCGCCGCCGAGAAGCTGACCGAGATGGTCGAGACGGCCAACGCGCGCCGCGAGCGCGACGGCACCGACGTGCTGATCGTCTGCCGCGGCGGCGGCTCGATCGAGGATCTCTGGTCGTTCAACGACGAAGCGCTGGCGCGCGCGATCGCCGCCAGCGAGCTGCCGGTGATCAGCGGCGTGGGCCACGAAACCGACTTCACGATCGCCGATTTCGCCGCCGACGTGCGTGCGCCCACGCCCACCGGCGCGGCCGAGCTCGTCAGCCCGCAGCGCGCGCTGCTGCTGCGCGAGCTGGGCGAACGCCATGCGGCGCT
>NZ_JAAGPF010000705.1 GCF_017104645.1 Burkholderia sp. Ac-20379
CGGTGGACGGCACGGCGCTGGCCGAAGCGCGCGATTACCTCCATCAGGACGGCCAGGCCGCGCTGGCGGCGTTCGCCGCCTCGCGCAGCCGCCTGTGCATCATGCTCGCCACGCTCGACACCGCCGCGCTGGCCCGCTGCGGGCTGCGCGACGGCGTGCGCCGCATGACGCTGGAAGAACTCGTGCGCGAACTGCTCGACCACGACCGCACGCACGCCCTCGAACTCGACGAACTCGAACACGAGCTGGCCGAAGCGGCCCCGCTCGATCATCAGGAGCCCCAACCATGAGCCAGCGGCCCCCCGCGATCTTCATCCACGGTTTCATCGGCACGCTCGAGATCGACGGCTATGCGCCGCCGCACGCCGCGCCGCCCCTGCTCGGTTACGGCGCGCACCGCGACACGCCCGCCGAGCGCATCGCGCTGCCCGAACAGGTGGCGCATCTGCGCGCGTTCGTCGATGCGCAGCCGGGCATGGAACGCGTCGACCTGGTCGGCCATTCGGTGGGCGGCGCGATCGCGATGCTGTTCGCGCATGCGCACCCCGAGCGCGTGCGGCGCATCGTCAGCATCGAGGGCAATTTCACGCTCGACGACGCGTTCTGGTCGGCCTCGGTCGGCCGCATGACGGCGCACGAAGCCGAGGCGATGCTGGCAGGGTTTCGCGCCGATCCGGCGCGGTGGCTCGGCGGCGCGGTGGCGAACGTCACGCCGACGATGGCACGCACCGCCGCGGGCTGGCTCGACCATCAGCCGGCCGCGACGCTGCGCGCGATGGGCCGCTCGGTGGTCGACACCACCGGCCGCGCGGCCTATCTCGATGCGGTCGAGGCGGTGTTCGCGCGGCATCGCGTCTGCCTGGTGGCCGGCGAGCGCTCGCGCGGCGGCTGGCATGTGCCCGGCTGGGCGCGCGAACGCTGCGCGGCCTATGAAATCGTGCCGGGCAGCGGGCACCTGCCGGCGATCGAGCAGCCGGCCGCGCTGGCGGCGGTGCTCGATCGATTTTTCGGCGAGGCGGACGCGGCTTGAGCGTCAGGCCGAACGCATTCGCGCCATCGGCATCGCGGCATCGCCTTCCCGGCGCAAACCGGGCATCGCGTTCAACAGACCGAAACGATCCGCCGCGCGGCGTCGCATGCGCGCCGGAGCGCGGTGCGCAACGAATGTCACGCCGGGCCGCATGCGCGCAAGCCGCCACGCGCATCGAGCGCCGCGCCGAGATCGGACGAGCGTCGTGCAGGGAAGGAGGGTTGGCG
>NZ_JAAGPF010000706.1 GCF_017104645.1 Burkholderia sp. Ac-20379
CGCGGCGCGCAGCGGCGCGTGGCTCACGGCCGGCCTCCGCCGGCCAGCGCCGGCAGCGCAGCGCCGAGCCGTTCCACCACCGGCGCCCACTGGCCGCCCTCGGCCTGCCGGAACAGCCGCGCCTCGGGGTACCACGGGCTGTCGTCGCGCTCGAGCATCCAGCGGAAATCCGGCGTGAACGGCAGCATCACCGCCAGCGGCCGGCCCAGAGCGCCGGCCAGGTGCGCCACCGAGGTATCGACGCTGATCACGCAATCCATCGTTTCCACCAGCGCGGCGGTTTCGGCGAAATCGGTCAGCGCATCGCCGACGAAGCGGATCGCGCTCGCGTCGAGCACCGCGCGATCCTCCTCGCGCACCACCTTCTGCAGGCTCACCCAGTCGTAACGGCTGTCGACGATCGGCAGCAGATCGGCCAGCGGGATCGAGCGGTTGTGATCGTTCAGGTGCAGCGGGTTGCCCGACCAGACCACGCCGATGCGCGGCCGCTGCGCCGGGCCGAGCCGCTCCCGCCAGCGCGCCACGCGCGCCGGATCAGCGCGCAGGTAAGGCTGGCGGCCCGGGATCGAATCGAGATCGGTGCGGAATTCGCGCGGCAGGCTCATCAGCGGGCAATGCAGGTCGAACACCGGCAGCGGCGCATGGCGCGCCACCAGCACGTCGACGCCCTCGAGCGCGCCGAGCAGCGCCACCAGCTCGGGCTGCACCTCCAGCACCACCCGGGCGCCGAGCGCCTTGACGAGCGCGGCGTAACGGCAGAACTGCAGCGTGTCGCCCAGGCCCTGCTCGGCGTACAGCAGGATGGTCTTGCCGTCGAGCGGCATGTCGCGGGTCCAGCGCGGCTGCGCGAACGTGCGGCGGCTCGGGTCGAGCTGACGGTCGCGCCAGCGCCATTCGTATTCGGCCCAGCCGGCCTCGAAATCGCCGATCGCCAGGCTCAGGAACGAGCGCGTGCAGTGCGCCACGACGAATTCGGGATCGATCGCGATCGCGTCCGCATAGGCCTGGCGCGCCTCGTCGTGACGGCGCAGCGCGCGCAGCGCGTTGCCGCGATGGAAGTGCACGAGCTTGTCGCCGGGCGTCGCCTCGGTCAGCACGCCGAAGTCGTCGAGCGCGCTTTCGTAGCGATGCGCCTCGAGCCGCGCGCGGCCGCGCACGAAATGCGCCTTGGGATCGTGCGCGTCGAGCGCGAGCGCACGATCGCAGGCCGCCGCGGCCTCGTCGTGGCGGCCCGCCGCCACCAGCACGCTGGCCTGATTGCAGAGCACATGCGCCGATTCCGGCGCGAGCGCCAGCACGCGGGCATAGCTGTCGATGGCGTCCGCGGTGCGCCCCAGCTCGGCCGCGGCGTTGCCGCGCTGCGCCAGCGCGGCGAGGTGATCCGGCGCCAGCGCCAGCACCCGGT
>NZ_JAAGPF010000065.1 GCF_017104645.1 Burkholderia sp. Ac-20379
TGGCCAGCAGGTGCCGGCCCCATTCGCGGCCCACCGGCCAGCGCGCCCGCGTGACGAGCGCGATCGCGGCGAACAGCAGCGCCGTGCCGCCGAAGCGGGCCAGCAGATAGAGATTGGGATCGGCGTAAGGATGGATCGCGCGCGCGACCACGAAACCGGTGGACCAGAGCGCGACGAACGCGGCAGCGGCAAGCAGGGCAGGCATGAGGCGGGGCGGGCGCGGCTGGCGCGCGTAAAACGGGAAGCGCGCAGTATCGGCGCGCCGGGGCGGCGCGTCTTGTCGAAATCTGCAACGGGGGCGCGGGCGGCCTGCCTGCCTCGGCCGCGCCGTGCGGGGTCAGGCGAGCGTGAAGGCGGTGGCGTCGGCCGTCCGGGCCGCTTGCGCACCGGCGCGCTGCGCGGCCAGTTGCGCGTGCAACTGGTGCGCCTCGTCGAACGTGAAGTCGATCCAGTACGGATCGCCGGCTCCGTCGTTCAGGCGTTCGGCCGGGAAGCGGATGGCGAGGGCGGCGGCGGGTTGTGGCATGGTCAAGGCTCCGGGAGCGGATGGTTCGGCGAGCGGCGAGTGTAACAACGCGTGCGCGCCCCATTGAACAGCGTGGCTGCAACACTGCTTTGCAGCGCGTCGCGGGCAGCCGGGCGGCGCGCGGCCGGCCGCATGCTCACAATCCTGTCAATTAGCCGTACTACAATAGGCCGCCCCGTGGTTTTCGGTGCGATTCCGGACCGTTTCATGCTCGCAGAACAACGTCATCAATACATCCTGTCCGAACTTTCCCGCTCGGGCGCCCTGTCGGTCGCCGAACTCGTGCGCACGCTCGGCGTGTCGCGGGAAACGATTCGCCGCGACCTGAACGCGCTGGCCACGCGCGGCCTGGTGGTCACCACCCACGGCGGCGCGCTGGCCGCCGACCGCCGCGAGCCGAGCCTGTCGGAGCGCCAGGCCGCCCACGCCGACGCGAAACAGTCGATCGGCCGCCGCGCGGCCGAGTTCGTGCCCGACGGCGCATCGGTGCTGCTCGATTCGGGCAGCACCACGCACGCCGTGGCGCTCGCGCTGAACGACCGCCACCGCCTGACCGTCTACACCAACGACTGGCGAATCGCCTTCGCGCTGGCGCGCCGCAACGAGAACCGCGTCACGCTGCTCGGCGGCGAGCTGTCCGACGACGAGGACGCCACGTTCGGCCTCGACACGATCCAGCAACTGGCGCAGTACCACGTCGATTTCGCGTTCGTCGGCGCGGGCGGCGTGACGCAGGACGGTGACCTGACCGACTATTCGCGGATCGCCGCCGAGGTGCGCAGCCGGATGCTGGCCTCGGCCGCCACGGCCGTGGTGGTGGCCGATCACTCGAAGTTCGGGCGCGTCACGCCGGTGCGCATCAACGGCATCGACAACACCCGCTACCTCGTGACCGACCGCTCGCCCGACAAGGCCGTGCGCCGCGCCCTGGCCGCGCGCGGGATCGAACTGATCGTCTGCGACGCCTGAACCGGCCCGATCCGAACCGGTTCGGCGCAACGAACGCGGCCCGCCCGCTTCATGACAGCGACACGTAAACGTCATCGTTGCGTCATCCCGATGGCAAGCAAGCCCGCGACACTGGCCGTTCCACCGAGCCGAGGAGCGAGCCGATGTCCGTCACCGTGCGCAGTTACCTGTCCCCCACCCTCGTGCTGCTGGCCTTCGATTGGCCGCAGGCGGCGAACCGCGCCGATTTCCTCGGTTTCGCGATCCGCCGCACGCCGGGCTTCCACAGTGCGGACGGCCAGACGCGCGCGGCCAGCAGCTGGCTGCCGAACCGCCTGACGTTCGACGGCCCGGTGGCCGACACGCAGCGCGACGCGCCCACCGATCAGGCGCCGATCCAGAAATTCATGTGGTGGGATGCGCGCATCGATCCGCCCGATCGCGGCCAGGCGTTCCGCTACGACGTGTTCCCGGTGGTCGGCACGCCCGACGCGCTGCAGGTGCTCGACGCCGAGGCCGGCCATTGCGCGCTGACGCTGCCCGATCACGTGGTGGACGGCGTGGGCACCTGGTTCAACCGCGCGGTGGTCAGCTCGCAGGCGTTCGCGCGGCAGGTGGCGGCGCTCGGCCTCGGCGAGCACGACACGCCCACCGCCGCGCAGGCGCTGGCCCTGCGCACCTGGCTCGCCAACGATCTGCAGCAGGTGTTCGGCGCGATGCTCGAGCCGGCCACGCGGGCGGCTTCCGCCGTGTATCACCTGACCGACACGCTGTGGGCGATCCCGGCGTTCGAGGCGTTCGGCAAGGCGCACGGCAAGGACGCGCTGGCGATCGTGTACGACGCGCACGAAACCGCGCGCAAGGGCAAGCCGCCGCTGCCGTCGCCGAACCAGCCGGCCGTGGATGCGCTGAAGGACCTCGCGATCCTCGCGCCGCGCGACCGCACGCGCATCATGCACGACAAGTTCATCGTCACCGACGGCGGCGGCAGCGATCCGCAGCCGGCGCGCCTGCTGACCGGCTCGGCCAACTTCACGACCGAAGGCCTGACCGAGCAGGCGAACGTGCTGCATTCGTTCGATTCGGCGATTCTGGCCGGCCTCTACAACGACCGCGCGCACGCGCTCGCGTCGAATCCGTCGATCGCCGACACGGCGAAGCTCGCGAGCGGCTGGTCGGAGCCGGCGCAGGTCGGCTCGGCCGCCGTGCGCGTGGCGTTCTCGCCGGAGCCGGGTAAGTCGCGCATCGAGATCGACACGATCGTCGCGGCGATCGAGGCCGCCAAGCATTCGGTGGTGTTCTGCCTGTTCATGCCGACCGACGCGCCGTTGCGCGACGCGTGCTTCAAGGCGGGCGACGCGGGGCTGATGATGTTCGGCCTCGTCAACCGGATCAGCGCGAGCGGCGCGCAGGCGGCCGAGGCCGATCAGCACGACGGCAAGACGCTCGACGCGTCGAAGCTCGCCAACCTGGAGCTGTACCACCGCAGCCGCGACAACCGCGACGTGATCGACGCCGAGTATTTCTCGCCGGCCACCGTGCCAGAAGGCTTCGAACCCGAGTTGCGGCTGTTCCCGGGCGAGCCCGCGCCGGCCTATCCGCCGGTGGTGATCCACCACAAATTCATCGTGATCGACGCCGAGGGCGAGAACCCGATCGTCTACACGGGCTCGGCGAACATGAGCGCGAACTCGGAACACTACAACGACGAGAACCTGCTCGAGATTCGCGACGCGCGCATCGCCGGCACCTATCTGGCCGAATTCCTGCGGCTGTACGAGCACTATCGCGCGCGGGCGCTGGCGATCGAGGCGCAGCGCACCGGCACGACGCACGCGCAGGCCCACCCGACGCTGGCGTTGCAGCCCGATGCGCGCTGGGCGAAGAAGTATTTCGTCGAGGGCAGCCCGGAGGCGAAGGCGCGGGCGGCGCTGGCCGGGGGCTGAGGGAAGCGGTAAGCGAAGGGCGTCGCGCGGCCCGGTGGCCGCGCGCGCAGGTGGAAATCAGGCGGTGATGTAGCGCAGCACGCTGTCGACGATCATGGCGCGGTGCCGCACGCGCAGCCGCGGCGCGGACGGATCGCGGCCGAACGCGGCGCCGAACGTGTAGCGGTTCGAGACGCGGTGGAAGCAGAACGAGCTGATCATCAGGTGCAGGTCGAACGCATCGATGTCGGCGCGGAACGCGCCGGTTTCGGCGCCGCGCGCGAGCAGCGCCTCGAGCGTCTTGATGATGCTGACGTTGCGATCCTTGAAGGTCGTCAGTTGTTCGATGTATTTCGCGCCGTGGATGTTCTCGATCGAGACGAGGCGCACGAAATCGCGATGCTTGTCGTGATAGTCGAACGTGAATTCGACGAGGCGGCGCATGCCGTCCGCGGGCGGCAGCTCGCCGACGTTCAGTTCCACTTCCAGCGCGCGGATGTCGCCGTAGACCTTGTCCAGCACCGCCTCGTACAGCCCTTCCTTGCTGCCGAAGTAGTAGTACAGCATCCGCTTGGTGGTGTTGGTGCGCTCGGCGATCGCGTCGACGCGCGCGCCGGTCAGACCCATCGCCGAAAACTCCTGCGTCGCCACATCGAGGATGTTGCGCTTGGTTTGTTCGGGGTCGTATTTGCGCCGGGATTCGCGCCGCCTGCCTCCGGGCGGAACGGCGCCTTCTGGCGCGTCGGGCTTGCTACCTTGTGTCATGTGTTGGTGTCGGCGGCTGGTTCGGCGCATTCTAGCACGCGCCCCGAGGGGCTTCCGGCCGCCTCCGGGGCCGGTTCGGGCGGGTTTCGCGGCACCCGAATCCGCGCCGGCAGGCCGGTGCGCGCGTCCCGCCCCGGTACAATGCGCGACGAACGGCAGCCGCGACCGGCCCACGCCGTTCATCACGACAAGACCGCCCGGAGACGCGCCCGCATGGCTTCCACCGAACACGCTTCCTCTTCCGCCCCCGCCGGCGCCACCGCGACCCACGCCGGCGAGATCGCCGCGCGCCTCGACCGCCTGCCGCCCACGCGCACGGTCTGGAAACTCGTGGTGCTGCTGAGCCTCGGCTTCTTCTTCGAGTTGTACGACCTGCTCTACAGCGGCTATGTCGCGCCGGGCCTCGTCAAGAGCGGCATTCTCTCGTCGAGCACGCACGGCCTGTTCGGCACCACCGGCGTGGCGAGCTTCATCGCCGCGCTGTTCGCGGGGCTGTTCATCGGCACGATCGCCTGCGGCTTCCTGGCCGACCGCTACGGCCGCCGCGCCGTGTTCACGTGGTCGCTGCTGTGGTACACGGCCGCCAACGTGGTGATGGCGTTCCAGGACACGGCCGGCGGCCTGAACTTCTGGCGCTTCGTGGTGGGCCTCGGGCTCGGCGTGGAGATGGTGACGATCGGCACGTATATCTCCGAGCTGGTACCGAAGGAGATTCGCGGGCGCGCGTTCGCCTGCGAGCAGGCGGTGGGCTTCTGCGCGGTGCCGGTGGTGGCGTTTCTCGCCTATCAACTGGTGCCGCATGCGCCGTTCGGCCTGGACGGCTGGCGCTGGGTGGTGCTGATCGGCGCGCATGGGGCGATCTTCGTCTGGTGGATCCGCCGCGCGCTGCCCGAAAGCCCGCGCTGGCTCGCGCAGCAGGGGCGGCTGGCCGAGGCCGATCAGGTGATGCGCGCGCTCGAGGCGAAGGTGGAGGCCGAATACGGCCGCCCGCTGCCGCCGCCGGGGCCGGCCGAGGCGGTGATCGCGCGCGGGCGCTTCGCCGACATGTGGGTGGCGCCGTACAGCCGCCGCACCGTCATGATGACGATCTTCAACGTGTTCCAGACGGTGGGCTTCTACGGCTTCGCGAACTGGGTGCCGACGCTGCTGATCAAGCAGGGCATCACCGTCACCACGAGCCTGATGTATTCGAGCGTGATCGCGCTGGCCGCGCCGGTGGGGCCGCTGCTGGGGCTGCTGATCGGCGACCGCTTCGAGCGCAAGCACGTGATCGTGGCGATGGCGGGCGCGGCGATTGTTTGCGGGCTGCTGTTCAGCCGGAGCGGCACGGCCGGCGTGCTGGTGCTGCTCGGCATCGGCCTCACGCTCGCCAACAACATCATGTCGTACAGCTTCCACGCGTATCAGGCCGAGCTGTTCCCCACGGCGATCCGCGCGCGGGCGGTGGGCTTCGTGTACTCGTGGAGCCGCTTCTCGGCGATCTTCACGTCGTTCGTGATCGCCTCGGTGCTGAACGGCTTCGGCACGGCCGGCGTGTTCGCGTTCATCTCGGCGGCGATGCTGATCGTGATGGCGTCGATCGGGCTGATGGGGCCGCGCACCAAGGGCATCGCGCTGGAGCGGATCTCGCACTGACATTCCGCCGGCCGCCGCGCCGGCATCTTCTTCCGCCGTAACGACAACGCGCCCGGGTGAACCACCCCGGGCGCGTTTGCATTTCTGGGCCGCGCGTGGCGTGCCGGGCGTCGCGGCCTGGCCCGCGCCGCTACCCGGGCTTGGTGCCCAGGCCCTTCAGGCCCTGGATCACGACCATCAACGCCCGGCCGTGTTCGTCCGACCCATCCCACGCCTCCACGATCGCATCGCGCAGCCGCTCGTCGTAATTGCCGGTACGCATGCCCGACGACGGCGCTTCCATTCCGTAGAAACTGCATAGCTTAATGAATGGTTCGCTGCGCCGAAGACGTTGCCCGTCGGACAGCCGGAGGCGCGACACGGTTGGCTGGCTGACCCCGCAAAGCCTTGCTATTTCGCTGGACGAGCGCGGATCTGCCCGCAGCCTGTCGAGCAATGCATGAACCGAAAAATTGTGATCCGGGGCTTCCATGTCATGCATTATAACTATACAGTAGCGCTTATTGAAATGCCTTGTCGCAAGATCGGGCCGCAGTACCGAGAGCGTTGATGACACTGAAACACCTGCCCCCCACGTTTTGCTGGACCCGGATCGGCGCCGAATTCGGCGAGGATCTGTCGACTGCCGTACTCCGCAAGGAGTGGGAGCGTCGGCTCGGCGGCGGGCGGTTTCTGTGGGGCATCGGGCAGCCGCTCGGCAGCAGCGTGCAGGTGGCCGCGCATCGTGCGGGCTCGCTCGCCGCGCTGTTCACGCCGGTGGCGAACCGTTCGCGCGTGGTGGAAGTGGGCCCGCGCGCGATGCTGCTGTGGAATGCCTGGGTGGATGCGGGCGGGCAGGTGCGTCAATTGCCGCCGTATGCGTTCATCACGAGCCGCCCGACCTTGCCGTCGGGCCGCCGCCGCGAGCAGCACTACGCGCTGGTGTGCGCGTCGGCCGCGCCGCTCGGCGTCGGCACGCGCCTGCGCGTGACGCCCGACAACCTGCGCAGCACCGTCACCGGCAAGCCGCTCGGCGCGGCGCAATCGGCCGTGGTGGTGGATTGCGTGGCGCGCACGGCGGAGCCGGGCGCGCGCAGCTACCCGGTGGCGCTGGCGGTGGAACTGGACGCGCCGTACACGGTGCGGCTCGCGCAGCCCACGGTGGTCAAGGCGCGCGATCTCGCGCGCGTGAGCAAGGCGGCGCGCGAGGGCGATTTCGAAACCTATGTCGATCTGGTGGAGCGCCTGCGCGGGCGTTCGGCCGGGGCACAGTCGCGCGGTTTCACGCGCGATCTGTTCGACTTGCCGGTGGTGGAGCCGGTGGCCGTCTACACGGATTTCGTGAAGCGGCTGCGCGGCCGGCCGCCGGCCGAACCGGCGCGCGGCTCGACGCGCGATCTGTTCGAACTTCCCGCGCCCGAACCGGCGCCGGCATTCGCCATTCCAGGCAGCGCGCAGGGCAACCTGTTGCTCTAGCGCCGCGCGGCCTCGGCGCCGCGCGACCGAATGACGGCCAGGCTCGGAAGTCGCTTCCGCGGCCGCTGCATGGTGCAGCGTCGCGGCGAGCGGGATTGATGCCCGCGTGCCTGCATCGCAGCGCGCGCAGCCGGCTTGCCGACGGGCAGGCCCGAGGAGGAAGGTGCATGGCGAACATCGGTCATTCGCGCGAGGCGCTTGCCGCCCAGCGTTACGTCGAGGCGACGCGCAACGTCGATCTCGCATTCCGCGCGGTGCGCGGCGATCAGGAAGACAACCCGGAAAGCGCCGAATATGCCGCGGCGCAATCGCGGCTCGACCGCGCGCTCGACGAGCTGGCGCGCGCGCAGGAGCTGTTCGATACGGCCGTCAGTGTGCGCGGCACCCGGCATTACTGAGGCGAGCGCGGCGCGCGCCGCGGTTCGCCCTTCAGGTATGCCGTGCGGTGGCGCGTCGTGCGCGTATGCTGTGCCGATGCCCGCCGTCGCGCGCGCCCGCGCGGCGGCGCCTTTCCTTTCCGCTCATCCGCCATGACTGCTCCTGTCGACTTGAACGGCCTGCGCATCGGTATCACGATCGGCCTGCGCGAGCCGAACGAAAGCCTCTGGATCAACGGCATCAAGCAGAACGCGCTCTATCTGGCGAAGCTGCTGATGGCTTCGCCGCACGGCTATCGCGTCACGCTGGTCAACACCACCGATGTTTCGCTGAGCGAGGGCCTGCCGTGGGATCGCGCGGCGTTCGACACGCGCAGCTTCGCCGAGATGAAGGATTCGCTCGATGTCCTGATCGAATTGGGCGGGCAGATCGACGGCGAGCAAACCGCCTATCTGAAGGCGCGCGGCGCGAAGCTCGTCAGCTATTGCTGCGGCTTCGAATATATTCACGCCACGCAATCGATCCTGTTCGGCCGCAAGCTGTGGGATTCGCTGTTCATCAATCGCGGCTACGACGAGGTGTGGGCGATTCCGCAGATCGCGCCGAATTCGCTGCCGTTCCTGCAATCGCTGCGCCGCTGCCCGGGGCGCGTGGTGCCGTTCGTCTGGGATCCGATGTTCCTGACCGAGCGCGCGCGCGCGCTGCCCGAGCACGGCGAATACCGGCCGAGCGGGCAGGCCGCCAAGCGGCTCACGGTGATGGAGCCGAACCACGACGTCGTGAAGTTCTGCCTCTATCCGATGCTGATCATCGACGAGGTGTTCCGGCGCGATCCCGAGGCCGTGTCGTTCACGCACGTCACCAACGCCGATCACATCGCGCAGCGCAGCCAGGAGTTCGTCATGCTGATGAATTACCTGGAGATCGTGCGCGCGGGCAAGGCCAGCTTCGTGGGCCGTTTCGACACGCCGCAATTCCTGTCGGAGTTCACCGACGCGGTGGTGTCGCATCAGTGGGAAAACCCGCTCAACTATTTCTATTTCGACGTGTGCTGGCAGGGCTATCCGCTCGTCCACAACGCGCATCTGGTGCAGGATCTCGGCTACTACTACCCGGAAAACGACGTGCAGGCCGGCGCGAAGGTGCTCGCACGCGTGCTGCGCGAACACGACGCCGACTGGGCGCACTACCGGCAGCAGCAGCGCGCGCTGCTGCGCCGCTACACGTCGGAGAACCCGGCGCTGGTGGCCGATTACGATCTGCTGCTGGCGAACCTGGTGGGCTTGGCGGGCGCGTGATGCGCGCCTGAGCAACCCTGGCGCTACGCCGGTTGGGCGCTCGCCATCTGGCCGTTGCCGAGCCGCGCCGCGTCGCTGGCCGGCGGCGCGCCGAACAGGCGCTTGTAGTCGCGGCTGAACTGCGACTGGCTCTCGTAGCCCACCTTCAGGCCGATCGCGCCCGCGCCTTCCCCCTCCGAAATCAGCATGCGCCGCGCCTCGCGCAGGCGGATCTGCATGCGGTATTGAATCGGCGTCATCGAGGTCAGGTTCTTGAAGTGGCGATGGAACGACGTCACGCTCATGCCGGCCAGCTCCGCCAGCGCGTCGATGCTCATCGGCTCGGCGTAGTGCGCCTTGATCCATTCCGTCACGCGGCCGATCTTCGCGACGTGCGAGCTGTTCAGCGCGAACTGCAGCAGCGTTTCGCCGAGGCCGCCGGTCAGCAGCCGGTAATAGATTTCGCGCACCACCAGCGGCGCGACGAAATCGATCTCCTCGGGATGATCGAGCAGCTTCAGCAGCCGCGCGAACGGTTCGAGCAGCGCGGCGTTCAGCGGCGCGGCGGCCAGCGCGGCCGGCGGCGATGCGTTCGCCACCGGTTCGGCCGCCACGCGCTGCAGCACGTCGGCCAGCAGCGCGCGGTCGAGGCTCAGCGTCAGCGCCAGATGCGGCTTGCCGTCCTCGGTCATCTGCATGCAGGTCGTGACCGGAATGTTGACCGTCACCGCGAGGAAATGCTCGGGCGTGGCGAGAAACGACACCTCCCCGAAGCCCACCCATTTCGCCCCCTGCACCACCAGCAGGATGCGCGGATCGTAGAGCGCGCGATCGGGCGGCGTGGTGCGCGTGATCCGGAAGATGCGCAGGCCGGGGATCGGCGTCGTTTGATACGGCGAGGCGCAATGGCGCTCGATCGCGTCGCGCATCGCAGTCAGCAGCGGTTCCATGGTGGCGTTCCCGGGTGGTTCGGTCGATGTCCGCAGCCTAGGGGAATCGGCAGGATCGTGCAACAAGCGGGCGTTCGCCGCGTGTGGGGTTTCGGTGGAATGGCAGGATCGCACAAGAGATTGGTGCGATGTTGGCTGGCCGCGGGCGGGCCGCGGCGCAACAATGGTTTCCGTGCAGCCGTCGTGCCGCAGCCGGTTCCGGGCGGCGCGGGCTGTCGATCCGATCATTTCCAGGAGGCTCCATGAAACAAGAAAACGTCTGGTTCATTACGGGTTGTTCGACGGGATTCGGCCGCGAGCTGGCGCAGCAGGTGCTGGAGCAGGGCGGGCGCGCGGTGCTGACGGCGCGCCGGCCCGACACGCTGAAGGCGCTCGCCGCGCCTTACGGCGAGCGCGCGCTGGTGCTGCCGCTCGACATGACCGACGAGGCGGCGATCCGGCGCGCCGTGGCCGATGCAGAGGCCCATTTCGGCCGCATCGACGTGCTGGTCAACAACGCCGGCTACGGCTATTTCTCGGCGATCGAGGAAGGCGAGGACGACGAAGTGCGCCGCCAGTTCGAAACCAACGTGTTCGGCCTGTTCTCGCTGACGCGCCATGTGCTGCCCGGCATGCGGGCGCGCCGGCAGGGGCATGTGATCAACGTGTCGTCGGTGGGCGGGCTGATGGCGTTTCCGGCCACCGGCTATTACCACGCCTCGAAGTACGCGGTGGAAGGCTTCTCGGAGGCGCTGGCGGGCGAGGTCAAGCCGCTCGGCATTCACGTGACGATCGTCGAGCCGGGCCGGTTCCGCACCGACTGGGCGGGCCGTTCGCTGATCGAATCGAAGACGGTGATCGACGATTACGCCGAGACGGCCGGCAAGCGCCGCGCCCAGGCGCACAGCTATTCGGGCACGCAGCCGGGCGATCCGGCGCGCGGCGCGGCGGCGATCATCCGGATCGTGGGCGAGGCAGCGCCGCCGCTGCGTCTGCTGCTTGGTTCGGATGCCTATCAACTCGTGCAGACCAAGCTCGAGGCGCTGCGCGCCGAGTTCGAGCAATGGAAGGACGTGTCGCAAGGCACCGATTTCCCGGCGGCCTGACGCTGGCAAGCGAGATGGGCAAGTGAGGTAGGCGAGCGCGCCCGGGCCGGAACCCGGGCGCGCGCGTCAGGCTCAGGCCTTCGGCGTGAACGGCTGCGGCACGCGGTTGGCGCCCTGGCGCGCCAGCATCCAGCCCGGATACTCGGGCGCCAGCGCGCTGACGTCGTCGAGCTTCGCGAGATCGTCCGCATCGAGCTTCACGTCGGCGGCGGCCAGGTTCTGCTCGATCTGGTCGAGCCGCTTGCCGCCGGTGATCACGGTCGTCACGAACGGCTTGCTCAGCACGTAGGCCAGCGCGATGGTGGCCACGCTCACGCCGTGCTTCTCGGCGATCGGGCGCATCGCCGCGACGCAGGCCCAGGCGCGATCCTTGTCGACCGGCGGGAAATCGAAGTTGGCGCGGCGGCCTTCGGCGTCGCTCGAGCCGGGGCCGAACTTGCCCGACAGCAGGCCGCCCGCGAGCGGCGACCACACCATCAGCCCGAGCTTTTCCTCGTGCATCATCGGCACCAGCTCGCGTTCGAGATCGCGGCCCGCGATCGAGTAGTAGGCCTGAACGCTTTCGTAGCGCGCGTAATCGTGCTTGGCCGCGATGCCGAGCGCTTTCGCCACGCGCCACGCCTGCCAGTTCGACACGCCGATATAGCGCACCAGGCCGCGCGAGATCAGATCGTCGAAGGTGCGCAGCGTTTCGTCGAGCGGCGTGACGGTGTCGGTGCCGTGGATCTGGTACAGATCGATGTAATCCGTCTGCAGGCGTTCCAGGCTCGCCTCGACCGAATCTAGAATATGGCCGCGCGAGGCGCCGCGATCGTTCGGGCCGTTGCCGACCTGCGCGAACACCTTGGTGGCGAGCACCACGTCCTTGCGCGCCACCGAGAGATGCTTCAGCGACTGGCCGAGGATCTTTTCCGATTCGCCGAACGAGTAGACGTCGGCCGTATCGATGAAATTGACGCCGGCGGCGAGGCTGCGCTCGACGATCGTGTCGGCGGCGTCCTGGCCGACGCTGGCGATGCTGCCCCACATGCCTTCCTGCCCCGGGCTGCCGAACGTCATCGTGCCGAGACAGATTTCGGACACGAACAGTCCGGTGTTGCCAAGTTGGTTGTAACGCATCGAGATCTCCGTCGATCGGCCGGCGGCGCCAGCCGTAAGCCGCTCACTATGCGCTCGCGATCCGATGCGATAAAGTGCGCCAATCTGAACGCACTGTTATTTTCAAACATCACAATGCAGAACCTCGATTCGCTGCGGATCTTCGTGCGCGTGGCCGAAATGGCCAGCTTCACGCGGGCGGCCGAGAGCCTCGGCATCCAGAAGGGGCGGGCGTCGAACACGGTGCGCGCGCTGGAGGCGGAGCTGGGCGCGCGGCTGCTGCATCGCTCGACGCGCACCGTGCAGTTGACCGAGGACGGCCAGGCGTTCTACCAGCGCGCGCGGGATCTGCTGGCCGACGCGGATGCGCTGCAGACGATGTTCACGGCGCGTCACGACACGCCGCTGCGCGGCCGGCTGCGCGTGGATCTGCCCACCGAGCTGGCGCGAACCATGGTGGTGCCGGCGCTGCCGGCGTTCATCGAGGCGCATCCCGAGGTGGTGCTGGAGCTGTCGAGCACCGACCGGCGCGTGGACCTGATTCAGGAGGGGATCGATTGCGTGCTGCGCATCGGCGGCCTGGTGGACGACACGCTGGTGGCGCGGCGGCTCGGCACCCTGCGGATGGTCAACGCGGCGAGCCCCGGCTACCTGAAGCGCTTCGGCACGCCACGCAGCCTGCGCGAGCTGTCCGAGCGCGGCCATCGCATGGTGTTCTACACCTCGACGTTCGGCCATCGTTCGGCGCTGTGGGAATACGTGGCGCGCGGCCGGCCCGCGACGCTCGCGCTGCCGTGCGCGCTCAGCGTGAACAGCGTGCAGACGTATTACGCGGCCGGCGTGGCCGGCATCGGCCTGATTCAGGCGAGCCGGTCGCGGCTCGGGCCGTTCATCGAGCGCGGCGAACTGGTGGAGGTGCTGCCCGAGTTCCGGCCGGCGCCGTTGCCGGTCTGGCTGGTGGTCGCGCACCGGCACAACCTGTCGCGCCGGGTGCGCGTGTTCATGGAATGGCTGGAGCAGGTGCTGACGCCCTACCTCGACGGCGAGGAGGCCTGAGCGTCACGTCGCGCCGAGGGCTGCGGCTCAGTTGCCCGGAATCGCGCCCTGCGCGACGCGCGGCACGTAGCCCGTCAGATGCCAGCGGCCGTCGTTCTCGAGCCGGAAGCTGACCTTCTCGTACACCACCTTGCCCGACACCTGCGTGGTGGCGTAGTCGACGTTCGCATAGAGGCCGTCCGGCACGTCCTTGGCGCCGGTGTAGATGATGCGCGTGACGGCGGCCCAGCCGCGGCCCTTGATCTGGCCGACCGTCTGGCGCGACCCCTGCATGTCGCTGGCGAAGCGCTTCTCGTCGTAGCGCTGCTTGACGAACGGCGCGGCGTCGTTCCAGAGATCCTGGAAGCGGCCGGCGTCGATCAACTGGAGCGCGTAGTCGCCGTCGCGCAGCAGTTCGTCGGCCGAGGTGCCGGCGTTGACCGGCGCGAGCGACAGCGATTGCGCGGCCGGCGCCGGCGGCTGCGATTGGGCCAGGGCGAGCGGCGCGCAGGCCGCGAAGGCGCACAGCGCGGCGCCGCGAACGAGGATCGATTTCAATGGGCCTCCTGATACCGGTTGAGCATGCCGCGCGCCAGCCTCAACGGTAGAGCGCGGCGAGCGCGTCCGTGTAGGCGGCGACGTTGTCGGGGTTGTAGATGTCGACCGAATGCAGCAGGTGCGCCGCGTGTTCGCGGTAGGCATCCAGGTTCGCGTCGTGTTCGCGGAACGCGCGCAGCAACTGGCGGCCGCCTTCCTCGCAGTCGAAATCCGGATAGAAATAGCCGCACTGGCCGAGAAACGGCGAGTTGTGGACGAGCGGATACGCGCCGTACAACAGTTCGTAATACAGATAGTTCTGCGCGTTTTCCCAGGTGTGCGAAACGACGGCGTCGCCGTGCTGCGACATGAATTCGTACAGCGCGAAGCGGCCTTCGAACGTGGCCAGGCTGTGGTTGACGATGTCGAGGCTGCGCGCGAAATGCACGAACGTGGTGTGATCCTTCAGGTGCAGCGTGTTGCACACGCGCACGAATTCCACGAACGACGGCTCCGCGCGATAGGCCGCCTCGGCGATCAGCATCGGCACGATGCTGGTTTTCACCATGCAGATGTTCGGCTCGAAGATGGCCACGCGCCAGCGCTGCCGGCCCGGCCGATAGCCGAACCCGCGGCCTTCCTCCAGCGTGGCACGCGCCTTGTCGAACAGCATCGGATGCCAGATGTGCGGCACGATCGTGACCGCGCGGCGCAGCCCCGTTTCGAGGTAGTGGCGGCACGAGTGCTCGAATTCGGGAATCGTCCACACGCCGTCGTAGTGCGCGCCCGAAAACAGGAAACCGGACGGCTTGTCGAACATCGCGCGCTCGATGTCGATCACGTAATCGTTGCCCACGCGCATCGTGACGACCTTGCCGCCGCGCGCCCGATAGGTGGCGATCCAATCGGCGTTGAACTGCGCGCTCATTTCGATCAGCACGTCGCAGCGCGCCATCGCCTCGTCCATCGAGATCAGCGGCACGTTCCATTCGCCGAGCATCATTTGCGGGTCGGCCGGCTCGGTGCCGCCGCCGTTCACCATCACTGCGTCGGCGACGAGCGGCGACTGGCGCAGCAGCAGCACCAGCAGCAGACAGTTCTGGAAAATACCGTTTTCCCACAGCGATTGGCCGGCGCCGCGCACGTACAGCGAGACGCCGACGACGAGACGCTTGCCGCCGTTCGGCAGGTCACGGACGGGACTATCGGACATGCAGGTTCTCCGCGGATTCTGTCAGGCAACGAGGCGTTCGACGTAGGCGTCGAGATTCGCCGGATGATCGATCGACACGCGCTGCAGCACGGCATCGGCCTTCGCGCGATAGGCGGCGAAATTCGCGTCGTGCTCGCGCCAGGCCTGGTGCAGCACGCGGCCGCCCGTGGCCGAATCGAACTCCGGGTAGTAGTAGCCGGCATCGCCGAGCATCGGCGAATTGTGGATCAGCGGATAGCCGCCGTACAGCGCGTCGTAGTAGAGGTAGTTCTGCGGGTTTTCCCACTGATGGGAAATGATGGCGTCGGCGTGCTGGGCGAGGAACGACGGCACCTCCACGCGCGGCTCGAAGGTGGCCTTGTGATGGCGCACGAGATCGAGGCTGTTGGCGAAGTGGACGAACGTGCGGTGCTCCTTCATATGCATCGCGTTGACCACGAACAGGTGCTGCACCGCGTCCGGCTGGGCGCGGTAGAACTCCTCGGCCACCAGCATCGGATAGTGGCAGCTCTTGACCACCGAGATGTTCGGCTCCAGCGTGGCCAGCCGCCAGCTCGCGCGGCCCGGCTGGTAACCGAAGCGGATGCCTTCCTCGGCCAGCGCGGCGGCGCGGCGCGCGACGAAGTGCGGCGACCAGATATGCGGCATCGAATGCACCGGCACGCGCATCAGCGTGCGCAGCAGCGGCTTCGCTGTCTTGTCGTCCTTCGGCAGCATCCAGACTTCGTCGTACGGGCCGCCGTTGAAGATGTGGCTCGAAGGCTGGTTGAAGATTGGCGTTTCGCAGAGGCCCGCGTACACATTGCCGACGAAGCACATGATGAGCTTCTTGCCGAGCGTCTTCATGTACTTCAGCCAATCCACCTGCAACTGCGCGCCCATTTCGATCACCACGTCGAGCTCGTGCGAGACATCGCGCGGGTTGACGAGCGGCACGTCGAGGCCGCCGAAATCGAGGCCGGTGGGGATCTGGCTGGCGTCGCCGCCGTTGAGGAAGTAGATCTGGCCGATGCGGCCGGATTTACGAAGCATCATCGCGAGAAACGCGATGTTCTGGTGGATGCCGTTTTCCCAGATCGCCTGGCCGTCTCTCGCGAAGAGCGAGATGCCGATGGTCAGGCGTCTGTCGGTGCTGCCGGGCGTGGCTTGAAAGGAGTCGATCACCAGCTGTATCCATATCCGACACCGTACGTCCTGTTCTGCCCCGAGACGCCGATGCCCAGTTTCAGAATGCCGTTGGCTGCCAGATGCGCGCTTGCACCGATCGCCATGCCGGATTCGCCCGCGAAGCGCGCGACGCCGATCGCAGCGTGACCGTCTTGCCCGGCTCGACCTGCGGCAGCATCGTCAGCGCGGTGGCGGCGGCAATGCCTTGGCACGCCATCTTGTCGGCCTGACGGACCGATCGCTGCGTCGTCTGCAACTGCGAGCCCGGCGAGTCGATCCGACTCTGCCGACCGGCGATCGATTGTGACATAGAAGCGGGGCGCGTATTCAACTGGTTGAAGGTCGCGGCGTCCATGCCTTCGGCGCCCGCCTCGACGTCGGCGCCCTTGCGTTGCGGCGCGGTGCTGCCTGCGGATGGCGTGTTCGTGCGGCCGGCCGCCGCCGGGCTTTGGCCGGGTGCGACCGGGTTCGACGCCGCCGCGGCGGACGCGGCTTGCGAAGCCGGCGCCGGCATGTCGGCGGCATGGCCGATCGCGTTCATCGATGCCGCCGGGTTCCGGAACGCCCGACCGCCCCGTCTCGCGAAATACGAGACGGGGCGGTCGGTTGTCCCTCGGCGCGGCGGGCGCGGATCGAGCCCGCCGGCGATCACCAGCTGTATCCGTAGCCGACGCCGTAGGTCTTGTTCTGACCGGAGATACCGACGCCCAGCTTCAGGATGCCGTTGGTCGTCACGTGCGCGCTGGCGCCGAACGCCATGCCCGATTCGCCCGCGAACCGGGCGACGCCGATCGCCATGTTGACCGTCTTGCCGGGTTCGACCTGCGGCAGCATCGTCAGCGCGGTGGCGGCGGCGATACCCTGACGCGCCATCTTGTCGGTCTGCTGGACCGCCTGCTGCGTTTGCTGCAACTGCGAACCGAGCGAGTTGATCTGGCTCTGCTGATTGGCGAACGATTGGGACGTGGACGTCGACAGCGCATTCAACTGGTTGAGGTTGACGGCATCCGTGCCTTCCGTGCCCGCCGCGACATTCGTGATCTGGCGTTGCTGGGTGGCGCTGCCGACCGACACCACGTTCGAGCGGCCTTCGTCCGTCGAGCCCTGGCCCAATGCGACCGAGTTCGAACCCGCCGTGACCGACGGCGCCTGCGCGCCTGCCGCCGACATGTCCGCCGCGTAGCCGCCCGAGCTCAGCGACCGCGTGGTGTTGTTCTGCGCGCTGCTCGATAGCGAGGCCACCTGGGCACTGACCGTGCCGAGGCTGCTCGACAGCGAGGTGACCGACGTGTTCGTCGCCGACAGGCTCGTGGACAGCGAGCTGAAGCCGCTCGAGGTCGTGGTCGACAGCGATGCCACGCTGCTCGTGGTGGTCGACAGGCCGGTGGACAGCGAACCGGTGGTCGTCGATGTGGAGCTCGACAGCGAAGACACCGAGGAGGCGGTCTGCGACTGCGAGGTCGACAGCGAGCTGACCGACGTCGAGGTGGACGAGGACAGCGCGCTCAGCGAGGTCGAGGTCGAGGTCGACAGCGACGCCACCGAGCTCGTGTACGACGAGGCGGCGCTGCTGAGGCTGGTCGACAGCGAGGCGACCGCCGCGTTGGTCTGGAACAGCTGGCTGCCGTTCACCGCGTCGGTGCTGGTGGCCGAGATCTGGCCCGCCGCGAGGTTCGTCAATTGGCGTTCGAAGCCCGGCGAACCGATGCTCACCACGCCCACCGGCGAGCTGCCCGCGAAGTTGCCGAAGCTGATGCCGCCCACCGTGGCCGAGCTGACCGGCACTGCCGCCGAGGTGATCGCGCCGCTGCCGATCGCGATCGAGTTGTCGATGTTCGCCACCGCGTTCGGGCCGATCGCGACGCTGTCGACGCCCGTCGCCACCGAATCCGCCGCACCCGTCGACGTGTTGGTGTGGAAGTACTTGATGCCCGTCGAGTTGATGCTGTCGAGCGCGCTGCCGATGTTGTCGACCGTCGCCGTCGTGCCGTTCGCCTTGTAGGTGGTGTACGACGGAGCGGTGATCGCGCCCGTGGTCGGGTCGTACGTCGCGCCGCCGCCGAGCGCCGAGGCGATGCTGTTGCCGACCTTGCCCGACGAGTTCGCCACCGACGAGCTGACCGAGGTGGACAGCGAACTGACGCTCGTCGAGGTCGAGGTGGACAGCGAGCTCAGGTTGCTGTTCGTCGAGGCCAGGCCGGTGGACAGCGAACCGGTGGCCGTCGACAGCGAGCCCAGGCTGGTCGAGGTCGAGGACGACAGCGAGGCGATGTTGCTGGTGGTGGTGCTGAGGCCGGTGGACAGTGAGGAGACGTTGCTGTTGGTGGTGCTCAGGCCTGTGGACAGTGAGGAGACGTTGCTGTTGGTGGTGCTGAGGCCTGTGGACAGTGAGGAGACGTTGCTGTTGGTGGTGCTGAGGCCTGTCGACAGCGATGAGACGTTGCTGTTGGTCGTGCTCAGGCCTGTCGACAGCGATGAGACGTTGCTGTTGGTGGTGCTCAGGCCGGACGACAGCGACGAGACGTTACTGTTGGTGGTGCTGAGGCCTGTCGACAGCGACGAGACGTTGCTGTTGGTGGTGCTGAGGCCGGTCGACAGCGAAGCGACGTTGCTCGTCGTGGTGCTCAAGCCCGTGGACAACGAACCGACACTGGTCGATGTCGAGGACGACAACGAACCGACGCTGCTGTTGGTCGAGCTCAAGCCGGACGAGAGCGACGAGACGTTGCTGTTGGTGGTACTGAGGCCGCTCGACAGCGAGGAGACGTTGCTGTTCGTCGTCGACAGGCCGGTCGAGATCGAAGACACGCCGGTCGACAGCGACGACACCGTGCTGTTGGTGGTGCTGAGGCCCGTGGAAAGCGAGCCGACGCTGCTGTTGGTAGTGCTGAGGCCGCTAGACAACGAAGAGACGTTGCTGTTGGTCGAGCTCAAGCCGGACGAGAGCGACGAGACGCTGCTGTTCGTCGAGCTCAGACCGGTGGACAGCGAGGATACGTTGCTGTTGGTGGTGCTCAAACCGCTGGACAGCGACGCGACATTGCTGGTCGTGGTCGACAGGCCGGTGGACAACGAGCCGACGCTGGTCGACGTCGAGGACGACAGTGATGCGACGCTGCTGGTCGTCGAACTCAGACCGCTGGACAGCGAGGATACGTTGCTGTTGGTGGTGCTCAAACCGCTGGACAACGACGCGACATTGCTGGTCGTGGTCGAGAGGCCGGTGGACAGCGAGCCGACGCTGGTCGACGTCGAGGACGACAGCGACGAGACGCTGCTGGTTGTCGAGCTCAGACCGGTGGACAGCGAGGATACGTTGCTGTTGGTGGAGCTCAAACCGCTGGACAACGACGCGACGTTGCTTGTCGTGGTCGAGAGGCCAGTGGACAGCGAACCGACGCTGGTCGATGTCGAGGACGAAAGCGAAGCGACGCTGCTGTTCGTCGTTGACAGGCCGGTCGAGATCGAGGAGACGCCGGTCGACAGCGAAGAAACCGTGCTGTTGGTGGTGCTGAGACCAGTCGACAACGAACCGACGCTGCTGTTGGTGGAGCTCAAACCGCTGGACAGCGAGGCGACGTTGCTGGTCGTGGTCGAGAGGCCGGTAGACAGCGAACCGACGCTGGTCGAAGTCGAGGACGACAGCGACGCAACGCTGCTGTTCGTCGTTGACAGGCCGGTCGAGATCGAGGATACGCCGGTCGACAGTGAAGAAACCGTGCTGTTGGTGGTGCTGAGGCCAGTCGACAACGAGCCGACGTTGCTGTTGGTGGTGCTCAAACCGCTGGACAACGACGCGACATTGCTGGTCGTGGTCGAGAGGCCGGTAGACAGCGAACCAACGCTGGTCGAAGTCGAGGACGAGAGCGATGCGACGCTGCTGGTCGTCGAGCTCAAACCGCTGGACAACGACGCGACATTGCTGGTCGTGGTCGACAGGCCGGTGGACAGCGAATCGACGCTGGTCGAAGTCGAGGACGAAAGCGACGCGACGCTGCTGTTCGTCGTTGACAGGCCGGTCGAGATCGAGGAGACACCGGTCGACAGCGAAGAAACCGTGCTGTTGGTGGTGCTGAGGCCAGTGGACAGCGAACCGACGCTGGTCGAAGTCGAGGACGAGAGCGATGCGACGCTGCTGGTCGTCGAGCTCAAACCGCTGGACAACGACGCAACATTGCTCGTTGTGGTCGACAGGCCGGTAGACAACGAACCGATGCTGGTCGAAGTCGAGGACGACAACGAACCGACGCTGCTGTTGGTCGAACTCAAGCCGGACGACAGCGACGCGACATTGCTGGTCGTGGTCGAGAGGCCGGTAGACAGCGAACCGACGCTGGTCGAAGTCGAAGACGAGAGCGATGCGACGCTACTGGTCGTCGAGCTGAGGCCGCTGGACAGTGAGGAGACGTTGCTGTTCGTACTGCTCAATCCAGAAGACAGCGACGCGACGTTGCTTGTGGTTGTCGAGAGGCCAGTGGACAGCGAATCGACGCTGGTCGAAGTCGAAGACGAGAGCGATGTGACGCTGCTAGTCGTCGAGCTGAGGCCGCTCGACAGCGAAGTGACATTGCTGTTCGTGCTGCTCAATCCGGATGACAGCGATGCGACGTTGCTCGTCGTAGTCGAGAGGCCGGTAGACAGCGAACCGACGCTGGTCGAAGTCGAAGACGAGAGCGATGCGACGCTGCTAGTCGTCGAGCTGAGGCCGCTGGACAGCGAAGTGACATTGCTGTTCGTGCTGCTCAATCCGGAAGACAGCGACGCGACGTTGCTCGTCGTAGTCGAGAGGCCAGTGGACAGCGAGCCGACGCTGGTCGATGTCGAAGACGACAACGATGCGACGCTGCTGGTCGTCGAGCTGAGACCACTGGACAGCGAGGATACGTTGCTGTTGGTGGAACTGAGGCCAGACGAGAGCGAAGTGACATTGCTGTTCGTACTGCTCAATCCGGAAGACAGCGATGCGACATTGCTCGTTGTGGTCGACAGGCCAGTGGACAACGAATCGACGCTAGTCGATGTCGAGGACGAGAGTGACGCGACGCTGCTGGTCGTCGAGCTGAGTCCGCTCGACAGCGAAGAGACGTTGCTGTTGGTGGAACTGAGGCCGGACGAAAGCGAAGTGACATTGCTGTTCGTGCTGCTCAATCCGGAAGACAGCGACGCGACGTTGCTTGTCGTGGTCGAGAGGCCAGTGGACAGCGAACCGACGCTGGTCGATGTCGAGGACGAAAGCGATGCGACGCTGCTAGTCGTCGAGCTGAGACCGCTGGACAGCGAGGAGACGTTGCTGTTCGTGCTGCTCAATCCGGAAGACAGCGACGCGACGTTGCTCGTCGTGGTCGAAAGGCCAGTGGACAACGAACCGACGCTGGTCGATGTCGACGACGAGAGCGATGCGACGCTGCTAGTCGTCGAGCTGAGACCGCTGGACAGTGAGGACACGTTGCTGTTGGTGGTGCTCAGACCGCTCGACAGCGATGCGACGTTGCTCGTCGTAGTCGAGAGGCCAGTGGACAACGAACCAACGCTGGTCGATGTCGAGGACGAAAGCGATGCGACGCTGCTGGTCGTCGAGCTGAGACCGCTGGACAGCGAGGACACGTTGCTGTTGGTGGTGCTCAAACCGCTCGACAGCGAAGTGACATTGCTTGTCGTAGTCGACAGGCCGGTGGACAACGAATCGACGCTGGTCGATGTCGAGGACGAAAGCGATGCGACGCTGCTGGTCGTCGAGCTGAGACCGCTCGACAGCGAGGACACGTTGCTGTTGGTGGTGCTCAGGCCGCTCGACAGCGAAGATACGTTGCTGTTGGTGGAGCTGAGACCAGACGAGAGCGAAGTGACATTGCTGTTCGTACTGCTCAATCCAGAAGACAGCGATGCGACGTTGCTTGTCGTGGTCGAAAGGCCAGTGGACAACGAGCCGACGCTGGTCGAGGTCGAGGACGACAGTGATGCGACGCTACTGGTCGTCGAGCTGAGTCCGCTGGACAGCGAGGAAACGTTGCTGTTGGTGGTGCTCAGACCGCTCGACAGCGAAGTGACATTGCTGGTCGTAGTCGACAGACCGGTGGACAACGAATCGACACTGGTCGAGGTCGAGGACGAGAGCGATGCGACGCTACTGGTCGTCGAGCTGAGTCCGCTGGACAGCGAGGAAACGTTGCTGTTGGTGGAGCTGAGGCCAGACGAGAGCGAAGTGACATTGCTGTTGGTGCTGCTCAAGCCGGACGACAACGACGCGACATTGCTGGTCGTGGTCGAGAGGCCAGTGGACAGCGAGCCGACGCTGGTCGACGTCGAGGACGAGAGCGATGCGACGCTGCTGGTCGTCGAGCTGAGTCCGCTGGACAGCGAGGAGACGTTGCTGTTGGTGGAACTGAGGCCGGATGAGAGCGAAGTGACATTGCTGTTCGTGCTGCTCAAGCCGGACGACAACGACGCGACATTGCTGGTCGTGGTCGAGAGGCCAGTGGACAGCGAACCGACGCTGGTCGATGTCGAGGACGAGAGCGATGCGACGCTGCTGGTCGTCGAGCTGAGTCCGCTGGACAGCGAGGAGACGTTGCTGTTGGTGGAGCTGAGACCAGACGAGAGCGAAGTGACATTGCTGTTCGTGCTGCTCAATCCCGAAGACAGCGACGCGACGTTGCTCGTCGTGGTCGAAAGGCCAGTGGACAACGAGCCGACGCTGGTCGAGGTCGAGGACGACAGTGATGCGACGCTGCTAGTCGTCGAGCTGAGTCCGCTGGACAGCGAGGAGACGTTGCTGTTGGTGGAACTGAGGCCGGACGAGAGCGAAGTGACATTGCTGTTCGTGCTGCTCAATCCGGAAGACAGCGACGCGACATTGCTCGTCGTGGTCGAAAGGCCAGTGGACAACGAACCGACGCTGGTCGAGGTCGAGGACGACAGCGAAGACACATTGCTGTTGGTCGACGACAGGCCACTCGACAGCGAGGTGACGTTGCTGTTGGTGGAGCTCAGGCCGCTGGACAGCGACGAGACGTTACTGTTGGTCGACGACAAGCCACTCGACAGCGAAGTGACATTGCTATTGGTAGTCGAGAGTCCACTCGAAACGGAGGTCGACAGCGACGAGACATTGCTGTTGGTAGTCGACAGCCCGCTAGACAGCGACGAGACGTTGCTATTGGTGGAGCTCAGTCCGCTGGACAGCGATGAGACATTACTGTTGGTCGACGACAGGCCACTCGACAGTGAAGTGACATTGCTGTTGGTAGTCGAGAGCCCACTGGAGACGGAGGTCGACAGCGACGAGACGTTGCTGTTGGTAGTCGACAGCCCGCTAGACAGCGACGAGACGTTGCTATTGGTGGAGCTCAGTCCGCTGGACAGCGATGAGACATTACTGTTGGTCGACGACAGGCCACTCGACAGTGAAGTGACATTGCTGTTGGTGGTCGACAGCCCACTGGAGACGGAGGTCGACAGCGAGGAGACGTTGCTGTTGGTAGTCGACAGCCCGCTAGACAGCGATGAAACGTTGCTATTGGTGGAGCTCAGGCCGCTGGACAGCGACGAGACATTACTGTTGGTCGACGACAGGCCACTCGACAGTGAAGTGACATTGCTGTTGGTGGTCGACAGCCCACTGGAGACGGAGGTCGACAGCGAGGAGACGTTGCTGTTGGTAGTCGACAGCCCGCTAGACAGCGATGAAACGTTGCTATTGGTGGAGCTCAGGCCGCTGGACAGCGACGAGACATTACTGTTGGTCGACGACAGGCCACTCGACAGTGAAGTGACATTGCTGTTGGTGGTCGACAGCCCACTGGAGACGGAGGTCGACAGCGAGGAGACGTTGCTGTTGGTAGTCGAAAGCCCGCTAGACAGCGATGAAACGTTGCTATTGGTGGAGCTCAGGCCGCTGGACAACGACGAGACGTTACTGTTGGTCGACGACAACCCGCTCGACAGCGAAGTGACATTGCTGTTGGTGGTCGAAAGCCCACTGGAGACGGAGGTCGACAGCGAGGAGACGTTGCTGTTGGTAGTCGACAGCCCGCTAGACAGCGATGAAACGTTGCTATTGGTGGAGCTCAGGCCGCTGGACAGCGACGAGACATTACTGTTGGTCGACGACAGGCCACTCGACAGCGAGGTGACATTGCTGTTGGTGGTCGAAAGCCCACTGGAGACGGAGGTCGACAGCGACGAAACGTTGCTGTTGGTCGTGCTTAACCCGGTCGACAACGAGTTGGCCGTGGTCGACGTCGAACTCGACAGCGACGAAACGTTGCTGTTGGTCGTGCTTAACCCGGTCGACAACGAGTTGGCCGTGGTCGACGTCGAACTCGACAACGACGAAACGTTGCTGTTGGTCGTGCTCAATCCGGTCGACAGCGATCCGATGCCCGTGGAGAGTGAGCCGACCCCGGTCGACAAAGAGCCGATGCTGGTCGACAGCGAGCCGAGCCCCGTGGAGAGCGAGCCGATTCCGGTCGACGTCGACGTAGACAGGGAACTGACCGCGGTCGACAGCGAAGTGATGCCCGTCGAAGTCGAGGTCGAGAGCGACGTGAGGTTGCTGTTCGTGGTCGAGAGGCCGCTGGACAGCGAGCCGACGCCGGTCGAAAGCGAAGACACATTGCTATTGGTCGAGCTCAGTCCGGACGAGAGCGAAGTGACGCTGCTCGTCGTGGTGGACAACCCGGTAGACAGCGAACCGACGCTGGTCGACGTGGACGACGACAACGACGAGACCGTGCTGTTGGTCGTGCTCAGACCACTGGAGAGCGAAGTAACGCTGCTCGTTGCGGTCGACAACCCGGTGGACAGCGACCCAACGCTAGTCGAAGTGGACGACGACAGCGACGAGACCGTGCTGTTGGTGGTGCTCAGACCGCTGGACAGCGAAGTGACGCTGCTCGTCGTGGTGGACAGCCCAGTAGACAGCGAACCGACGCTGGTGGAAGTGGACGACGACAGCGACGAGACCGTGCTGTTGGTGGTGCTGAGGCCACTGGAGAGCGAAGTGACGCTGCTCGTCGTGGTGGACAGCCCAGTAGACAGCGAACCGACGCTGGTGGAAGTGGACGACGACAGCGACGAGACCGTGCTGTTGGTGGTGCTGAGGCCACTGGAGAGCGAAGTAACGCTGCTCGTTGCGGTCGACAACCCGGTGGACAGCGACCCAACGCTGGTCGAAGTGGATGACGACAGCGACGAGACCGTGCTGTTGGTGGTGCTCAGGCCCGTGGACAGGGAGCCCACGCCGGTAGACAGCGACCCAACGCTAGTCGAAGTGGACGACGACAGCGACGAAACCGTGCTGTTGGTCGTACTCAGGCCAGTGGACAGCGAGCCCACGCCGGTCGACAACGAACCGATGCCGGTCGAGGTCGACGTCGACAGCGAGCTGACTGCGGTCGAGAGCGAGGTGATGCCGGTCGACGTCGAGGTCGAGAGCGACAAAACATTGCTGTTCGTTGAGCTCAAGCCAGACGAGAGCGAAGCAACATTGCTCGTCGTCGTGGACAGGCCGGTGGACAGCGAACCGACGCTGGTCGAAGTGGACGACGAGAGTGACGAGACGGTGCTGTTGGTCGTGCTGAGGCCACTGGACAACGACGTGACGTTGCTATTCGTTGAGCTCAGACCGGACGACAGCGAAGCGACGTTGCTCGTCGTGGTGGACAGACCCGTGGACAGCGACCCGACGCTTGTCGAGGTGGACGACGAGAGCGACGAAACCGTGCTGTTGGTGGTGCTGAGGCCGCTGGACAACGACGTGACGTTGCTATTCGTTGAGCTCAGACCGGACGAAAGCGAAGCGACGTTGCTCGTCGTGGTGGACAGACCCGTGGACAGCGACCCGACGCTTGTCGAGGTGGACGACGAGAGCGACGAGACGGTGCTGTTGGTAGTGCTGAGGCCACTGGACAACGACGTGACGTTGCTATTCGTTGAGCTGAGGCCGGACGACAGCGAGGCGACGTTGCTCGTTGTGGTGGACAGCCCGGTGGACAGCGACCCGACGCTTGTCGAGGTGGACGACGAGAGCGACGAAACCGTGCTGTTGGTGGTGCTGAGGCCGCTGGACAACGACGTGACGTTGCTGTTCGTCGAGCTGAGGCCGGACGACAGCGAGGCGACGTTGCTCGTCGTGGTGGACAGGCCAGTGGACAGCGATCCGACGCTTGTCGAAGTGGACGACGAGAGCGACGAGACAGTGCTGTTGGTGGTGCTGAGGCCACTGGACAACGACGTGACGTTGCTATTCGTTGAGCTCAGACCGGACGAAAGCGAAGCGACGTTGCTCGTCGTGGTCGACAACCCGGTGGACAACGACCCGACGCTTGTCGAGGTGGACGACGACAGCGATGAGACCGTGCTGTTGGTCGTCGACAAGCCGCTGGAAATCGACGTGACGCCGGTCGACAGCGATGAGACGGTGCTGTTGGTGGTGCTGAGACCGCTGGACAACGACGTGACGTTGCTATTCGTCGAGCTGAGGCCGGACGAAAGAGAAGCGACGTTGCTCGTCGTGGTGGACAGACCTGTGGACAGCGACCCGACGCTGGTCGACGTGGACGACGAGAGCGACGAGACGGTGCTGTTGGTAGTGCTGAGGCCGCTGGACAACGACGTGACGTTGCTATTGGTCGAGCTGAGGCCGGACGAAAGTGAAGCGACGTTGCTCGTCGTGGTCGACAGGCCCGTGGAGAGCGACCCGACGCTTGTCGAAGTGGACGACGACAGCGACGAGACGGTGCTGTTGGTGGTGCTGAGGCCGCTGGACAACGACGTGACGTTGCTATTCGTTGAGCTCAGACCGGACGACAGCGAGGCGACGTTGCTCGTTGTGGTGGACAGCCCTGTGGACAGCGACCCGACGCTTGTCGAGGTGGACGACGAGAGCGACGAAACCGTGCTGTTGGTCGTCGACAAGCCGCTGGAAATCGACGTGACGCCGGTCGACAGCGACGAGACGGTACTGTTGGTGGTGCTGAGACCACTGGACAATGACGTGACGTTGCTATTCGTCGAGCTGAGGCCGGACGAAAGAGAAGCGACGTTGCTCGTCGTGGTGGACAGGCCAGTGGACAGCGATCCGACGCTTGTCGAAGTGGACGACGAGAGCGACGAAACGGTGCTGTTGGTGGTGCTGAGACCGCTGGACAACGACGTGACATTGCTATTCGTCGAGCTGAGGCCGGACGAAAGTGAAGCGACGTTGCTCGTCGTGGTGGACAGGCCAGTGGACAGCGATCCGACGCTTGTCGAAGTGGACGACGAGAGCGACGAAACGGTGCTGTTGGTGGTGCTGAGGCCACTGGACAACGACGTGACATTGCTATTCGTCGAGCTGAGGCCGGACGAAAGTGAAGCGACGTTGCTCGTCGTGGTGGACAGGCCAGTGGACAGCGATCCGACGCTTGTCGAGGTGGACGACGACAGCGATGAGACGGTGCTGTTGGTCGCGCTCAATCCAGTCGACAGCGATCCCACGCCGGTGGAAAGCGAACCGATACCTGTCGAGGTCGAGGTCGACAGTGAGCTCACCGCGGTAGAGAGCGAGATGATGCCGGTCGAGGTCGAGGTCGATAGCGTTGTGAGGTTGCTGTTCGTGGTCGAGAGGCCGCTGGAAATCGACGTGACGCCAGTCGAGAGCGAAGAAACGGTGCTGTTGGTAGTACTGAGACCGCTGGACAGCGACGTGACGTTGCTGTTCGTCGAGCTCAGGCCGGACGAAAGTGAAGTGACGTTGCTATTGGTCGAACTGAGGCCAGACGAAAGCGAGGCGACGTTGCTCGTCGTGGTCGACAAGCCGGTAGACAGCGATCCAACGCTGGTCGACGTGGATGACGAGAGCGACGAAACCGTGCTGTTGGTCGTCGACAGCCCACTGGAAATCGACGTGACGCCAGTGGACAGCGAAGAAACGGTGCTGTTGGTGGTGCTGAGACCGCTGGACAGTGACGTGACATTGCTATTCGTCGAGCTCAGGCCAGACGAAAGCGAAGTGACGTTGCTATTGGTCGAACTGAGGCCGGACGAAAGCGAAGCGACGTTGCTCGTTGTCGTGGACAAGCCCGTGGAGAGCGACCCAACGCTGGTCGACGTGGACGACGAGAGTGACGAGACCGCGCTGTTGGTCGTCGACAGCCCACTGGAAATCGACGTGACGCCAGTCGACAGCGACGAAACGGTGCTGTTGGTGGTGCTGAGGCCGCTGGACAGTGATGTGACATTGCTGTTCGTCGAGCTCAGGCCAGACGACAGCGAAGCGACATTGCTTGTCGTGGTGGACAGACCGGTGGACAACGACCCGACACTGGTCGAGGTGGACGACGAGAGCGACGAGACGGTGCTGTTGGTCGTCGACAGTCCGCTGGAAATCGACGTGACGCCAGTCGACAGCGAAGACACCGTGCTGTTGGTCGTGCTGAGACCGCTGGAGAGCGAAGTAACGTTGCTATTGGTCGAGCTCAGGCCAGACGAAAGCGAAGTAACGTTGCTATTCGTCGAACTGAGGCCGGACGAAAGCGAAGCGACGTTGCTCGTCGTGGTCGACAACCCGGTGGACAACGATCCAACGCTTGTCGAGGTGGACGACGAGAGCGACGAGACCGTGCTGTTGGTCGTCGACAGCCCACTGGAAATCGAAGTGACGCCGGTCGACAGCGAAGAAACAGTGCTGTTGGTAGTGCTGAGGCCGCTCGACAGCGAAGTGACGTTGCTATTGGTCGAACTGAGACCGGACGAAAGCGAAGCGACGTTGCTCGTCGTGGTCGACAAGCCGGTAGACAGCGACCCGACGCTGGTCGAAGTGGACGACGAGAGCGACGAAACGGTGCTGTTGGTCGTCGACAGCCCACTGGAAATCGACGTGACGCCAGTCGACAGCGAAGACACCGTGCTGTTGGTGGTGCTGAGACCGCTGGACAGCGACGTGACATTGCTATTCGTCGAGCTCAGGCCAGACGAAAGCGAAGTGACGTTGCTATTGGTCGAACTGAGGCCGGACGAAAGCGAAGCGACGTTGCTCGTTGTCGTGGACAGGCCCGTGGAGAGCGCCCCGACGCTGGTGGACGTGGACGACGACAGCGATGAGACCGTGCTGTTGGTCGTCGACAGCCCACTGGAAATTGAAGTGACGCCAGTCGACAGCGAAGACACTGTGCTGTTGGTGGTGCTGAGACCGCTGGACAGTGACGTGACATTGCTGTTCGTCGAGCTCAGGCCAGACGAAAGCGAAGCGACGTTGCTCGTCGTGGTCGACAAGCCGGTGGACAGCGACCCAACGCTTGTCGAAGTGGACGACGAGAGCGACGAAACCGTGCTGTTGGTTGCCGACAAGCCACTGGAAATCGACGTGACGCCGGTCGACAGCGACGAGACGGTACTGTTGGTGGTGCTGAGACCACTGGACAACGACGTGACGTTGCTATTCGTTGAGCTCAGACCGGACGACAGCGAAGCGACGTTGCTCGTCGTGGTGGACAGGCCCGTGGACAGCGATCCGACGCTTGTCGAGGTGGACGACGAGAGCGACGAAACCGTGCTGTTGGTCGTCGACAAGCCGCTGGAAATCGACGTGACGCCAGTCGACAGCGACGAGACGGTGCTGTTGGTGGTGCTGAGGCCGCTCGACAGCGAGGTGACGTTGCTGTTCGTCGACGAGAGGCCGGTGGACAGCGAGCTTTCCGCCGTGGACGATGCCGTCGACAACGAAGTGACACGGCTGTTGGCCGTGGACAGCCCCGTCGACAGAGAGCCGACGCCGGTGGACAGTGAGCCTATGCTCGTCGAAGTCGAGGAGGAGAGCGACGAAACCGTGCTGTTGGTCGTCGACAGTCCGCTGGAAATCGAGGTGACGCCCGTCGAAAGCGACGAGACGTTGCTATTCGTAGTGCTGAGGCCGCTCGACAACGACGTAACGTTGCTGTTCGTCGACGACAAGCCGGTGGACAGCGAGCCTACGCTTGTCGAAGTCGAAGAGGAGAGCGACGAAACCGTGCTGTTGGTCGTCGACAGTCCGCTGGAAATCGAGGTGACGCCCGTCGAAAGCGACGAGACGTTGCTATTCGTAGTGCTGAGGCCGCTCGACAACGACGTAACGTTGCTGTTCGTCGACGACAAGCCGGTGGACAGCGAGCCTA
>NZ_JAAGPF010000707.1 GCF_017104645.1 Burkholderia sp. Ac-20379
CGTGTGCTCTTCCGATCTGACGCCCACCGCGAGGCTCAGCCCGGCCAGCGCGTCGACCGGGCGCGGCAGCACGCAGCCGACCGAGCACAGCAGCGCGTTGCCGGGCAGCGCGAACCACGGGCGGCCTTGGCGGCCGCGGCCGGCGGTCTGTTCGTAGGCAACGCGGACGATCGGTTTCGGCAGCGCGGCGCGCGTGCGCGGCAGCGTCTTGAGGTGCGCGGCGAGGTCGGCGTTGGTCGAGCCGGTGGCGTCGACGATGTCGAGCGGCCAGGGTTCGGGGGCCGAGGCCGGCAGCGCGTGGGCGCGCGCCGGATCGATGCGCGCGTCGTCGGGAAGGGGCGGGGAGGCGGTCATGGCGGCTATTGTACGAGAGCCGGCGCGCACGGGATCGTTCCGGCGCGCGGCGGTTTGGCGGGGCCGGCCGGCGCGGGTGGCGGGGTGTTCGCGGCGCACCGCGAAGTGCGCCCGCCGATGGCGATCCGGTGCGCCGATACAAAGGGGCGGGATCGTCGGGGGACGAGGCAGCCACGCGCGCGTTGCGCTTCAGCCGGCGCCCGTCAGGGCGGGCTCGCCGGATGCTTTGGCGTTCCCAAGCGCTCAAGGCACGCCTGCCGCCTGCCTCGCCGCCCATGTCCTTCAAGGTGTGCTTGCCGGATGCTTCGGCGTTCCCAAGCGCTGAAGGCTCGCCTGTTGCTTGCCTCGCTGCCCATATCCTTCAAGGCCTGCTCGCCGGATGCATCGGCGTTCCCAAGCGCTCAAGGCGCGCCTGCCGCTTGCCTCGCTGCCCATGTCCTTCAAGGCGCGCTTGCCGAATGCCTCGGCGTTCCCAAGCGCTCAAGGCGCGCCTATTGCCTGCCTCGCCGCCCATATCCTTCAAGGCGTGCTCGCCGAATGCTTCGGCGTTCCCAAGCGCTGAAGGCGCGCCTGCCGCCCGCCTCGCCGCCCATATCCCTCAAGGCGCACTCGCCGGATGCTTCAGCGCATGCGCCGCTTCGAGCCATTGCGCGTGATACGCATCGTCGTCGCGCTTCACGCCGAGTTCGCCGCTCCGGTAGGCCATCGCGAGCGTTTGCACGGCCTCGGGCAACTCGTGTTCGGCCGCGCTGCGATAGAGCGCCAGCGCGTGCGCCTCGTCGCGCGGCACGCCCGCGCCGTCGCGGTAGGCGTTGGCGAGCATGAACTGCGCGGCGGGCAGTTGCTGTTTGGCGGCCCGCGCGAACCAGCGCGCGGCCTCGGCCGGATCGGCCGGCACGCCGTAGCCGCTGCGGTAGATCAGCCCGACGTAATAGGCCGCGGGCGCATCGCCCGCCTCGGCGGCGGGCCGCAGCAGCGCGAGCGCGCGGCCGTAGTCGCGCGTTACGCCGCCGTTGCCGAAGAAACGCGCCTTGCCGAGT
>NZ_JAAGPF010000708.1 GCF_017104645.1 Burkholderia sp. Ac-20379
TCTCGGCGTCAGCATGCCGTGCCGCATCTGCAGGATCACCTTGGTCAGCCCGGCGATGCCGGCCGCCGCCTCGAGATGGCCGATGCCGGATTTCACGGAACCGAGCGCGCAGAAGCCCGTCTCGGGCGTGTCCTCGCGGAACGCCTGCGTCAGCGCATCGATCTCGATCGGATCGCCAAGCTCGGTGCCCGTGCCGTGCGCCTCGACATAGCCGATCTCGTGCGCGGCCACGCCGGCGCGGCGCAGCGCCATGCGCACCACCTCGCGTTGCGCGGCCGGATTGGGAACGGTGTAGCCGTTGGCCTTGCCGCCGTGATTGACGGCCGTGGCGCGCACCACCGCATGAATCCGGTCGCCGTCGGCCAGCGCGCGCGACAGCGGCTTCAGCAGCACGCAGCCCACGCCCTCGCCGGGCACGAAGCCGTTGCCGTCGAGGCCGAAGCTCTTGCAGCGGCCATCGGTGCTCAGCATCCGCGACGCCGAGAGGTTCACGTAGCTCGCCGGGTGCAGATAGAGATTGACGCCGCCGGCCAGGGCCAGCTCGCAATCCCCGCGATAGAGGTGCTCGCAGGCTTCGTGCAGCGCGGTCAGCGACGACGAGCACATGGTGTCGATCGGCATGCTCGGGCCGTTCAGGTCGAGCGCATGCGACACGCGGTTCGCCACGCTGGCGAACGACGCCGACGGCCTCACCCAGCCGCCGCCTTCGCCGCGATACGCGGCGTGCCGCCCGAAATCGTTCTTGGTCACGCCGGCGAACACGCCGACGCGCGAGCCGTGACGCGCGGCCAAGCGCGCGCGCGAATAACCGGCATCCTCGCAGCACTGCCACGCGGCCATCAGGAACAGGCGCTCGTGCGGATCCATGGACACCGCGTCGCGCGGCGCGATCCGGAACAGCAACGGATCGAACTCGGCGAAGCCCGGCAGGAAACCGCCCCACTTCGCATAGCTCTTGCCTTGCGCGACGGCCGTATCCGGATCCGGTTCGAAGAACCCGTCGAGCGGCCAGCGCTCGGCCGGCACCTCGCCGATCGCGTCGTGACCCGCGCACAGATTGCGCCAGAACTGGTCGAGATCGGGCGCGTTCGGATACTGGCCGCTGAGGCCGATGATCGCGATCGGCTCGCGTGCGTCCGGGGTGGCGGGCGATGCAAGCGCCGCTGCCGCGGCAGGCGCTGCGGCCTCGGCGGCGGCCGGAGCGGCGGCGG
>NZ_JAAGPF010000709.1 GCF_017104645.1 Burkholderia sp. Ac-20379
GAGATGAACAGATAAGCAGGGTGGAGGGTGGTGTTGAACGACTCGTTCGAATCGTAGCAAGGCGCCGAGTAAGCTCTAATGTGAACAAAGATATAGCTGAGCGTATGACAACACCTGTGGGTAGGAGTTGTGGCCGTTATTACTCCTATTATTAGTCTGTAACTGGATGAACATGGACAAATTTGTCCTTCATAACATAGGGGGGTGGGGGGGGGGGGGGGGGGGTTTTTTTTTTTTCAG
>NZ_JAAGPF010000710.1 GCF_017104645.1 Burkholderia sp. Ac-20379
TGCTCGAAGCGGGCGCGCTGCCCGACGTGATGCGCGGCGAGGAAACCCAGATCGTCGGCGCGCTGGCGGGCGACCCGGCGCTGGGCGGCGATGGCGCGGGCGCGCTGATCGGCCTGCCCGGCACGCATGCGAAATGGGCCTGGGTGCGCCAGGGCCGCATCGAGCGCTTCCGTACCTATATGACGGGCGAGCTGTTCGCGACGCTGCGCGATCACACGATCCTCGGCCGCACCATGCGCGCCGGCGCGGCAGCCGATCTCGACGCGTTCCGGCGCGGCGTGGACGTGGCGCGCGACAGCCGCGACGCGGGCCTGCTCGCGACGATTTTCAGCACCCGCACGCTCGGCCTGACCGGCCGGCTCGCGCCCGAATCGCAGGCCGATTATTTGTCGGGGCTGCTGATCGGTCATGAAATGAACGCGCTGGTCGCGATGCTGGCGAGCGTTGGCGCGAGCCTGGCCGCGCAGCCGCCGCGCCTGATCGGCGATCCGGCCTTGTGCGCACGCTATCTGGCGGCGCTGCGCGCGTTCGGCTGCGACGGCGCGCGGGTCGTCGAGCGGGCCACCGAGCGTGGCCTCTGGCGCATCGCGACGCAGGCGGGGCTGGTGGCCGCCGCCGCGTGCACGCCGGGCTGAGCGCCCTTCACCGCATTCAGGAGATCGAAACGATGTCATCCGAACTGACGCTGCCCGCACCGTACACGCCGCATGCCGGCCTGGTGCGCGCGTTCGAGGCGTGCCCGCTGGTGGCGATCCTGCGCGGCCTGACGCCGGCCGACGCGGTCGCGCACGGCACGGCGCTGGCCGAAGCCGGTTTCCGGCTGATCGAGGTGCCGCTCAACTCGCCCGATCCGTTCGCGAGCATCGCCGCGTTGCGCGCCGCGCTGCCGCCCGAGGTGCTGATCGGCGCGGGCACGGTGCTGCGCCCCGAGTATGTGGACGACGTCGCGCGCGCCGGCGGCGAACTGATCGTGATGCCGCACGCGGACGCCGCCGTGATCGGCCGCGCCCAGGCCCTTTGGCTGAGGTCGGAAGGGCGGCGGGTAGGGAAAGGTGTTTGGTGGAGGGTGATGTGTGT
>NZ_JAAGPF010000711.1 GCF_017104645.1 Burkholderia sp. Ac-20379
TGCACGCGAGGATTGGCTCGGCCGCGCGCTCGACGCGCGCCTGTCGGCCGCCGAGCGGCGCGAACTGGCGGCGGCCGTCGCGCTGCTGCAGCGCCTCGCCGAGGATTAGCGCGATGGCGATGAATCTGGCCCGCTCGTTCCGTTCGCTGCGCAATCCGAACTACCGGCTGTGGGCGGGCGGCGCGCTGGTGTCGAACGTCGGCACCTGGATGCAGCGCACCGCGCAGAGCTGGCTCGTGCTGACCCAGCTCACGCATCACGACGCGTCGGCGGTCGGCATCGTGATGGCGCTGCAGTACGCGCCGCAGATGCTGCTGCTGCCATGGACAGGCTACGCCGCCGATCGTTTCGACCAGCGCAAGCTGCTGCGCGTGACGCAGGCGCTGATGGGCCTGATCGCGCTGGCGCTCGGCGTGAGCGTGGTGGCCGGCGTGGCGCGGCTCTGGCATGTCTATCTGTTCGCGCTGCTGTTCGGCAGCGTGGCCGCGTTCGATGCGCCGGTGCGGCAGACGTTCGTCACGTCGCTGGTCGGCGACGCCGATCTGGCCAACGCCGTCGCGCTCAATTCCACCGTATTCAACGCCGCGCGCATGATCGGGCCGGGCGTGGCCGGCGCCGTGATCGCGTCGGTCGGCACCGGCTGGGCGTTCGTGCTGAACGGGCTGTCGTTCGGCGCGGTGCTGCTGTCGCTGTCGCGGCTCAAGGTGTCGGCGCAGCATCCGGGCGCGCGGCCGCGGCGCGCGCAGGGCGGGTTGGCGGCGGGCCTCCATTACGTGCGCGGCCGGCCCGACCTGGTCGCGATCCTCGTCATGCTGTTCCTGATCGGCACGTTCGGGCTCAACTTCCAGATCTTCATCTCGACGATGGCCGTCGACGTGTTCCATACCGGCGCGAGCGGGTTCGGGCTGCTGTCGTCGATCATGGCGATCGGCACCATCGCCGGTGCGCTGGTGGCCGCCGGCCGCGACCGGCCGAGCCTGCGCACGCTGCTCGCGGGCTGCCTGCTGTTCGCGCTCGGCTGCGCGTGCGCGGCGCTCGCGCCGGGCTTCTGGATCTTCGGCGCGATGCTGGTGCTGACCGGCATCGCCGCGCTGACCATCACCAATTCCTCGAACAGCCTGATGCAACTGTCGACCGAGCCCGGCATGCGCGGGCGCGTGACGGCGCTGCGCGTGGCGATCGTGATGAGCGGCACGCCGATCGGCGCGCCCGTGGTCGGCTGGGTCGCCGACCGCTGCG
>NZ_JAAGPF010000712.1 GCF_017104645.1 Burkholderia sp. Ac-20379
TGCCGCCCGCGCCAAGCGCGAACGCCAGCACCGGCGGCAGCATCTTGGCGAGGCGTTCGCGCGCGGCGCGCCGCTGCTCGGCCGGGATGCCGGGCGCGAGCCAATCGCAGGCGTCGAGCACGGCCTGCGTGACGTTGCCCGTCATCACCGTGTTGGCGGCGATGCTGCGCGTGCTGAGCTTGGCGTGCGCGTTCTGCACGCCCATGCCGGCCGCGCCGAGCAGCCCGCAGGCGGCGGCCAGCGGCGCGTCGATGCTCGAGATCGGCGCGGCGATCAGGCCGGCGATCATGAATGCGGCCAGCAGCGCGACCTGCAACGCGTACAGCGCGTCGGACGCCCCGGCCGCGTTGCCGCTGCTGCCTGCCCCGCGGCGCGCCGTCCAGCGCGCCGCGACGATGCCCGTCACGAACGCCGGAAACGCCAGCAGCTTGATCAGCACGCCGCCGCCCGCGCCCGCGATGCCCGCGCCGACCAGGATGAAATTGCCCGTGACGTGCGCGACGAACAGGCCGAACAGCGCAACGAAGCCGAGCGTGTCGACATAGCCGGCCACGAAGGCCAGCAGCACGTTCTCGCGGCTCAGCCAGCGCGCGGCGGGATGAACGGCCGCGCTCATCGCTGCGGATCGCGCGGTGCGCCGGCGTCGGCCGACGCCACCAGCTCGCGGCGCGCCTCCGCCGCCTGCCCGGTTTGTCCGGCTTGCCCGGCTTGCGAATGCGCGTGCCACTGCGCCTGCACCACCGGAATCGCGTGCTCGCCGATCACGATGCCGAGCAGCCCGGCCAGCGCGATCAACGGCGGCGCCGGCGACTGCACGCGCGACGCGTAATACAGCAGGCCGACCACGATGCCCGCGCCCAACGAAATCAGATACGACATATCGGTTCCCTCCTCGCTTTCGATCACGATGCGCACCGCGCGGCGGTGCGCCGCCGGTGCTTCAGTCAATCCCGCCTCCATCCCGCCACGGCGATCCGAGGATCTGGCCGCAGAAATTCGTGCGGCAGTAGTCCGGATCGATGCGGTCGAGCACGTCCGCGCCGAACGTGCCCGCCGTGCTGCGCGGCCGGTGCGCGAGGCCGCGCCCGATCGCCGCGATCACGGCCTCGCCGAACCCCGCGCCGCGCGGATACGCGGCCGTCACCGCCGCGCGCTCCCGCGG
>NZ_JAAGPF010000713.1 GCF_017104645.1 Burkholderia sp. Ac-20379
TTGGCGCTGTGCCTGGCGCTGGCGGCGCCGCACGCGCGGGCCGGCGCGCCGCTCGAGGCCGACCGGCTCGAGCTGTGCGGCTACCACCTCGTGTTCGACGAGACGTTCACCGATTTTCGCGTTGCCGCGCGCACGCTCGGCGACGCGCGCTGGACCGCGCACACGCCGTGGAACGGCGACTTCGGCGATGCGGCGTTCGCGGATCCGGGCCCGAACGGCCCGTTTTCGGTATCGGCCGACGGGCTGGCGATCGCGGCGCGGCGCGCGGCCGACGGCAAGTGGACGTCGGGCCTGATCGCGGCGGCCGATGCGAGCGGCAAGGGCAGTGGCGTGCGCTACGGCTATTTCGAGGCGAGCCTGCGGATGCCGCGCGGGCCGGGCACCTGGCCCGCGTTCTGGCTCAGCACGCTGAAGGCGGCCAGCGATCGCTCGCCGGGCATCGAGATCGACGCGATCGAATATTACGGCCACGACGACACGGCCTATCAGTCGGCCGTTCATATCTGGTACGACGGCGCGGACAAGGCGCGGTCGCGCCACCGCTCGCGGTCGATCCCGGTGCAGCCCGGCTCGCTCGAAGCGGGCTTCCACGATTACGGCGTGCGCGTCACGCCGCGCGACATCACGTTCTATCTCGACCGCCGGCCCGTGTGGCGTCAGCCCACGCCGCCCGAGCATCGGCTGCCGCTGTTTCCGCTGGTCGATCTGGCGCTCGGCTCGGGCTTTCCGATCCGGGACACGCCGAACCCGTCGGTGCTGGCCGTGAAGGCGGTGCGCATCTACGCCGCGCCGGCCGGCGACGCGGCCGCGGCGAGCTGCAAGGGCGGCCCGGAGTAGTCGGCCCGGGATCAGCCGCGCCCCGCGGCCTTGACGGCCAGCGCGGCGGCGGCCGAACGCGTCTCCACATGGAGCTTGCGGAACAGGTGCTCCAGGTGCTTGTTGACGGTGCGCGCGGCCATGTCGAGGATATCGCCGATGTCGCGGTTGGTCTTGCCGCGAGAGACCCACAGCAGCACTTCCGCCTCGCGCACGGTCAGGCCGAAGCGCTCGATCAGCGCGGCCACCTGCGCGCCGTCGTCGGATGCCTCCAGCACGATCACCCATTCGCCCTGCGCCGGCGTGCCGGTCACGCGCGCCGAGCGGCGCACCGCGCCGTCGGCGGTCTCGTGCGCCGCATCGTCGGAGCAGCCCTGTTCGAGCCAGTCGGCGAACCAGCGATGCAGCGCGGGCGGCAACGCGGGTT
>NZ_JAAGPF010000714.1 GCF_017104645.1 Burkholderia sp. Ac-20379
CATCGCGGCGCGCGCCGCCCCGGCGAAGGGCCGACGGCCGCGCTGAGCGCCGCTTCGGTGGCCGGCCTGGCGCTGCTCTGGTGGGCCGCCACGCATTTCGGCTGGGTGCCGCCGCTGTTCCTGCCGTCGCCGGCGGCCGTCTGGCAGGCGTTCGTCGAAGCCTGGCGCGGGCAGCTTCAGGGCGGCGTGCCACTGCCCGAGCATCTGGCCTGGAGCGCGCTGCGCGTGTTCGGCGCGTTCGCGCTGGCGGCGCTGTTCGGCATTCCGGCCGGCATCCTGATGGGCGTGAGCCGCGTCGCGCGCGGCCTGCTCGATCCGCCGCTCGAGTTCTACCGGCCGTTGCCGCCGCTGGCGTATTTGCCGCTGGTGGTGATCTGGTTCGGCATCGACGAGACGGCCAAGATCGTCGTGATCTTCCTGGCCTGCTTCGCGCCGATCGCGATGGCCGCGCGCGCCGGCGTGCGCAGCGCGACGCACGAGCAGATCGCCGCCGCGTATTCGCTGGGCGGCAGCCCGTTGCAGGTGGTGCGCCACGTGGTGCTGCCCGCCGCGCTGCCGGAAATCCTGACCGGGCTGCGGATCGCGATCGGCTTCGGCTGGACCACGCTGGTGGCCGCCGAGATGGTGGCGGCCACGGCCGGGCTCGGGCAGATGGTGCTCAACGCGTCGAGCTTTTTGCGCACCGACGTGGTGGTGATGGGCATCGTGCTGATCGGCGCGATCGCGTGGGGCTTCGATCTCGCGATGCGCGCGCTGGAGCGGCGGCTGGTGCCGTGGAAGGGGCGGGGCTAGGGCGCTGGTAGCCATGCAGCGGTGCGCCTTGCGCCGCCGCGTCGGCTCGCGCCGCCGTTCAATCCCCCGCCGCCACGCCTTCGCGCCGCGGATCGGCGCCGCCGATCCACAGCGATTGCCCGTCCACCGCCACGCGTTGCAGGCCCGCCAGATCGGAATTCAGGTCGGTCGCGACGACCGTGTGGCCGCGCCGCTTCAGGCCGTCGATCAGCGCATCGGACACGCGCCCGGCTTCCACCTCGGTCGGCCCGTTGCGCGAGCCGAGGTTCGGCAGCGCGATCGCCTGCTGAATCGTCATGCCCCAATCGGCGATGCCGACC
>NZ_JAAGPF010000715.1 GCF_017104645.1 Burkholderia sp. Ac-20379
TGGCCGTGCTGACCGCCCCGCTCGTCGCGCCGATGGTGGCGGCGCTGTTCGGCGCGTCGCTGGCGCTGCCCGCGCCGCTCGAATTCGCGCTCGCGGCGGTGGTGCAGTTCGGCTTCGGCGCGCGCTTCTACCGCGCCGCCTGGCACGCCGTGCGCGCCCGCGCCGGCAACATGGATCTGCTCGTGGCGCTCGGCACCTCGGCCGCGTTCGGCCTCAGCGTCTGGCAGATGCTGCGCGCGCCGGGCCACGCCGAGCATCTGTATTTCGAGGCGGCGGCGGTGATCGTCACGCTGGTGCGCTTCGGCAAATGGCTCGAAGCGCGCGCGAAGCGCCAGACCACCGACGCGATCCGCGCCCTGAACGCGCTGCGCCCCGAGCGCGCGCGGCTCGTCGAGCACAGCACGGAGCGCGAGGTGCCGCTGGCCGCGCTGCGCGTCGGCTCGCGCGTCGCGGTGCGGCCCGGCGAGCGCTTCCCGGTGGACGGCACGATCGTCGAGGGCGCGTCGCACGTGGACGAATCGCTGATCACGGGCGAAAGCCTGCCGGTCGCCAAATCGGCCGGCGACCGCGTGACGGCCGGCTCGATCAACGCCGAAGGCGCGCTGACGGTGGAAACCACGGCCATCGGCGCGGAAACCACGCTGTCGCGCATCATCCGTCTGGTCGAATCGGCGCAGGCCGAAAAGGCGCCGATCCAGCGCCTGGTGGATCGCGTCAGCGCCGTGTTCGTGCCGGCGATCCTCGCCATCGCGCTGCTGACGTTCGCGGGCTGGCTGCTGGCCGGCGCGCCGGCCGAAACGGCGATCCTCGACGCCGTGGCGGTGCTGGTGATCGCCTGCCCGTGCGCGCTCGGGCTCGCCACGCCGGCCGCGATCATGGCCGGCACGGGCGTGGCCGCGAAGCACGGCGTGCTGATCCAGGACGCGCTCGCGCTCGAACTCGCGCAACGCACCCGCGTGGTGGCCTTCGACAAGACGGGCACGCTGACCGAAGGCAAGCCGTCGGTCACGGCCTTCGAGGCGATCGGCGCGGCGCGCGGCGACGCGCTCGCCATCGCCGCCGCGATCCAGCGGCGCAGCGATCACCCGCTGGCGCAGGCGCTGGTGGCGGCGTTCGACGCGGA
>NZ_JAAGPF010000716.1 GCF_017104645.1 Burkholderia sp. Ac-20379
TTGACGCGGGCAACCTGAGCGGCCAGACCGACCGCCGCTACGGCGCCTACGACGTGCCGGCCGCCGATGCGCCCGCCGCGATGCGCGGCTACCTGCAATGGGAGCTGGATCTCGTCGCGCAGATCGAGCGCGTGGGCGGGGCCGGCTTCGCGGTGCGCGATTTCGGCACCGGCACGGCCCAGCGCTCGCACGATGCGCTCGCGCGGATCGCCGCCGGCGCCGCACGTCAATTCAATCCGAAGGAATCCGTATGACACCGACCACCCAGATCGACGCCGGCTGGGGCGCCGGCCCGAGCGAGCGCTACGAGGCGCTGATCGCGCCGTTCCGGCCGATCTTCGCGCGCATTCGCGACGGCGCGGTCGAGCGCGAGCGTTCGCATCGGCTGCTGTTCGACGAGTTGCGCTGGCTGCGCGACGCCGGCTTTCCGCGCCTGCGGCTGCCGGTCGAGGCGGGCGGCTTCGGCGCCTCGCTGCCGGAGCTGTTCGCCGCATTGATCGAACTCGGCGAGGCCGACCCGAGCGTGGTCAACGCGCTGCGCTCGCATCTCGGCTTCACCGAGGAAGTGCTCGCCAGCGCGCCGAGCGCCTGGCGCGACGGCTGGATCGCGCGCTTCGCCGCGGGCGAAACCACCGGCAGCGGCTTCTCCGAACTCGGCGACGGCGTGCTCGGCAGCGCCGCCACGCGGCTCTCGCACGACGACGGGCAACGGCTGCTCAACGGCGAGAAGTACTACACGAGCGGCTCGCTCTACGCGGACTGGATCCACCTCAGCGCGAGCGACGAGGCCGGCGCGCCGGTCGGCTTGCTGGTGCCGGTGCGTGCGCCGGGCGTGGAGATCGTCGACGACTGGGACGGCTTCGGCCAGCAACTGAGCGCGAGCGGCACCGCGCGCTTCGTCGACGTGGCGGTCGATCCGCTGTGGCTGAAACCGAGCGCGAGCCGCTTCGGCTTCGCGCCGTCGTTCTTCCAACTGGTGCACCTGGCGACGCTGGCCGGCATCGCGCGCGCGGCCACCGGCGACGTGGCGCGGCTCGTGGCCGAGCGCACGCGGATCTACGGCGGGCGCACGCAGGCGCGGCGCGTCAGCGAGGATCCGCAGGTGCTCGAAGTGGTCGGCAAGGTTCGCGGCGCGGCCTGTGTGGGCGGCGGCACCGTAGATCGGGAAGGCGGCGTGGTA
>NZ_JAAGPF010000717.1 GCF_017104645.1 Burkholderia sp. Ac-20379
CCGCGCCTCGGCCGCGCTGCTGTGCGCCGCGCTCGCGAGCGGCTCCGGCAACGCCGCCGCCGGCAGCGTGCTCGATCGCATCCACGCCACGCGCACGCTGCGCGTGTGCCTCTCGCAAAGCGACGCCGGCATCAACTACCGCGATCCGCGCACCGGCCAGCCGCGCGGGCTCGACGTCGATCTGGCGGCCGCGTTCGCCGCCGATCTCGGCACGCAGCTGGTCATGATCGACACCCGTTTCGACACCTTCACCCAGGATCTGCTGGCCGACCGCTGCGACATCGCCATGCTGGCCGTCGCCGCCACGGCGTCGCGCCGCGAAACGCTGCGCTTCAGCAAGCCGTATCTGACGGGCGGCATCGTCGGGGTCGCATCGCGCGCCAGCGAGGTGGTGCGCACCTGGGCCGACCTCGACCGGCCCGGCGTGCGCATCGGCATACAGCGCGGCTCGCAGGTGGAGCCGCGTCTGCGCGAGATGCTCAAGCACGCGACGATCGTCGTGCTCGACCCGCAGCGCAACCGCGAGGACGAGCTGCAGTCGGGCCGCATCGACGTGCTGATCGGCGGGCTTCCGTATGCGCACCGGCTGCTGGAGAATGCCGAGTGGGCCCGCCTGGTCGCGCCGCCCAAACCGTTCGATCCGATGCCGTACGCTTACGCGGTGCGCCCCGGCGACGACGCCTGGCTGCACACCGTCGACGCCTTCATCGCACGCGTCCAGCACGACGGCCGGCTCGCCGCCGCGGCGCGCCGCCACCACCTGACCGAGGTCATGCTGCTCCAGTGAAACGAATCGAAGCGATCATCCGGCATCACACCGCGCACCTTCCGGCCTGGCTCAACAGCCGCTCGGTGCTGATCGGCGGCACGCTGGCCGGCGCGCTGCTGATCGGCGCGGCCGGCGCCTTCGCCTGGTGGGAGCATCGCAACGCCGTCGAGGACGAACGCAACGCCGCCACGATGCTGGCGCGCGCGCTCGACGACGAAAGCGGGCGCGCGATCGGCACGGCCAATTCGATCGCGCGCTCGATCGACAGCACGCTGCAATCGCCCGACATGGTGGGCGCCGCGTTCGCCGACGCGATGCTCGCGCGCACCATCGCCGGCACGCCGGCGATCCGCAGCGTGTCGCTGGTCGACAGCGAGGGCGAGGTGATCGCCAGCTCGTACGAGCCGAACGTCGGCATCCGCATCGATCAATCGCGGCTGCCGGGGCCGCGCGTGCCCAACGCCGACGGCGATCTGGCGATCGGCCGGCCGCTCGCGGGCCGCGATCTGGCCGATTCGGCGCTGCTGCGCGGCCCGCGCCCCG
>NZ_JAAGPF010000066.1 GCF_017104645.1 Burkholderia sp. Ac-20379
CCGGTTTGCCGCCCGCCGGACGCGGGCCGGCCTTGCCGGCCGATTTGGGTTTGGCGCCGGCCGGATCGGGGGCGGGACGCGTGGCCTTGCGGCCGACGAGGCTGCCTGAGCGGACCGGGGCGCGGGACGGCGATGCCGGACGGGGATTCTTGATGGTCAGTTTGGTGCGCATAAACGCTGGTATTCAGTCAGGCTGCGATCGCGCGCAGCAATTCGGTTTCGACCTGGATCTGCAGGCGGTTGTCGGACAGGCCGGCGCCGTCGAGCAGGAACACGTCCTCGACGCGCTCGCCGAGCGTATTGATCCGCGCCGCATGGACGCCGACCCGGTGCTCGGCCAGCACGCGCGCGATCGAATAGAGAAGGCCCGGCCGGTCGTTGGCCGACACGGACAGGATGTAGTACTGACCACGCTCGTCCGCGCGCAGGTCGACGCGGGGCGTGATCGGGAAGCTGCGGGAGAGCCGCGAGAGGCGGCCCTTCGACGGCTCCGGCAGCAGCGTCGAACTCGACAGGCGATCGGCGAGCTGCTGCTCGACGAGATTCGCGATGTCGCGATACTGCACGTCGCGCTCGGTTTGCGTGACGATGAAGTTGTCGAGCGCGTAGCCATGCTTGGTGGTGCTGATGCGGGCATCGAGCACCGACAGCCCGTTACGGTCGAAGTAGGCGCAGATCCCGGCAAACAGATCCGAGCGGTCCTTCACGTAGACGAGCACCTGCAGCGCGTCGCCGACCGGCGACGGCCGGGCGCGCACGATGGCGGTTTCGGCATGCACGTGCCGGTACAGCACACGCGTCTGCCAGGCGATGTCGGCCGCGTCGTGACGCAGGAAATAGCCGACGTCGAGCTGATCCCAAAGCGGCTTGTGCACGTCGGCCGGCACCGTTTCGAGACGCAGCAGGGCCAGCGCCTCCTCGCGGCGCGTTTGCAGCTCCGAGTGCGCATCGGGCCGCGCGCCGCCGAGCACGGCGCTGGTGGCCCGGTACAGATCCTCGAGCAGCTTGCCCTTCCAGGTGTTCCACACCTTCGGGCTGGTGCCGCGGATGTCGGCGACCGTCAGCAGGTAGAGCGCCGTCAGCCAGCGCTCGTTGCCGACCACGCCGGCGAAGCGCTTGACGACTTCCGGATCGCTCGTGTCCTGCTTTTGCGCGACCTGGCTCATCGTCAGATGCTGCTCGACGAGCCAGACCACCAGCGCCGCATCGTCGCCGGTGATGCCGTGCTCGCGGCAGAAGCGCCGCGCGTCGTCCATCCCGAGCTTCGAATGGTCGCCGCCGCGGCCCTTGGCGATGTCGTGGAACAACGCCGCCACGTACAGCACCCACGGCCGCTCGAAATTCGCGATCAGCTGGCTGCAGAACGGATATTCGTGCGCATGCTCGGCCACCGCGAAGCGGCGGATGTTGCGCAGCACCATCAGGATGTGTTGATCGACCGTGTAGACGTGATACAGGTCGTGCTGCATCTGCCCGACGATGCGGCGGAAATTGAGCAGATAGCGGCCCAGCACGCTGGTTTGATTCAACAGGCGGAACGCATGCGTGATGCCTTCGTTCTGCTGCAGGATCTTCATGAACGTCGCGCGGTTGCGCGGGTCGCGCCGCCAGGCGCCGTTCATCACGTCGCGCGAATTGTAGAGCGCGCGCAGCGTGCGCGCCGACAGGCCCTTCACGCCGCGCGTGGTTTCGTACAGCAGGAACGCTTCGAGCACGGCGTCCGGGTGCTGCTCGAACACGTCGTCGGAGACGATTTCGAGCATGCCCTGCTTCTCGACGAAGCGGCCCGGCGACAGCACGCGCGTGATGCCGCTCGTGGCCGGGAACAGTTGCGCCTCGATGTTCTGGATCAGGATGGTCGCCAGTTGCGTGACGGCCTTGGCCGCCCAGTAATAGCGGCGCATCAGTTGTTCGCTGGCGCGCTTGGCGGCGGTCGGCACGTAACCGAAGCTCTCGGCCGCCTGCGTCTGCAGGTCGAACACGAGGATGTCCTGGCGGCGGCCCGTGATCACGTGCAGCCGTGCGCGCAGCGCCTTCAGAAAGCCCTCGTTGCGGCGCAGCTCGCGAGCCTCGCGCGCGCTGATCAGGCCGCGCGTGTCGAGTTCGCGCCAACTGTTGCCAAAGCCGGCCGCGCGCGCGATCCAGAGAATGGTTTGCAGGTCGCGCAGGCCGCCCGGGCTTTCCTTGAGGTTCGGTTCGAGGCTGTACGGCGTGTCCTGGAATTTCGCGTGGCGCTGGCGCATTTCGAGCACCTTGGCCTGGAAGAACGCGCGCGGATCGAGCGCCTCGCGATAGCGCGCCACGGCGCGCTTGAACAGCGTGACGCTGCCCGTGATGCGGCGCGCTTCGAGCAGGGAGGTTTGCACCGTCACGTCCTGCGCGGCCTCGTCGATGCACTCGCCGACGGTGCGCACGCTGCTGCCGATTTCGAGGCCGAGATCCCAGGCCATGCCGATGAAGCGTTCGATGCGCGTGTCGAATTCGCCGGCGTGTGTGTCGGGCAGCAGCACCAGGATGTCGACGTCCGAATGCGGGGACAGTTCGCCGCGGCCGAACCCGCCGACCGCCACCAGCGCCAGCGAGCCGGGCAGGCCGCATTCGGTCCAGATCTGGCGCAGGGCTTCGTCGGTGGCGCGCGACAGCGCGCGCATCAAGGCTTCGACGTGGGTCGCGGCCCGAAAGCGCGCGATCAGCTCGGCCTTGACGGCGCGGAACTCGGCCTTGCGCAGCGGCGCTTCGGTGTCGGGAATGGCGATGGCGCTCATGGATGACGGGGCGGGCGAATCGGGTGGAACGGCGGGGCGATGCAACGGCGCATCGGCGCGATGAAACCGGGTGTTGCTCGATACGGCTCGCGCCGCGAGGTCAGGCGACGAGCGCTTCCAGCTCGGGCCGTGCCGGCGTGCCGGCCGATACCGTCAGCACGTCGTAGCCGGTCGGCGTGACCAGCACGGTGTGTTCCCACTGCGCGGACAGGCTGCGGTCGCGCGTCTTGACCGTCCACTGGTCGGGCATCGTGCGGATGTCGCGCTTGCCGGCGTTGATCATCGGCTCGATCGTGAAGATCATGCCCTCGACCAGTTCGATGCCGGTGCCGGGACGGCCGTAGTGCACCACTTGGGGATCCTCGTGGAACACCGTGCCGATGCCGTGCCCGCAATATTCGCGCACGACGCTGTAGCCGCGGCCTTCCGCGTGCTTCTGGATCGCGTGGCCGATGTCGCCCAGATGCGCGCCGGGGCGCACCTGCTCGATGCCGAGCCACATGCATTCGTAGGTGGTCTGCGCGAGGCGCTTGGCGAGGATCGACGCCTCGCCCACCAGGAACATCCGGCTCGTGTCGCCGAAATAGCCGTTCTTGATGACCGTGATGTCGATGTTCAGCGCGTCGCCGTTCTTGAGCACCTTGTCGCCCGGAATGCCGTGGCAGATCACGTCGTTGACCGACGTGCAGATGGCCTTCGGGTAGGGCGGGTAGCCGGGCGGCTGGTAGTTCAGCGGCGCCGGGATCGTGCCCTGCACGTTGCTCATGTACTCGTGGCACAGGCGGTCGATCTCGCCCGTCGTGGTGCCGGCGACGACGAACGGCGTGATGTAGTCGAGCACTTCGCTCGCGAGCCGGCAGGCGACGCGCATCTGCTCGATATCGTGTTCGTTCTTGATCGTGATGGCCATGATTCGGTGCCTGAAAACAATGCGTGTAATTTCGGGATTATCGCACCTTCTGGGGGTGGTCGCAGCCCTTGTCCGGCGTGGGTTTCGCGCGGCGGCGGGGAGCGGGGCGGTGCGCCGCCGTGGTGCAGGCGGGCGGCGCGGACATCGGCGCGTCACGTTGGGCGGGCAGGATGGCGGGGCCGGATCGGTCGCGGGTTTGCCGGGTTTGCCCGAATGGCGGCCCGATCGGCAAAGCGATGGATGACTTGAGGGGCGTCATTTCGACGTGCTATACTCTTTGGCTAAGTCCCGATCCGCTTGCAATTCTTGCAAGAATGGCTCGGAACTGACCGGTGCGCGCGGCCTCGCGAGCACCGAATCGCAAGCCGGCGCACCCTGGGTGTCGCGTGCAACGTTGCAGCGCAATGTTGCCGTGATACGGCAGCCGGCTTAAGACCCAAACCCTAGCGGAGTATTACTCTCATGGCAGTCACGATGCGCCAAATGCTGGAAGCCGGTGTCCACTTCGGTCACCAAACGCGCTTCTGGAACCCGAAGATGGCCCCGTTCATTTTCGGTCATCGCAACAAGATTCACATCATCAACCTCGAAAAGACGCTGCCGATGTTCACGGACGCACAGAAGTACGTGCGTCAGCTGGCAGCGAACCGTGGCACGATCCTGTTCGTCGGCACGAAGCGTCAGTCGCGCGACACGATCGCTCAGGAAGCGCAACGTGCGGGCATGCCGTACGTGAACGCACGCTGGCTCGGCGGCATGCTGACCAACTTCAAGACGCTGAAGGTATCGATCAAGCGCCTGAAGGACATGGAAGCGGCTGTCGAATCGGGCGAAACCGAGAAGATGAGCAAGAAGGAAGCGCTGCTGTTCGAACGCGAAATCGCCAAGCTGCAAAAGTCGATCGGCGGCGTGAAGGACATGGGCGGCATTCCGGACGCGATCTTCGTGGTCGACGTCGGTTACCACAAGATTGCCATCACCGAAGCCGTCAAGCTGGGCGTGCCGGTCATCGCCGTGGTCGATACGAACCACTCGCCGGAAGGTGTGGATTACGTGATCCCGGGTAACGACGACTCGAGCAAGGCCGTCGCGCTGTACGCCGAAGGCGTGGCCGACGCGATCCTCGAAGGCCGTGCCAATGCGGTCAACGAAGTGGTCCAGGCGGTGCGTGGCGACGACGAATACGTCGAAGAGAACGCGTAACCGGTTCCGAGCCGGCGTAAAAAGGGGGCTCTGAACAGGCCCCCTTTTTTTAAGCCGCTTTTCCCGGAGCGTGGCGTGTCGGGCGCGAAAAATCGCGCGCCGGCGCAAATCGTCGGAAACGAATGCCCGCCGTCCGGGTCGAAGGGCGGCGTTGTGAATACAGACTCAAGGAGCGAATGATGGCGGCAATTACCGCAAGCATGGTGGCAGAACTGCGCGCAAAGACCGATGCACCGATGATGGAGTGCAAGAAGGCGCTGACGGAAGCCGACGGCGACCTGGGCAAGGCCGAAGAACTGCTGCGCGTGAAGCTCGGCAACAAGGCCAGCAAGGCAGCATCGCGCGTGACGGCCGAAGGCATCGTCGTGGCGTCCGTCGCCAACGGCGCCGGCGCGCTGGTCGAACTGAACTGCGAAACCGACTTCGTCGCGAAGAACGACGATTTCCTCGCGTTCGCCAAGGCAGTGGCCGAACTGGTCGCCGCACAAAACCCGGCCGACGTCGCAGCCCTGTCGGCACTGCCGCTCGACGGCAAGACGGTTGACGAAGTGCGTCTGGCGCTGGTCGGCAAGATCGGCGAAAACATCTCGATCCGCCGCTTCGTGCGCATCGAGACGGCCAACCAGATCGCCACGTACCTGCACGGCGCACGCATCGGCGTGATCGTCGAGTACACGGGTGCGGACGAGCAAGTCGGCAAGGACGTCGCGATGCACGTCGCGGCCATGAAGCCGGTCTCGCTGTCGTCGGAACAAGTGCCGGCCGAGCTGATCGAAAAGGAACGCCGCGTTGCCGAGCAGAAGGCTGCCGAATCGGGCAAGCCGGCTGAAATCGTCGCCAAGATGGTCGACGGCAGCGTCCAGAAGTTCCTGAAGGAAGTCTCGCTGCTGAACCAGCCGTTCGTGAAGAACGACAAGCAGACGATCGAACAGATGCTGAAGGCCGCCAATGCTGCGGTGCAACAGTTCACGCTGTTCGTGGTCGGCGAAGGCATCGAAAAGCGCCAGGACGATTTCGCCGCCGAAGTGGCAGCGCAAGTCGCGGCCGCCAAGCAGCAGTAAGCTTCACGCAGTCATGCAGTACCCGCGGCGGGCGCCCGCCCCGCCGCGGTTCGGTAGCGCGCAGTGTGTGCTTGGGTTCCGGTACACAATTTGGCAGCGCTTGCCCGAATCAGTATTTCGCCCCTACAGTTCGTGCTTGTCATCCTCTCGTCGCTTGGAAGCCCCTATGCCCATTGCCTATAAACGCGTCCTCCTCAAACTTTCCGGTGAAGCGCTGATGGGCGACGATGCCTTCGGCATCAACCGCGCGACGATCGAGCGGATGGTGGCGGACATTGCCGAGGTGGTGCGGCTCGGCACGCAGATGGCCGTCGTGATCGGCGGCGGCAATATTTTTCGCGGCGTGGCGGGCGGCGCGGCCGGCATGGACCGCGCGACCGCCGACTACATGGGGATGCTCGCCACGATGATGAACGCGCTGGCGCTGCAGGACGCGATGCGCCACGCCGGCATCGAGGCGCGCGTGCAATCCGCGCTGCGCATGGATCAGGTCGTCGAGCCGTATATCCGGCCCCGCGCGATCCGCCAGCTCGAGGAAGGCCGTGTGGTGATCTTCGCCGCCGGTACCGGCAACCCGTTCTTCACGACCGACACGGCCGCCGCGCTGCGCGGCTCGGAAGTGGGCGCGGAAGTCGTGCTGAAGGCCACCAAGGTCGACGGCGTGTATACGGCCGATCCGAAGAAGGATCCGTCCGCCACGCGTTACACGACGATCAGCTTCGATGAGGCGATCGGCCGCAATCTGCAGGTGATGGACGCCACCGCCTTTGCGCTGTGCCGCGACCAGAAGTTGCCGATCCGCGTGTTTTCGATCAATAAACCCGGTGCGCTCAAGCGTATCGTGCAGGGCGAGGACGAAGGTACGCTCGTCCACGTATAAAATCACGCCGACACAGGCCGGGCATGACGCAACTGGCGGCATGCCGGCCTGTGCCGTTTTGAAGGTTCGAAGGTTTCGGAGGTTGAAATGAGTGTCGCTGATGTGAAGAAGGGCGTCGAGCAGAAGATGCAGCGCTCGATCGAAGCGTTCAAGAACGATCTGGCGAAGATCCGCACGGGCCGTGCGCACACGGGCATGCTCGATCACGTTCAGGTCGATTACTACGGCTCGATGGTGCCGATTTCGCAGGTCGCGAACCTGACGCTCGTCGATGCCCGCACGATCGGCGTTCAGCCGTGGGAAAAGCCGATGGTGGCCAAGGTCGAGAAGGCGATCCGCGAATCGGATCTGGGCCTGAACCCGGCCACGTCGGGCGACAGCATCCGCGTGCCGATGCCCGCGCTGACGGAAGAGCGCCGCCGCGAGCTGGCCAAGGTCGTCAAGAGCGAAGGCGAAACGGCCAAGGTCGCCGTGCGCAACCTGCGCCGCGATGCCAACGAGCAACTGAAGAAGCTCGTCAAGGACAAGGAAATCTCGGAAGACGACGAGCGCCGCGCGAGCGACGAAGTCCAGAAGCTGACGGACAAGCACGTCGCCGAAATCGACAAGCTGGTGGTGTCGAAAGAAGCCGAGATCATGACGGTCTGACGCGCAGCGCGCGTTGCACTTTTTTCCTCGGTTACTGTCTCTGCGGCCATGACTTATACCAGCTCTACCGTTCGCGTACCCGACGTGGCCGCCGTGCCGCGTCACATCGCGATCATCATGGACGGCAACGGCCGTTGGGCGACGGAACGTCGCCTGCCGCGCGTGGCGGGACATACGCGCGGCGTCGACGCGGTCCGCTCGACCGTGGAAGGGTGCGCGCGCGCCGGCGTCGAATACCTGACGCTGTTCGCCTTCAGTTCCGAGAACTGGCGGCGGCCGAACGACGAAGTGTCGTTCCTGATGCGGCTGTTCATCACCGCGCTCGAGCGCGAGGTCGGCAAGCTGCACGCGAACGGCATTCGCCTGCGCGTGGTCGGCGATCTCGAGCGCTTCGAGCCGCGCATCCGCGAGCTGATCCGCCGCGCGGAAACCAAAACGGCGCGCAACACGCGCCTGACGCTGACCATCGCCGCGAACTACGGCGGCCGCTGGGATATCCTGCAGGCCACCAAGAAGCTGATCGCGCAGGCCGTCAGCGAAGGCCGCGAGATCGAGATCACCGAAACGGCGTTCGCCGAGCACCTGGCGATGGCCTACGCGCCCGAACCGGATCTGTTCATCCGCACGGGCGGCGAGCAGCGCGTGAGCAACTTCCTGCTCTGGCAGCTCGCCTACACCGAGTTCTATTTCACGGGCAAGTTCTGGCCCGATTTCGACGCCAACGCGCTGGCCGATGCGCTGGCCTCTTATACCGATCGCGAGCGCCGGTTCGGCCGAACCAGCGCCCAGCTCGAACCCCAGTCTCAGGACGTCGACTCCCTTTCATGCTGAAGACCCGTGTTGTCACGGCGGTCGTGTTGCTGGCCATTCTGCTGCCGGTGACGCTGTTCGCGCCGCTCGCGGCATTTGGCGCGCTGATCGCGCTCGTGCTCGTGTTCGCCGCCTGGGAATGGGCGCGTCTGCTCAAGCTCGGCGCCGCCGGTTCGGTGATCTACGCGATCGTCGCAGCGCTGGCGCTCGGCGCCAGCATGCAGCTCGGCGGCCGCGTCGACACCGGTTTCGGGCCGTCGCGCCCGCTGATCGAAGCGGCGGCCGTGTTCTGGTTGCTGGCCGGCCCGTTCGCACTCTGGCGCAAGCCGGTGCTGGCCGAGCGGGCCTGGCGCCCGTTCCTGCTGGCGGCCGGCCTCGTGGTGTTCGCCGCCTGCTGGCACGCGGTGGTCGCCGCACGCGCGGCCGGCATCCCGTTCGTGCTGTCGATGCTGCTTGTCGTCTGGCTTGCCGATATAGGCGCATACTTCGCGGGCAAAGCGTTCGGCAAACACAAGCTGGCCCTCTCGATCAGCCCCGGCAAGACCTGGGAAGGCGCGGCGGGCGGCTGGCTCGCGGTGATGATCGTCGCGGGCCTCGCGATCGGCCTGCACGCCTTCGAACCGACCCTGTTTTCCTCGCTTGCGCAGCGCTTCGGCGCACCGGGCGCCTTTGCCGCGCTGACCGTGCTGGTCGTGTACAGCGTGATCGGCGACCTGTTCGAATCGCTGCTCAAGCGTCAGGCCGGCGTCAAGGATTCGAGCGGACTGCTGCCGGGCCATGGCGGCGTGCTCGACCGCGTCGACGCGCTGCTGCCGGTGCTGCCGCTGGCGGTGCTGCTGCTCGGCCAGACCGCTTAAAAACACTAGATCTTCGTCATCATGCAAAAACGCCTGACTATCCTCGGTTCGACCGGCTCGATCGGCGACAGCACGCTCGACGTCGTCGCGCGCCATCCGGATCGTTTCTCGGTCTACGCGCTGAGCGCGCACCGCAACGGCGACAAGCTTGTCGAGCAGTGCCTGAAGTTCGCGCCCGAGGTGGCCGTGGTCGGCAGCGCCGAACTCGCCGCGCAGGTCGAAGCGAAGCTGCGCGCAGCCGGCAGCCGCACCGAAGTCACGTACGGCCCGGAAGCGCTGGTCGCGGTGGCGCAGGCGCAGGAATGCGACACGGTGGTGGCCGCGATCGTCGGCGCGGCCGGCCTGCCGTCGAGCCTGGCCGCGGCGCGCGCCGGCAAGCGCATCCTGCTCGCGAACAAGGAATCGCTGGTGATGTCGGGCTCGATCTTCATGGACGCGGTGCGCGACCATGGCGCGATCCTGCTGCCGGTCGATAGCGAACACAACGCGATCTTCCAGTGCATGCCACGCGACATCGCCGAGCACGGCGGCATCGCCAAGATCATCGTGACCGCCTCGGGCGGCCCGTTCCGGACGCGCGAGCCGGCCACGCTGGTCGACGTCACGCCGGACGAGGCCTGCAAGCACCCGAACTGGTCGATGGGCCGCAAGATCTCGGTCGATTCGGCCACGATGATGAACAAGGGCCTCGAAGTGATCGAGGCGCACTGGATCTTCGGTCTGCCGAGCGAGCGGATCGACGTGCTGATCCATCCGCAGAGCGTGATTCATTCGCTGGTGTCCTACAAGGACGGCTCGGTGCTCGCGCAACTCGGCAACCCCGACATGCGCACGCCGATCGCGCACGCGCTGGCGTTTCCGGATCGCGTCGATGCCGGCGTCGCGCAGCTCGATCTCGCGCAGATCGCCACGCTGAACTTCGAGAAGCCCGATTTCGCCCGCTTCCCGTGCCTCGCGCTGGCGATCCAGTCGCTCGACGCGGGCGGCGTGGCCAGCGCCATGCTGAACGCGGCCAACGAGATCGCCGTCGAGGCGTTCCTGGCGCGCCGCATCGGCTTCATGGACATCGCCCATACGGTGGATGCGGTGCTCAACCGTCTGGCGAATCGCGAGCCCGACGGCCTCGAGGACGTGCTGGCGGCCGACGCCGAAGCACGCCGCGCGGCCGACGCGGTGATCGCGAATCTGCCTGTCCCGCGCGCGGAGCGCGCAGCCTGAGCGAGAGGGGCGCATGAACGTGCTGATCGAGCTGGTAGCGTTTGCAGTGGCGATCGGTGTGCTGGTCGTCGTTCACGAATATGGGCATTACAGCGTCGCGCGCCTGTGCGGCGTGAAGGTGCTGCGCTTCTCGATCGGCTTCGGCACGGTGCTGCTGCGGCATACGAGCCGGCGCACCGGCACCGAATGGACGCTCTCGGCGCTGCCGCTCGGCGGCTACGTGAAGATGCTCGACGAGCGCGATCCCGGCCCGGAAGGCATTGCCGCGGCGGATTTGCCGCAGGCGTTCAACCGCCAGTCGGTCTGGAAGCGGATCGCGATCGTCGCGGCCGGGCCGATCGCCAACTTCCTGCTCGCGATCGTGCTGTTTTCGTCGGTGTTCGCCACGGGCGTGACCGAGCCGGCGGCAATCGTCGCGGCACCGGCCGCCGATACGGTGGCGGCGCGCGCCGGTTTCGACGGCGGCGAGACGATCGTGTCGATCCGCGACGCGCACGGCGGCGCGAGCGAGCCGGTGCGATCGTGGTCGGACCTGCGCTGGAAGCTGCTCGGTGCGACGATCGATCACCGCAACGTGATCCTCGGCGCCAGCTCGGGCGGGGGCGCCACCTACGATTTCCGCGTGGATCTGAGCGGCGTCGATCCGAAAACGGTCGATGACGACTATCTGTCGCACCTCGGTTTCGAGCCGGGCGGCGGCTCGCTGACGATCTCGGCGGTCACGCCGGGCAGCGCCTCGGAGCAGGCCGGCCTGCAGCCCGGCGACAAGCTGGTGGCGCTGGACGGCAAGCCGGTGTCCGGCTCGTCGCGCTTCATCGACGCGATCAAGTCGCACGCGGGCCATCCGCTCGCGCTGCAGATCGTGCGCGGCGGCGTCGAGCGCACGCTGACCATCGTGCCGCATGCCGAACGCGACGCCGCAGCGGGCGCGAACGGCGCGCCAGTCGGCCGGATCGGCGCGGCGCTGGCGTTGCATGCGCCGTCGGTGGACGTGCGCTACGGCGTGCTCGAAAGCGTCAACCTGGGCGTGCGCCGCACCTGGGGTATTTCGGTGTACTCGCTGAAGATGTTCGGGCGGATGCTGACGGGCGAGGCGTCGCTGAAGAACCTGTCCGGCCCGGTGACGATCGCCGACTACGCGGGCAAGAGCGCGCGGCTCGGTTTATCGGCCTTTCTGTCGTTTCTGGCGCTCGTCAGTATCAGTCTCGGCGTGCTGAACTTGCTGCCGATTCCGGTTTTGGACGGGGGGCATCTGTTATATTATCTGGTTGAAGCCGCGACCGGTAAGGCTGTTTCGGAACGCTGGCAACTGATTCTGCAAAGAGCGGGGTTGATCTGCATCGTCGCACTGTCGGCGATTGCGCTCTTCAACGATCTGTCTCGTTTAATCCATTCTTGAAGCGTCGGGCGAGGGCTGCGAGGGCCGTCGCCTGATCTGATGCAAGCTTAAATACTGGGGATGCACGTTGTTCAAACCTCATCGCTTCGTACCCAAGACTGTAGCCGCCGCGGCACTCGCCGTGCACGGACTCGCAGCCCACGCGACGTCGCCGTTCGTCGTGCAGGATATCAAGATCGAGGGCTTGCAGCGTGTCGAAGCCGGTTCGGTGTTCGCCTACCTGCCGATCAAACAGGGCGATACGTTCACGGACGACAAGGCATCCGAAGCAATCCGCGCGCTGTACGCCACGGGCTTCTTCAATGACGTGAAGATCGCGACGCAAGGCAGCGTCGTGATCGTGCAGGTGCAGGAGCGCCCGGCGATTTCGTCGATCGACTTCACCGGCATCAAGGAATTCGACAAGGACAACCTGACCAAGGCGCTGCGCGCGGTCGGTCTGTCGCAAGGCCGCTACTACGACAAGTCGCTCGTGGACAAGGCCGAGCAGGAACTGAAGCGCCAGTACCTGACGCGCGGCTACTACGCCGCCGAAGTCACCACCACGATCACGCCGGTCGACGCGAACCGCGTGTCGATCCTGTTCTCGGTGGCCGAAGGCCCGAGCGCGAAGATCCGCCAGATCAACTTCATCGGCAATAAAACCTTCAGCACGAGCACGCTGCGCAACGAAATGCAGCTGTCGACGCCGAACTGGTTCTCCTGGTACACGAAGAACGATCTCTACTCGAAGGAAAAGCTCACGGGCGACCTCGAGAACGTCCGCTCGTACTACCTGAACCGCGGTTACCTCGAGTTCAACATCGAGTCGACGCAGGTGTCCATCTCGCCGGACAAGAAGGACATGTACCTGACGCTCACGCTGCACGAAGGTGAGCCGTACACGATCTCGAGCGTGCAACTGTCGGGCAACCTGCTCGACCGTCAGGCCGAACTGCAGAAGCTGGTCAAGATCAAGGCCGGCGAGCGTTTCTCGGCCGAAAAGCTGCAAGCCACCACCAAGGCGATCGTCGACAAGCTCGGCGAATACGGTTACGCATTCGCGACCGTCAACGCCCAGCCGGCGATCGATCAGGCCACGCACAAGGTGGGCCTGACGCTGGTGGTCGATCCGAGCCGCCGCGTGTACGTGCGCCGCATCAACGTGGTCGGCAACTCGCGCACGCGCGACGAAGTCGTGCGCCGCGAAATGCGCCAGCTCGAAAGCTCGTGGTTCGACTCGAGCCGCCTCGCGCTGTCGAAGGATCGCGTGAACCGCCTCGGCTACTTCACCGACGTCGACGTCTCGACGGTGCCGGTGGACGGCACGACCGATCAGGTCGACGTCAACGTCAAGGTGACCGAAAAGCCGACCGGCGCGATCACGCTGGGCGCCGGCTTCTCGTCGACCGACAAGGTCGTGCTGTCGGCAGGCATCTCGCAGGACAACGTGTTCGGCTCGGGCACCAGCCTGTCGGTCAACGTCAACACGGCGCGCAGCTACCGCACGCTGACGGTCACCCAGGTCGATCCGTACTTCACGGTGGACGGCATCAAGCGCATCACCGACGTGTTCTACCGCACGTATCAGCCGCTGTACTACTCGACCAATTCGAGCTTCCGGATCATCACGGCCGGCGGCGACATGAAGTTCGGCATCCCGTTCTCGGAAGTCGATACGGTGTTCTTCGGCGTCGGCTTCGAGCAGAACCGCCTGGACGTCGATTCGGACACGCCGCAGAGCTACCAGGATTACGTGCAGCAGTTCGGCCGCGTGTCGAACTCGGTGCCGCTGACGATCGGCTGGTCGCGCGACGCGCGCGACAGCGCGCTGATCCCGAGCCGCGGCTACTTCACGCAGGCCAACATCGAATACGGCGCGCCGATCGACAAGATCCAGTACTACAAGGCCGACATCCAGGCCCAGTACTACTATTCGTTCTCGCGCGGCTTCATCCTGGGCCTGAACTTCCAGGGCGGCTACGGTAACGGTATCGGCAACGCCTACCCGATCTTCAAGAACTACTACGCGGGCGGTATCGGCTCGGTGCGTGGCTACGAGCCGAGCTCGCTGGGCCCGCGCGACTCGAAGACCAACGACCCGATCGGCGGTTCGAAGATGATCGTCGGCAACGTCGAGCTGACGTTCCCGCTGCCGGGCACCGGTTACGACCGCACGCTGCGCGTGTTCACGTTCTTCGACGGCGGTAACGTCTGGGGCAACGCGCCGGGCGGCACCAGCACGGGCGCGAACGGCCTGCGCTACGGCTACGGCGTGGGTCTCGCGTGGATCTCGCCGATCGGCCCGCTCAAGCTGAGCCTCGGCTTCCCGCTGCAGAAGCACGAAGGCGACCAGTACCAGAAATTCCAGTTCCAGATCGGTACGGCATTCTGATCGGAACCGCAACATCAAACGCATCGAGAGGGACATTTTGCTAACCGGTAAGTTTTCGAAACGAGTGATGTGCGCGCTGGCGCTCGCCGCCGCGCTCGGCGCGACGGCCGCGCAGGCGCAGGACGTCGCTCGGATCGCGGCGGTCAATTCCGACCGGATCCTCCGCGAGTCGGCGCCGGCCAAGGCCGCGCAGACCAAGCTCGAAGCCGAGTTCGCGAAGCGCGACAAGGATCTGCAGGACATGGCCGCGCGCCTCAAGACGCTGTCGGATTCCCTCGACAAGAACGGGCAATCGCTGTCGGCCGCCGATCGCGCACAGAAGCAGCGCGATCTGGCCCAGCTCGACACCGATTTCCAGCGCAAGCAGCGCGAGTTTCGCGAAGACCTGAACCAGCGCCGCAACGAGGAACTCGCGGCCGTGCTGGACAAGGCGAACAAGGTGATCAAGCAGATCGCCGAACAGCAGAACTACGATCTGATCGTGCAGGAGGCTGTCTATGTCAGCCCGCGCATCGATATCACCGACAAGGTGCTGAAGGCGCTCGCATCGCCTTCCGGTTCGTTGAACTGACCAGGACGGAGTACGCATGGCATTGACGCTTGAGGCACTCGCCCAACGTTTCGGCGGAGATATCGCCGGCGATTCGCACTGCCAGGTCGCCGGCCTCGCGCCGCTCGACCAGGCCGGCCCGAACCAGCTCGCGTTCCTCGCCAATCCGAAGTATCTGTCGCAGGTCGAATCCACCCGCGCCGGCGCGGTGCTGATCAAGCCGCAGGATCTCGAAAAGCTCGGCGCGGCCGCGGAAGGCCGCAACTTCATCGTCACCCCGAACCCTTACGCCTATTTCGCACGCGTCGCGCAGATGTTCATCGATCTGGCGGCGCCGAAGCGTCCGTCGGGCGTGCATCCGAGCGCGAACGTCGACGCCGCCGCGCAGGTGGCGGCGAGCGCGGTGATCGGCCCCAACGTGACGGTCGAGGCGGGCGCGGTGATCGGCGAACATGTGCGGCTGGACGCCAACGTGTTCGTCGGCGCCGGCACGAAGATCGGCGAGGGCTCGCATCTGTATCCGAACGTTGCGATCTATCACGGCTGCGACATCGGTGTGCGTGCGATCATCCATTCGGGCGCGGTGATCGGCTCGGACGGTTTCGGCTTCGCCCCCGATTTCGTCGGCGACGGCGCGGAGCGCACCGGCACCTGGGTGAAAATCCCGCAGGTCGGCGGCGTGAAGATCGGCCCGGACGTCGAAATCGGCGCGAACACGGTGATCGACCGCGGCGCGATGGCCGACACGGTCATCGAGGAATGCGTGAAGATCGACAACCTCGTGCAGATCGCGCACAACTGCCGCGTGGGCGCCTACACCGTGATCGCCGGCTGCGCGGGCATCGCGGGCAGCACCCAGATCGGCCGTCATTGCATGATCGGCGGCGCGGTCGGCATTGCCGGCCACGTCACGCTCGGCGATTACGTGATCGTCACGGCGCAGTCGGGCGTATCGAAATCCCTGCCGAAGGCAGGCATCTACACGAGCGCGTTCCCGGCCGTCGACAACGGCGAATGGAACCGGAGCGCAGCGCTCGTGCGCAATCTCGACAAACTGCGCGACCGGATCCGTTCGCTCGAAACCGCGCTTGCCGCGCGCAACGACGGCCCCGCGCAGGACTGAACGTCGAAAACAGGGCGCGGTGCCCGGCTGGGACCGGCCGCCACCGCGATCAAACAGGGCCGCTCCGCGCTTCGGGCGGTTCTCGGCATTTGCATCATCACCGCGCAGCGATTGCGTGAGACGAACCATCATGAGCACCGAACAAATCAATTTCGACATCCACAAGATTCTCACGCTGCTGCCGCATCGTTATCCGATTCTGCTCGTCGACCGCGTGCTCGAACTCACCCCGCACGAAAGCATCAAAGCCCTGAAGAACGTCACGATCAACGAGCCGTTCTTCCAGGGCCACTTTCCGCAGCGTCCGGTGATGCCGGGCGTGCTGATCATCGAGGCGCTGGCGCAGGCCGCCGCGCTGCTGACGTTCAGCGAGGAAACCTCGACGGTCGATCCGAGCAATTCGCTGTACTACTTCGTCGGCATCGACGGCGCGCGCTTCAAGCGCGTGGTGGAGCCGGGCGATCAACTGATCCTGAACGTCAAGTTCCAGCGCTACATCCGCGGCATCTGGAAGTTCTCGGCCACGGCGGAAGTCGACGGCAAGGTGGCGGCAGAAGCCGAACTGATGTGCACGGTGAAGCCGGCCGACGCGGCGCCCTGAGCGACGCACGGCGCAACCGAGGCACGACTGACTAAGAGAGGCAACCGCGCATGAGCAGGATTCATCCCACGGCCGTCATCGAACCGGGCGCGCAGATCGACGCCACGGTCGAGATCGGCCCGTACGCGATCATCGGCGCGAACGTGACGATCGGCGCGCGCACCACGATCGGCTCGCACAGCGTGATCGAGGGGCACACGACGATCGGCGAAGACAACCGCATCGGCCATTACGCGTCGGTCGGCGGGCGTCCGCAGGACATGAAGTACAAGGACGAGCCCACCCGGCTCGTGATCGGCGATCGCAACACGATCCGCGAATTCACCACGATCCACACCGGCACCGTGCAGGACGCCGGCGTGACCACGCTCGGCAACGACAACTGGATCATGGCCTACGTGCACATCGGCCACGATTGCCGCGTCGGCAACCACGTGATCATGTCGAGCAACGCGCAGATGGCGGGGCACGTCGAGGTGGGCGACTGGGCGATCGTCGGCGGCATGTCCGGCGTGCACCAGTTCGTGCGGATCGGCGCGCATTCGATGCTGGGCGGCGCCTCGGCGCTGGTTCAGGATGTGCCGCCGTTCGTGATCTCGGCCGGCAACAAGGCCGTGCCGCACGGCATCAACGTCGAGGGGCTGCGCCGCCGCGGTTTCTCGGCCGAGTCGATCAGCGCGCTGCGCAGCGCATACCGCGTCGTCTACAAGAGCGGCAAGACGCTCGAAGAGGCCAAGGCCGAACTGCGCGAACTCGTTGCCGCGGGCGGCGAGGGCGTCGAGGTGCTGACGACCTTCGTCGATTTCATCGACGCCTCGCAACGCGGCATCATCCGCTGACGATGGCGCTCCCTTCGACTCCGCTGCGCCTCGCGCTCGTCGCGGGCGAACCGTCGGGCGACCTGCTCGGCGCGTCGCTGCTGGGCGGGCTGCATGCGCGCCTGCCCGGTTCCGCGCACTACTACGGGATCGGCGGGCCGCGCATGATCACGGCCGGCTTCGATTCGCACTGGCCGATGGATCGCCTGACGGTGCGTGGCTATGTCGAGGCGCTCAAGGAAATCCCGGGCATCCTGCGCATCCGCACCGAGCTCAAGCGCCAGTTGCTGGCCGAACCGCCCGATGTGTTCGTCGGCATCGATGCGCCGGACTTCAATTTCGGCGTCGAGCAGTCGCTGCGCGACGCCGGCATTCCGACCGTCCATTTCGTCTGCCCGTCGATCTGGGCCTGGCGCGGCGGCCGGATCAAGAAGATCGTCAAATCGGTCGATCACATGCTGTGCCTGTTTCCGTTCGAAACGGCGCTGCTCGAAAAGGCCGGCGTGGCCTCGACCTACGTGGGTCATCCGCTGGCCGACGACATCCCGCTCGAACCCGACACGCGCGGCGCGCGGATCGCGCTCGGCTTGCCCGAAAGCGGCCCCGTGATCGCGGTGCTGCCGGGCAGCCGGCGCTCGGAAATCGGCCTGATCGGGCCGACCTTCTTCGCGGCGATGGCGCTGATGCACAAGCGCGAGCCGGGCGTGCGCTTCGTGATGCCGGCGGCCACGCCGCAATTGCGCAGCCTGCTGCAGCCGCTCGTCGACGCGCACCCGCAATTGCCGCTCACTTTGACCGACGGCCGCTCGCAGGTCGCCATGACGGCGGCCGACGCGATCCTCGTCAAGAGCGGCACGGTGACGCTCGAAGCGGCGCTGCTCAAGAAGCCGATGGTGATCTCGTACAAGGTGCCCTGGCTGACGGGGCAGGTGATGCGCCGTCAGGGCTATCTGCCGTACGTCGGGCTGCCGAACATCCTGGCCGGCCGTTTCGTGGTGCCCGAACTGCTCCAGCATTTCGCGACGCCCGAGGCGCTGGCCGACGCGACGCTCACGCAATTGCGCGACGACGCGAACCGCCGCACGCTCCACGAGGTGTTCACCGAGATGCACCTGTCGCTGCGCCAGAACACGGCTGCGCGCGCCGCGGAGGCGGTCGAGCGCGTGGTTGCGAACCGGAAGCCGCGCGCATGAACGTCACCCGCAAGAAGCGCGGCGCGGCGGCCATCGTCGTGGCCGAGCAGCCCGGTTTTTCGTTCGACGCGCCGGGCGAGATCGTCTGCGGCGTGGACGAAGCCGGGCGCGGCCCGCTGGCCGGCCCGGTGGTGGCGGCGGCCGTGATCCTCGATCCGGCGCGGCCGATCGCCGGCCTCGACGACTCGAAGGCGCTCAGCGCGAAAAAGCGCGAGGCGCTCTACGCCGAGATCGTCGCGCATTCGCTCGCCTGGTGCGTGGCCTCGGCCAGCGTCGAGGAAATCGACACGATCAACATCCTGCATGCCACGATGCTGGCGATGCGGCGCGCCGTCGAAGGGCTGTCGATGGCGCCCACCCTGGCGAAGATCGACGGCAACCGCTGCCCGACGCTGACGATCCGCAGCGAAGCGATCATCGGCGGCGATGCGCTGGTGCCGAGCATCTCGGCCGCCTCGATCATCGCCAAGGTCACGCGCGACCGCCTGCTCGTGGATCTCCACGCGAATTTCCCGCTCTACGGTTTCGACGTCCACTCCGGTTACGGCACGCCGAAACACCTCGCCGCGCTGCGCGAACACGGGCCGTGCGAGCACCATCGCCGCTCGTTCGCGCCGGTACGCGCGGCGCTCGATATCGTCCGATGAAACTCATTACCTCGCGCGACAACCCGCTGTACAAGCGCCTGAAGGCGCTGGCGGGCTCGACGCAGCAGCAACGCCGCGGCGCGCAAGCGCTGCTCGAAGGGCTTCACCTCGCGTCGGCCTATCTCGACGCATGCGGCCAGCCCGAACTCTGCGTCGTGACCGACGGCGCGCTCGTGCACGACGAAACGCACGCGATCGTCTCGCGCGTCGAACCGCAGCGCGTGGTGTCCCTGCCCGACGCGCTGTTCGGCCAGTTGTCGAGCGTCGTCAACGGCGTCGGCATGCTGCTGCTGGTCGACCGGCCGGCCGCCGAGCTGCCCGAGCGTGTGATGCAGACGGCCGTCGTGCTCGACGGCGTGCAGGATGCCGGCAACGTCGGCTCGATCCTGCGCAGCGCGGCCGCGGCCGGCATCGGCCAGGTGTTCTGCATGCGCGGCACGGCCTATGCGTGGTCGTCGAAAGTGCTGCGCTCTGGCATGGGCGCGCATTTCCTGTTGCAGATCCACGAGGACGTCGATGCCGATGCGCTGATCCCGCGCCTCGGCGTGCCGGTGGCGCTGACCGACTCGCACGGCGCGCAGGCGGTCGATGAATGCGACCTGAGCGGCCCGGTGGCGTGGGTGTTCGGTAACGAAGGGGCGGGCGTGTCGGCCGCCTGGCGCGAAGCGGCGGGCCTGCGCGTGACGATTCCGCAGCCGGGCGGCATGGAATCGCTGAACGTGGCGGCGGCGGCGGCCGTCTGCCTGTTCGAGCAGTGCAGGCAGCAGCGCAAGCGCTGACGTTCGGAACGATGTAGCGAAAAACGGCGGGGTCACCGAAGCAGTGACCCCGCCGTTTTTTCATACACGCGTCGCGGGGCGCGGTTCGCCCGTATCCGTCAGTACGACAGATGGTCGAGCTTGATTTCCTGCAGGATCGTCGTGGCGATTTCCTCGATCGACTTGTGTGTCGACGACAGCCAACTGATCCCTTCGCGCCGCATCATCGCCTCGGCCTCGTTGATTTCGTAGCGGCAATTCTCGGGCGATGCGTACTTGCTGCCGGGGCGGCGCTCGTTGCGGATCTCGGAAAGCCGCTGCGGATCGATCGACAGCCCGAACAGCTTGGTGCGATGGCTCGCCAGTTCGCCGGGCAGCCTGCCGCGCTCGAAATCCTCGGGGATCAGCGGATAGTTGGCCGCCTTCACGCCGTACTGCATCGCCAGGTAGAGGCTGGTCGGTGTCTTGCCGCTGCGCGACACGCCCACCAGGATCACATCGGCTTCGGCCAGGTTGCGGTCCGACTGGCCGTCGTCGTGCGCGAGCGAGAAGTTGATCGCCTCGATCCGGGTCTTGTATTCCTCGGTGTCGGCGTTCTGGTGGCCGCGGCCCATCGCATGGGTCGACTTGAGCTGCAGCTCCTGTTCGAGCGGTTCCACGAAGCGCTGGAACATGTCGAGCACCAGCGCGTTGGAGCGCTTCACGATCTCGTTCGATTCGCTGTCCACCAGCGTGGTGAACACGATCGGGCGGCGCCCGTCGAGCTGCGCCGCGTCGTTGATCTTCTGCACCGTCAGATACGCCTTGTCGAGCGAGTCGACGAACGGCACGCGCACATGCCGGAATTTCTGGTCGAACTGGGACAGGATCGAGTGTGCGAAGGTTTCGGCGGTGATCCCGGTGCCGTCGGAGACGATGAAAACGGTAGGAAGCATGAATCGTGAGCGCGAACGTGCGGCGATGGCGGCCTCGTGCGGGCCGGAAGCGGCCATTCTAGCAGGGCGTGGGGGCGCCGTTCGGGCCGCGCGGGCCGTGCCCGGCGGGCGTGCCGACGATGGTCGCGCCCGGATTTCGACGCCCGCGCCGCACGTCGATTGTCACATCGCCCACGCGGCACGGTAGAATAGCGGCCAACCTGTTGGATAAGCCGTTGTGGAAAAGCCGTCATGTTCGCGACTTTTTTACCGAGGCTGGCTTGAGTTCCCGGCAAATTGGGCGATTTGTCTGTTATTTCGTCCTTCTGCCGGGATTTTTACAAGCTGCGCCGGTTCTGGCGACCGCTTATCCAACAGGTCGTGCGATGCGCGCTCCCGCTTCTTACAAGCGGCCGCGCCCGAGCCCAATCGCCCGATCGTGAATTCTTTTCACACTTAGGGGCTTGTATGACTAACGCAGCAAACGTCGCAAAGGACCAGGCGTATGTAATCCCGTTCGAGCAGTTGCGGATGACCGATGTCGAGATCGTCGGGGGCAAGAATGCCTCCCTCGGCGAAATGATCAGCCAGCTTTCGCAAGCTGGCGTTCGCGTACCCACGGGTTTCGCGACGACGGCACTTGCGTTCCGCGACTTCCTCGCTCACAACGACCTCACCGATCGCATCGCGAAACGCCTCGAGTCGCTCGATATCGACGACGTGAAGGCGCTCGCCGTCGCGGGCGGTGAAATCCGCAAGTGGATCGTCGACGCACCGCTGCAGCCGCGTCTCGAGGCCGAAATCCGCGAACAGTTCGTCGTGCTGTGCAACAGCTCGCCCGAAGAACTGTCGTTCGCCGTGCGTTCGTCGGCCACCGCCGAGGATCTGCCGGACGCCTCGTTCGCCGGTCAGCAGGAATCCTATCTGAACGTCGTCGGCATCGAAGACGTGCTCGACCGCATGAAGCACGTGTTCGCGTCGCTCTACAACGACCGCGCGATCTCGTACCGCGTCCACAAGGGCTTCACGCACGCCGAAGTGGCGCTGTCGGCCGGCGTGCAACGCATGGTTCGTTCGGACGTCGGCGCGGCCGGCGTGATGTTCACGATCGATACCGAATCGGGCTTCAAGGACGCCGTGTTCGTCACGTCGAGCTATGGCCTGGGCGAAACCGTCGTGCAGGGCGCCGTGAATCCGGACGAGTTCTACGTCTTCAAGACCACGCTCGCGCAGGACAAATACCCGATCATCCGCCGCTCGATCGGCTCGAAGCTGATCAAGATGGAATTCACGCAGCCGGGCGAGCCGGGCCGCGTGAAGACGGTCGACGTGCCGGGCGAGCAGCGCAACCGCTACTCGATCACCGATGAAGACGTGATCGAGCTGGCCAAGTACGCCGTCATCATCGAAAAGCACTACGCGCGTCCGATGGACATCGAGTGGGGCAAGGACGGCCGCGACGGCAAGATCTTCATCCTTCAGGCGCGTCCGGAAACGGTCAAGAGCCAGGCAAGCGGCAAGGCCGAGCAGCGCTTCAAGCTCAAGGGCCAGTCGCAAGTGCTGGCGACGGGCCGCGCGATCGGCCAGAAGATCGGTGCGGGCCCCGTGCGCGTGATCAACGATCCGTCGGAAATGGATCGCGTGCAGCCGGGCGACGTGCTGGTGGCCGACATGACCGACCCGAACTGGGAGCCGGTGATGAAGCGCGCCGCGGCGATCGTCACGAACCGCGGCGGCCGTACCTGCCACGCGGCGATCATCGCGCGCGAACTGGGCGTGCCGGCCGTGGTCGGCTGCGGCGATGCCACCGACGTGCTGAAGGACGGCGCGCTGGTGACGGTGTCGTGCTCGGAAGGCGACGAGGGCAAGATCTACGACGGCCTGCTCGAAACCGAAGTGACCGAAGTGCAGCGCGGCGAACTGCCGGCCGTTCCGGTCAAGATCATGATGAACGTCGGCAACCCGCAGCTCGCCTTCGATTTCTCGCAACTGCCGAACGCCGGTGTCGGCCTCGCGCGTCTCGAGTTCATCATCAACAACAACATCGGCGTTCACCCGAAGGCGATCCTCGAGTATCCGAACATCGATGCGGATCTGAAGAAGGCCGTCGAAAGCGTCGCGCGCGGCCACGCCTCGCCGCGTGCGTTCTACGTCGACAAGCTGATGGAAGGCATCGCCACGATCGGCGCGGCGTTCTATCCGAAGCCCGTGATCGTGCGTCTGTCCGACTTCAAGTCGAACGAGTACAAGAAGCTGATCGGCGGTTCGCGCTACGAGCCGGACGAGGAAAACCCGATGCTGGGTTTCCGCGGCGCCTCGCGCTACATCGCGGAAGATTTCGCGCAGGCCTTCGAAATGGAATGCATCGCGCTCAAGCGCGTGCGTGACGAGATGGGCCTGACGAACGTCGAGATCATGGTGCCGTTCGTGCGGACCGTGAAGCAGGCGGAGCGCGTGGTCGGTCTGCTGGCCAAGTACGGCCTCAAGCGCGGCGAAAACGGCCTGCGCCTGATCATGATGTGCGAAGTGCCGTCGAACGCGATCCTGGCCGAGCAGTTCCTCGAGCACTTCGACGGCTTCTCGATCGGCTCGAACGACCTGACGCAGCTCACGCTCGGCCTCGACCGCGATTCGGGCATGGAACTGCTGGCTGTCGATTTCGACGAACGCGATCCGGCCGTCAAGTTCATGCTCAAGCGCGCGATCGATGCGTGCCGCAAGCTCGACAAGTACGTCGGCATCTGCGGCCAGGGCCCGTCCGATCACCCGGATTTCGCACAATGGCTGACCGAAGAGGGCATCCTGTCGATCTCGCTGAACCCGGACACGGTCATCGATACGTGGCAGGCGCTGGCCAAGTCGGCGAAGTAAGGCACGTTTGATCGGGCTCGCCGGCTTATGCGGCGGCGGCCCGGTACCGGCACGCGACTGTGCTATAAACACCCCGGTCACTACCGGGGTGTTTTCGTTTCGGAGGTCGGAATGTTGTCGAGCCAACTGTTCTGGTGGTTAGGCGTCGGCGTGCTGGTGATCGCCGAACTGATGTCGGGTACCTTCTATCTGCTGATGATCGCGATCGGCTGCATGGCCGGTGGCCTCGTGCATCTGGCGGGCGGTGCGCCGCATCTGCAACTGGCCGCGGCGGCGCTCGTCGCGCTGGTGCTGGTGGCGGTGCTGCGTCGCATCACGCGCGGGCGGCGCCAGCAGCCGCGCCGCGACGCGGCCACCAATCCCGACGTCAATCTCGACATCGGCGCCACCGTTGCGGTGGCGCACTGGCAGAACCGTCGTGCCCGCGTACCGTATCGCGGCGCCGACTGGGACGTCGAACTCGCCGCCGGCGAGCGCGACGATGCGCAGCTCTACGAGGTGCGCGCGTTACGGGGCAACTGCCTGATCGTCGGCGCCAAGGCCCGGAGCTGAGCGCCGGGGCGCCGTTCGGTCTGCATAACAAGAGAGAGGCTAATTCATGAGTGCACTGATTTTCTGGGCCGTGGTACTTGTCATCGCGTTCGTGATCGTGTCCAAAACGGTCAAGATCGTGCCGCAGCAACACGCGTGGGTGCTCGAACGCTTCGGCCGCTATCACGCGACGCTGTCGCCGGGGCTGAACATCGTGCTGCCGTTCGTCGACCGCATTGCCTATCAGCACATCCTCAAGGAAATCCCGCTCGACGTGCCGAGCCAGGTCTGCATCACGCGCGACAACACGCAACTCCAGGTGGACGGCGTGCTGTACTTCCAGGTCACCGACCCGATGAAGGCGTCGTACGGGTCGAGCAATTTCGTGCTGGCGATCACGCAACTGTCGCAAACCACGCTGCGCTCGGTGATCGGCAAGCTCGAGCTCGACAAGACCTTCGAGGAACGCGATTTCATCAATCACAGCATCGTGTCGTCGCTCGACGAAGCCGCGTCGAACTGGGGCGTCAAGGTGCTGCGCTACGAGATCAAGGATCTGACGCCGCCGAAGGAAATCCTGCACGCGATGCAGGCGCAGATCACGGCCGAGCGCGAGAAGCGCGCGCTGGTGGCGGCCTCCGAGGGGCGCAAGCAGGAGCAGATCAACCTGGCCTCGGGCGCGCGCGAGGCGGCGATCCAGAAATCCGAAGGCGAGCGGCAGGCCGCGATCAATCAGGCGCAGGGCGAGGCTTCGGCGATCCTGGCGGTGGCCGAGGCCAATGCCGAGGCGATCCGCAAGATCGCCGACGCGATCCAGTCGCAGGGCGGCATGGACGCCGTGAACCTGAAGGTGGCCGAGCAGTACGTGGGCGCGTTCGGCAATCTGGCCAAGCAGGGCAATACGCTGATCGTGCCGTCGAACATGTCCGATCTCAGCACGGCGATCGCTTCGGCGCTGGCGATCGTCAAGCACGGCACGCCGGGCGCGGCGGCCAAGGGCTGAGTGAAGCGGCTTCGCCCGCTATCGGCGTGTATCAAAACGAAATGGCCCGCTGCAAGCGGGCCATTCGTCCTTGCGGGGCAGGGCGGGAGAGCCCGGAGCCCGGGCCGCCCGTTTGCTAGGCGCGCGCGCCGTCGCGCATGATCCGCGCCTTTTCGCGTTCCCAGTCGCGCTTCTTCTCGGTTTCGCGCTTGTCGTGCAGCTTCTTGCCCTTGGCGAGGCCGATCTCGCATTTGACCCGGCCGCCCTTGTAGTGGAAGTTCAGCGGCACGAGCGTGTAGCCGCGCTGCTCGACCTTGCCGATCAGTTTCTTGATCTCGTCACGATGCAGCAGTAGCTTGCGCGTGCGGACCGGGTCGGGCTGGATGTGCGTCGACGCTTCCGGCAGCGGGCTGATATGGGTGCCGATCAGGAAGATTTCGGCGTTCTTGACGATCACGTAGCCTTCCTTGATCTGGCCACGGCCGGCGCGCAAGGCCTTGACCTCCCATCCTTCGAGCACGAGCCCCGCTTCATAGCGTTCTTCGATGTGGTAGTCGAAGAATGCCTTTCTGTTGTCTATGATGCTCATGAAAGGAAATGGCCAACTCGTTTAAAATCGCGATTTTAGCAAAGCGGGGCGCAGTTGGCCCGGCTTGGCCTCCACTCTTGATGCCGCGAGATTTATGGCAGATGTCCACAAAACCGTATTGATCCGCCATTCGGCGGAACAGATGTTCGACCTCGTGACCGACGTGGCCGATTACCCGAACTTCCTGCCCTGGTGCGGCGGCGTCGAAGTGCGCCGTCAGGACGACACCGGCATGGAGGCGCGGATCGACATCAACTTCAAGGGAATCCGGCAGCACTTCGCGACCCGCAACACGCAGGAGCGGCCGCATCGCATCGACATGGAGTTCGCCGACGGCCCGTTCAAGAACTTCACGGGCTACTGGCGCTTCACGCCGCTGCGCGCCGATGCCTGCAAGATCGAGTTCTCGCTGCACTACGAATTCACCAACGTGATCCTCGAGAAGATCATCGGCCCGGTGTTTAGCCACATCGCCAATACGTTCGTCGATTCGTTCGTGAAGCGCGCCGACCAGCGCTACGGGAAGGGCTGAGCATGCTGGCCGTTCAGGTGTGTTACGCGCTGCCGACTTGCCAGACGCTGATCGACGTGTCGTTGCCCGACAGCGCCACGGTGCGCGACGCGATCGAGGCGAGCGGCATCGTCGCCCGGCATCCCGAGATCGACGTCAGCGTGGCGAAAACCGGCGTGTTCGGCAAGCTTGCGCCGCTCGACGCCGCGCTGCACGATGGCGACCGCGTGGAAATCTACCGGCCGCTGATCGTCGATCCGAAGGCGGCGCGCCAGCGCCGCGTCGACAAAACCCGCCGCGAGGGCTCGATCGAGGGCCGCAAGTGGATGCCGAAGGATTCGCGCTGAGCCTTTCCGGCTGGCGCTGCCGGGCTTGCCTTCCAGGGCAGGTTCCCGGCTGATTCATCCCACGATTGCATTGCTGCGGCGCCCGGCTTCGGTTCGGCGCCGCGCCGCGCATCAATGCACCGTGCGGTGTCGTTCGTCCGGCTGTTCGAGGTTGGGGCTGCCCGGCCCGGCGGCGGGCGGCGCGGCATCGCCGTGGCGGCGCACCGCGCCGTAAACGCCGGCCAGCAATAGCGCCAGCGCGGCAATCTCGAGCCCGCGCGGCATCCGCGCTTCGAACACGAAGCCGTACAGCATTGCGAACACGGTTTCGAACACGATCAACTGGCCCGTCAGCGTCAGCGGCAGGCGCTTCGACGCCGCATTCCACAGACCATTGCCGAGCCACGACGCACCGATCGCCAGTGCGAGGTTCAGCAGCCAGAACAGCGGCCAGCCGCCGGCGGCCGGCATCGCGACCGTGCCGGACGGCAGCATGGCCAGCACCAGCCACGCCAGCGCGCCCGCCAACCCCGTGACGATGCCCCACAGCGCCGACCATTCGTTGCCGTCGAAGCGGTGGTGGCGGCGCAGATAGCGCGCATTGGCGACGGCGTACCAGGTCCAGCTGATCAGCGCGCCGACGGCGCAGGCGATGCCGGTCAGCTTGTCGAGCGCCGAGGTGGCCTGCGCCGCGCTCGACGTGAACAGGTCGACGTTGATGCAGACAATGCCGGCCGCGACCAGCGCGAGCGGCAGGGCGAGCCGGCGCAGCGGCACGGCATCGGCGTCGCGCATCCCCGCGAACGTGACCGTGACGGGCAGCACGCCGACGATCAGCGAGGCGGGCGCGATGCCGATCAGGTGGACGGCGCTGGCGAGCAGCATGTAGTAGCCGAGGTTGCCCACCAGCGCGAGCTGCACGAGCGCGACCAGATCCTCGCGCGTCAGGCGCGCGAGCAGCGAGCGCGCCATCGGCAGCGCCACGACGGCCGACACGAGCCCGTACATGGTGTAGCGGCCGGCGCTGAGCGCCAGCGGCGAGATGTCGGCGAGCAGCCTGGGCACCAGAAACACCATGCCCCAGAGGGCGCCGGCCAATACTCCGTACATGACTCCGCGCTGCATGACGACCTTCCTTGCACTGACTGAAACGATAAGAGCGCGGAGCGTAACGGTTCGTGCGTGCGTTCGTCTTGTCGAATTCTGCATGGGGCGCGGATTGTCGGGCGATGCCGCCGGCCAGCGCCGATGCGCCGCAGGCGGCGTGTCCCTGTTCGTCCCAGGGGCTTTCCCGGCCGCCCGGGCGGTTCGACGGCCTCCGAAGCCGCGGATTTTCGTATCCGAACATCGCCGCGCGGGCGCGAAATCCGGACGAACCTGCCGCGAAGCGCAAACCGAACGCCGCGCCGGGCGGGCCGCTAAGCCGTTGTTCGGGTGGTGAAAATCCGCGCGGTATCGCGTATAATCTGCTTTTGCGCCCATAGGATTTGCCATGCGTCTTATCCAAAAAGCACTCACGTTCGATGACGTGCTCCTCGTCCCGGCGTTCTCCGACGTCCTGCCGCGCGACACCAGTCTCAAGACCCAGCTCACCCGCAACATCGCCCTGAACATGCCGCTCGTATCCGCCGCCATGGATACGGTGACGGAAGGCCGCCTCGCCATCGCGATGGCGCAGCAGGGCGGCGTTGGTATCGTCCACAAGAACCTCACGCCCGCCGAACAGGCGCGCGAAGTCGCGAAGGTCAAGCGTTTCGAGTCCGGCGTGGTCCGCGACCCGATCACGGTGCCGCCGTCGATGAAGGTGCGCGACGTGATCGACCTGTCGCGCCAGCATGGCATTTCGGGCTTCCCGGTCGTCGAAGGCCAGCAACTGGTCGGCATCGTGACGAACCGCGACCTGCGTTTCGAATCGCGTCTCGACGAGCCGGTCAAGTCGATCATGACCACGCGCGAGCGCCTCGTCACCGTCAAGGAAGGCACGCCGCTCGCCGAAGCGAAGGCGCTGATGCACAGCCACCGCCTGGAGCGCGTGCTGGTCGTCAACGACGCGTTCGACCTGCGCGGCCTGATGACCGTGAAGGACATCACCAAGCAAACCGAACACCCGGAAGCCTGCAAGGACGAACACGGCAAGCTGCGCGTGGGCGCGGCGGTCGGCGTCGGCGCCGATAACGAAGAGCGCGTCGAGCTGCTGGTGCAGGCCGGCGTGGACGTGATCGTCGTCGATACGGCGCACGGCCACAGCAAGGGCGTGCTCGAGCGCGTGCGCTGGGTCAAGCAGAACTTCCCGCACGTCGAAGTGATCGGCGGCAACATCGCCACCGCGGCCGCCGCCAAGGCGCTGGTCGAGTACGGCGCGGATGCGGTCAAGGTCGGCATCGGCCCCGGTTCGATCTGCACGACGCGGATCGTCGCCGGCGTGGGCGTGCCGCAGATCAGCGCGATCGCCAATGTGTCGGAAGCGCTGCGCGGCACGGGCGTGCCGTGTATCGCCGACGGCGGCGTGCGCTTCTCGGGCGACGTGTCGAAGGCGCTGGCCGCCGGCGCGAACGCCGTGATGATGGGCAGCATGTTCGCCGGCACGGAAGAAGCGCCGGGCGACGTGTTCCTGTATCAAGGCCGTCAGTACAAGTCGTATCGCGGCATGGGTTCGGTTGGCGCGATGAAGGACGGCGCGGCCGATCGCTACTTCCAGGACAACTCCGCGAACATCGACAAGCTCGTGCCGGAAGGCATCGAAGGCCGCGTCGCCTACAAGGGCTCGGTCAACGCGATCCTGTTCCAACTGGTCGGCGGCGTGCGCGCCAGCATGGGCTACTGCGGTTGCCGCACCATCGCCGAGATGCACGAGAAGGCCGAGTTCGTCCAGATCACGGCCGCCGGCATGCGCGAGTCGCATGTGCATGACGTGCAAATCACCAAGGAAGCCCCCAACTACCACGTGGACTGATCGCTCATGAAGCCATTGCTGCGCGTCGTACTCGTCATCGATGCCCTGCTGCTGCTCGCAGGCGGTGTGCTGTTCGTGCTGACGCCCTGGAAGGGGCTGTACGACGCGCTGCAACTGATTCAGGTCGATCCGCCGATGGTGGGGCAGGCGTTCGGCATTGCGCTGCTCGGCCTCGCGTGGCTCGCGTTTCACGCGTCGGTCAACGGCGATTTGACGTCCGGCGTCGCCCGCGCGGTTGGCCATGTGAACTGGCTGATCGGCGTGGTGATGCTGGTCTGGCTGATCGGCTTGCACCGGCCCGCGCTGACCGCGTTCGGCCAGCTCGTGTCGGTCGCGACGGCCGCGCTGCTGGTCGTGCTCGGGCTGATCGGCGCGCGGCTCGCCACCACGGTGCGCAAGCGCGAGCGCGTGCGGGC
>NZ_JAAGPF010000718.1 GCF_017104645.1 Burkholderia sp. Ac-20379
TAGGCCGTGCTCGGCCGGAAGCAGCACGCGGCCCACCAGCGCCAGCACGGCCGGCGCGACCGTCATCAGGCCGAGCATCTGCAGGAGCCGCTCGGGCTCGGGATGCAGGTACAGCCCCAGGTAGAACGACACCAGCGTCAGCATCGCCGCGCCCACCGCGCGGGCGCCGAGCGATTGGCACAGCACGCCCGCGAACACCACCAGCAGCGAGCCCGCGCCGCGCCATAGCGGCTGCTCGGCCACGGCCGCCCCGGCGGTCAGCGACAGGCCCGCGCAAGCGGCGAGCAGCGCGAGCGTGACGAGCCAGCCGGACCAGCGCGCCTCGCGCAGGAACAGCGGCGCGATCATCGCGAACAGCGCGGCGGGGATCGCGACGGTCAATGGAACGTGGTGGCGAACGGCCCAGGCGAGACCGAGGCCGGCGGTGAGCGAACAGGCGAGGGCGGAGCGGGCGGCGCCGCGCAGGCGGGCGAGCGAGGGGTCGTGCAGGCGGGCGTGATGAAACACGCGCGAGCAGGCGGCGGCGATCATGGTCGACGATTTCCGTGCCGGCAACCGGGCTTGTGGCCGTGTGCCGATATCCGGGCGGGCAGCCCGGCGTTGAATGGACACCGGGTGCGCAGGCCCGCCGGGATCTCCGGCTGGCGATGCGCCCGGTGAGGCGATCGACCCGGGCCGCCCGTGCGCCGCGTCGAGGGTAGGACGCGGCGGCGGGCGGCTCGGGTTTTCCCGGATGATAGCCGGTCAAAAATGACAACGGACAGCGGCCGGGGCGGCGGCTTAGGGTATCCGCCGATGCACGCGTGCGACGCAGGGGCGGCGGAGTCGGGTACGCTGCGCTCACCGTCCTGCCCGACGAGGAGCCGCCCATGAACGCCATCGCCATCATCGAGCGCTACGAAGCCGCCTTGCGCGACGCGATGCTCGCCAACGACGTTGCATCGTTATCCGAACTGATCGACGACGACCTGGTGTTCACGGCGCCGGACGGGCAGGTGCTGTCGAAGGACGACGATCTGGATGCGCATCGCGCGCGGCTGTTGCGCCTGCATCGGCTCGACGTCTACGAGACGCGCACGCAGCGCGTCGGCGAACTGATCGTGACGGTCACGAAAGCGAAACTGTCCGGTCATTTCGGCGCGACGCCGATCGACGGCCAGTTCGCCTACACGCGGCTCTGGCGCGCGGCGGGGCCGCGCTGGCGCGTGATCGCGGGGCACGCCTCGCGGATCGGCTGAGGGCGCGGCGGCGGCCGGACGCGGGTTTGCC
>NZ_JAAGPF010000719.1 GCF_017104645.1 Burkholderia sp. Ac-20379
CGCCAGGCGTCGGCGGCAGCCCGCGCGGCGGGCGAGGCCGCACCGGCCCAGCACATCGGCGCCATCGCGATCAGTTCGGCCTCGATGCCCTCGCGCGCGGCCACCGACGTGGCCGCCGGATCGCCCCAGACCAGCGCGAGATCGAGCTGCCGCGCATCGAGCCGCTCCAGCAGTTCGGTATTGCGCGCCACGCGCGCCTCGATGCGCACCAGCGGATGCGCGCGCGCGAAACGCCCGAGCACGTCGGGCAGCAGGCGCTCGCCGAAATCCTCCTGCATGCCGATCCGCACCCAGCCATCGAGCGTCGCGCCGCGCACCGCCGCCGCGGCCTCGTCGTTCAGTTCGATCAGCCGGCGTGCGTAGCGCAGCATCGCCTCGCCGGCGTCGGTCAGCGCCAGCCCGCGCCCGGCCTTGCGAAACAGCGGCGCGCCGGCCTGCGCCTCGAGCTTGCGGATCTGCGCGCTGACCGCCGACGACGAACGCGCCACCCGATCGGCCGCCTTCGCGAAGCTGCCGAGATCGATGCCGGCCACGAGGCTGCGCAGCGCGCTAATGTCGAAGTTCGTATGCGACATGACAATCATCCTGATTTATCGAACGATTCAAACAAAACTTTCCGATTTTCAGCATGAATCTACGGGGCGACACTGGCGGCGTCAATCACTCGCCGATGTCTCGCCATGCGCCCTTCTCCTGTCTCGACGCCCGCCCTCGCGCCGCCCGCGCACGTTCAACGCGGCGACGCGCATCGCTGGCGCGTGCTGGCCGTCGGCGTGCTCGCGAACGTCGCGTTCTCGGCGGCGGCGGCCGGCATCCCGACCACCGCGATCGCGTTGCGCAGCGCCTACCGGCTCGACAACGGCGCGCTAGGCATCGTGCTCGGCGCGCTCGGACTCGGCGTGGCGGTGTTCGAAGTGCCATGGGGGCTGGCCGCGATGGCCGTCATGCTGGCCGCGATGGCGGCCGGCATGGTGCCGCACGACGGCTGGACGCCGCCGCTCGCGCTGCTGATCGCCGCCATGGCGCTGACCGGCCTGACGGGCGGCAGCGTAAACGGCGCGAGCGGCCGCGCCGTGATGCGCTGGTTCCGCGACAACGAACGCGGCCTCGCGATGAGCATCCGGCAGACGGCCGTGCCGCTCGGCGGCGGCCTCGGCGCGGCGCTGCTGCCACCGCT
>NZ_JAAGPF010000720.1 GCF_017104645.1 Burkholderia sp. Ac-20379
GTGATGCTCGCGCTGAATCCGCTTGATATACGTCTTGCGTTCCTTCGCGTTGGCCTTCGCGTGCTTGAGCCGCAGGTCGATCGTGATCTCCTGGCCCAGCGATTTGAGGATCGACGTGAAGTGCGGGGTCGCGGAGCAGGGGGCCACGGGCAGATGGAAGTCGAAAGGGGCGCGTGCGCGTGGCGAGGCGGCGGCCAGCGCCTTGACGTCCTCGCTCGCGCCCACCAGCAGGTGCGAGACCGACAGCTCGGCGCCGAGCTTGTGCACCTGTTCCAGGTAATGCTCGAGGATCACCGTGCCCTGGCGATGGATCGCCTCTTCGAGCGTGGCGGCCGTGACGTTCGGATTGCCGTCGCGGTCGCCGCCGATCCAGCTGCCCATCTGGAAGAACGCCGGCACGCGCGCGTCGAGGCCGTGCTCGGCCAGCGCTTCCTCGATGTCGGCGTAGAGCGCCGGCAGTTCGTCGAGGAAGGTGGCGCGGTAATAGGACAGCGCGTTGTCGATTTCGTCGCCGACGGTCAGGCGCGCGTCGCGCAGCATGCGCGTCTGCCACAGCGTCGTGACGCGGGCGCGCAGCAGCGCTTCGTTGTGCGAACGCTCGCGCGAGGTCAGTTCCTGATCGCGCTGGGCCAGCAGGCGCGCGATGTCGTGCTGCGCGTCGAGAATGCTCTTGCGCTGCACTTCGGTCGGGTGGGCGGTCAGCACCGGCACGATCAGCGCTTCGTCGAAGAACTTGCGGATCACGTCGGTCGACCCGTCGCCGGCGTCCTTCAGCGCTTGCAGCGCGAACGCGACGGTGCCGGCTTGCGGCGTCGAACCGGCCAGCGCGTGGATGCGGCGGCGGCGGTTGTGATGGCGATCCTCGGCGATATTGGCCAGGTGCGAGAAGTAGCTGAACGCGCGCACCACGCTGACGGTCTGCTCGGGCGTGAGCTTGCGCAGCATGCGGTCGAGCGTGGTGGCGGCCTCGCGGTCGTCCTCGCGGCGGAATTTCACGGCGTGCTGGCGGATCGTCTCGACCACGTCGAACACGGCGTCGCCTTCCTGCTCGCGCACCACGTCGCCGAGCAGGCGTCCCAGATAGCGGATGTCCTCGAACAGCGGCTGATCCTTGTCGTCGCGCGTACGGCCGTTCGTTTTCGGCGCGGCCTTGGCCTTGCCCGCGGCGCGTGCCGGTGCCGCCTTGTCGACGGCGGGCTTGGCCGCGGTCTTGGCGGTGGCGCGGCGCTGCGGGGCGGTCGTTTCGACGGCGGCCGGGGCGGCGTTCGCGGCCTTGGCGG
>NZ_JAAGPF010000721.1 GCF_017104645.1 Burkholderia sp. Ac-20379
TAGCGGCAGCGCTGGCGGCCGGTGCGGCAGCGGGCCCCGGCGCGGCCTCGGACGCGCCTGAAGCGGCCGAAGCCGCGTCTGCCGACGACGCCCCGAGCAGCATCGATTCGACCGACGGCGAGGCGATCGGCCCGCCGACCGTCGGCGCTTCGGCCGCCTGCACGGTGGCCGTGACGCGCAGCGCCTGCGGGCGCACCTGCTGGGCCAGATGGGACGGTTCGCGCGGCCCGGCCGCCGGCCGTGAGCCGAACAGGCCTTGCACCGCCGCCAGGGCGATCAGATTCGCCGCCACCAATATCGAGATAAGCCAACGTAGCATCGTCCCAGCTCTCCTTCGACAGTCAGTCGTTCGTGTTCCCGGCCCGGCCTCGCGCCCGGCATGTTCCGTGTGATCCCGTGTCGCTCGATGAAGATTCCGTGCGGCGGCCCGGTCAGGCCGCGCCGCCGCCTTGCAGGGTTGCCGATTCCGCGGCGATCCGCGCCAGCCCCGACAGTACCAGCGCATCGTGCCGCGTGTGCGGCACCGTCAGCGCCTGCGCGACGGCGTCGGCCGCGCCGCCCGACAGCACCAGCCGCACCGGCTGCGCGCCGTCGCCGGACAGATCGCGCCAGGCGCGTTCGATCAGCCCGGCCTGCGCATGCAGGCAACCGGCCGACAGCGAATGCGCGGTATCGACGGCGAACGGCAGACGGCCCGGCGCGGCGCCGAGTTCGCCGACGAGGCGCTGCGCCGTGTCGGTCGACAGCGTCGGCAATTGCGCGGTGTGCAGGCCGAGCGAGCGCATCATCAACGCCCAGCCCGGCGCGATCAGGCCACCAGTGAAGCGGCCGTCGGCATTCAGCGATTCGAGCGTGGTGGCGGTGCCGAACGTGGCGATCAGCAGCGCCTCGTCGGGGTAGGCCGCACGCGCGCCGATCAGGCCGCACCAGCGGTCGCTGCCCAGTTGCGACGGTGTGGCGTAGCCGTTGGTCACGCCGCATTGCGTCTCGCGCGCCGCGACGCGCGTGCGCGGCAGGCCGGGCCAGCGCGCCTCGATCAACGCATCGATGCGCGCGCCGAGCGCCGCGCCGGCCACG
>NZ_JAAGPF010000722.1 GCF_017104645.1 Burkholderia sp. Ac-20379
ACGCACAAAAGCACGGAAGCGAACCGGCGCCGACGGCAAGCCGGCATGCAGCACCCCCAACCAGAAAGGCAAGGAGATCGATCATGAAGATGCTGAAACCGGCGCTGGCCGCCCTGGCGTGCGCCGCGATGCTGAGCGCCGCGGCCCCCGCGCCCGCCGCCGGGCTGCCGGGCGCCGGCAAGACCATCCACTACGCGCAAACGGACGGCCTCGGCGCCAACTACGTGTCGGTGCAGATCGCCATCCGCGCGCTCAAGGCGATGGGCTACGAGGTCGTGCTGAAGACGATGGGCACGGTGCTGTTCTTCCAGGCCGTGGCGCAGGGCGACGTCGATCTGGAAACGGACGTCAACTTCCCGCAGAGCGATCCGAATTTTCGCGCGGTTCAGGATCGCGCCATGCGGGTCGGCAACGGCCAGATCGACGGCGGCGGCATCAACGGCTACCTGATCGACCGGAAGACGGCGCTCGCGCACAACATCACGAGCCTGGAACAGATGAAGGATCCGAAGATCGCCGCGCTGTTCGGCGGCGACGGCAAGGCGCAGCTGATCAGTTGCGACCCTGGCTGGAGCTGCGGCGACGTGGTGAACTACCAATTGGACAAATTCGGCCTGCGGCAGACGGTCAAGCCGGTGACCGGCAAGTACGAGGCGCTGATGGCCGACGTGGTGTCGCGGATCAAGGCCGGCGAGCCAGCGTTCTTCTATGCCTGGAGCCCGTCGTGGACCACCAGCGAGCTGGTGCCCGGCAAGGACGTGGTGTGGCTGCCCACGCCCGCCGACGCGCTGCCGCCGAATGTGCCGAACGCGGGCTCGGCGCTCGTGAAGGACGTGCCGGGCTGCGCGGGCGGCGCGAACCCGTGCCGGATGGCGATGGCGTCGTGGAACTACGGCGCGGTGGCCAACAAGGCGTTCATCGCCGCGAATCCGCCCGTGCGCGCGCTCGTCGAGCAAATTCACTTCCCGTCGTCGACCTGGTCGAACTGGGAACTGGCGATCAGCCAGGCACACGGCGCGTCGTCGATCGTCGACACACTGGCCGACCAGTGGATCGCCGCGAACAAGGCGACGTTCGAGCGCTGGGTGGCGGCGGCGAGCAACGCGCGCTGAGGCCGCCCGGCGCGCGC
>NZ_JAAGPF010000723.1 GCF_017104645.1 Burkholderia sp. Ac-20379
TCGCGACACGCGCGTGCAGCGCCGCCGCGACCGCCGCGCCGATCACTGGCTGCGCGGCGCGCGCGACGCGCGGCGCCTGGCCGACACCTCGAACCGGCTCAAGGACGAGCTGCTGGCGGTCGTCTCGCACGAGCTTCGCACGCCGCTGAACGTGATCTACGGCTGGGTCGAGGTGATGCGCAACCCGATCGACGGCGCGCTGCAACGCCAGGCGATCGACGCGATCGACCGCAGCGCGCGGTCGCTGTCGCGGATGGTGGCCGACATTCTCGATGCGTCCTCGCTCGCGACCGGCAAGCTGCGGCTCGACCCGACGCCGGTGGATCTGGTGCGCGTGATGCACGACGTGGTCGGGTCGTTCGAGACGACCGCCGGCCAGAGCGGCGTGCTGCTCGACACGCAGTGCGCGCTCGACGCCTGCATCGTCTCGGGCGACGCCGAGCGGCTCCGCCAGATGCTGTCGAACCTGCTGTCGAACGCGTTCAAGTTCACGCCGCGCGGCGGCCGCGTGACGATCGGGCTGAGCGTCGACGATGCGCGCGCGCTGCTGACGGTGACCGACACCGGCCAGGGCGTGACGGCCGATTTTCTGCCGCACGTGTTCGAGGCGTTTCGCCGGGCCGAGGGCTCGCCGGCGTCGTCCAAGCGCGGGCTGGGGCTGGGGCTGTCGATCGTGCGGCATATCGCCGAACTGCACGGCGGCGGCGTGCGCGCGACGAGCGACGGCCAGAACCTCGGCACCCGCTTCGAGGTGGCGCTGCCGGCGGGCTGGCAGCCTTCGGGCGCCGTGCTCTGGGCCGGCCGCGATCGCGACGACGCCTTGACCCGCGAGCGGCTCGACCTCGGCGGCCAGCGGATCCTGCTGGTCGACGACGACGAAACCTCGCGCACCAGCCTGGCCGCGGCGCTCGGCACGCTCGGCGCGGCGGTGGTGGTGGCCTCGTCGGGCCGCGATGCGCTCGAGCGGATCGACGCGGCGCGGCCGACCATCGTGCTGTCCG
>NZ_JAAGPF010000724.1 GCF_017104645.1 Burkholderia sp. Ac-20379
TCTCTATCCTCTTGTAACCGTCCCGCCGCCCCCGCGCTCTACCCCGCCACCACCCCTCTTTCCCTACCCGACGCCCTTCCGATCTCCGCACCGCCGCGGCCGCCGCGGCCGGCGGCCGCGGCCCGGGCGCCGCCCTCGAATCCATCGTGTCGAACATGACGATGCGCTCCTCTGCTCGGGAAGAACCGCCCGCCCGCACAACGCTCGGGCCGACGATCCGATAGCCGGCTCGCAAACCGGGGAAGCCTAGAATTTAATGCAAACGCAAATCATTCTCAATCGTATTGATAAACTATCGGCCTCCCGGCCAATGAGAGATTTCTCAAAAAAGCATGCATCTTTCGCTCATTTTCATCTAACCCCATATTAATTTTGAAATTTGACGGAACACGCGTGACTTCCCGCTGTCATGTTCTGAGCGTCGATTCTCACCGCGGGGCTCGTTCCCTTCATCGATGGATCTTCGTTCGGAGCGGCTCACCCCGCGTCGTTGGGCCGAACGGAACGTAACCGGCCGCCTCCACCGGCCATGCGTCGATCGCCAAAGTGCTGCCGGCCGCGCCGCGTCGCGCGCCTGTCGCGCAGCCAGCCCTTTCCCACACCCCTTGTTGCCCCGAACCCGCTTTTTGAGGATGTGGAGCCGTTGAGCCCGATTTCCGATGTTTCCGCCGTTGCCGACGCGCCCGCCGCGCATCGGCCTGCCCTGGCGCGCACGTTCGCGCGCATGATGCCCGCCGCCGGCGCCGTGAGCGCCCTTGCCGCCGTCAGCCTGGCCGTCACCGTCCCCGCGATCTCGCAACCCGTCTCGCCCACCGCACAGCGCGCGGCCGGCACGCCGCAGCATGTGTTCGCGGCCACGCCGTTCCCGAGCCCGCAGCGTTTCGTGGCCGACCAGCTCGAAGCGGCGGTGGCCGCGCGCGGCACGCCGCCCGGCCGGTT
>NZ_JAAGPF010000726.1 GCF_017104645.1 Burkholderia sp. Ac-20379
ATTAGCACGTGCTGAACACAGGATAGGGAGAGCAATAAGATAAAAAAAGAAGGATGGTACGGAGGAAATAGGGAAGATGAAGCAAAGAACATGAGTAAGTATGAGAAGTAATAAACATAGAAGGAGTGTGAGAAGAAGGAGAAGGTGAGATTAATTGTGAAAATAAGAAATGAGCAGCTAGTGATGATAATAGAAGAGAGAATCGAAGAAATTGTGAATTTTTTTTTTTTTTTAATGATACGGCGCCCCCCGAGATCTACACTGCCACCAACC
>NZ_JAAGPF010000727.1 GCF_017104645.1 Burkholderia sp. Ac-20379
TCGCCGCGCCGCCCGAGCTCGACGACATCGTCGCGTTTCCGCGCGGCGCGGCGGCCGGCGAATGCCTGCACCTGCTGTTCGAGTTGAGCGATTTCGGCGTGCCGGACGGCTGGCCCGAAGCGGCGCGGCGCGCGTTGCACGAGCGGCCCGTGGAAGCCGAGCCCGAGCTGGTCGAGCGCCTGCCCGCGATGATGCTGCGGATGGTGGCCGACGTGGTCGCCACCGAACTCGCGCCGGGCCTGCGGTTCGCCGCGGTCGATCCGGCGCGGCGGCTCAACGAGATGGAATTCCTGTTCCCGGCCGTATCGCTCGATTTCGCCGCGCTGCGTGCGCTGCTCGTCGCGCACGGCTACCCCGACGTCGCGCTCGAAGCGGGTACGCTGGCCGGTTTCTTCAAGGGCTTCATCGACATGATCGTCGAGCACGACGGCCGGTTCTGGATCGTCGACTGGAAATCGAACCACCTTGGCGCGACGGCCGACGCGTATGGCCCGGCCGCGCTCGACGCGGCGATGGCCGATCACGCGTATCACCTGCAGGCGCTGCTCTACACGGTCGCGCTGCATCGCTACCTGCGCGTGCGCCTGCGCGGCTACGACTACGACACGCATATGGCCGGTTATCTGTATTTGTTCGTGCGCGGCGTGCGGCCGGGCTGGATCAGCGGCGGGCAGCCTGCCGGCGTGCATGCGCGGCGGCCCTCGCGCGAGCTGGTCGAGGCGCTCGACGCGCTGATGGGCAAGGAGCGCGCATGAAGGATCTGACCGAACCGTTCGGCTTCGTCGGCGGGCTGGCCGAGCGGCTGCCCGAGCCGGCCGATTTCGGGCTGGCGCTGGCCGAGGGCTTCGCGCGCCGGATCGGCATGCTGTCGCGGCGGCTCGGTGCGTCGTCCGATGCGGCGCGCTGGGCCGCGCGTGCGGCGTTCGCGGCCAG
>NZ_JAAGPF010000728.1 GCF_017104645.1 Burkholderia sp. Ac-20379
TGGACTGCCCAGAGCACACTAGACACGCCTGACCCTCACGCCGCGGCTTGTTCAAAGGCCTCGGGACTCAGGCCGCCAAGATGACTATGGCGACGGGTTCGATTGTAAAAGACCTCGATGTAGTCGAAGACGTCGGCACGCGCCATATCGCGGGTTTTATAGATACGTTTGCGGATTCGCTCTTTCTTCAGGCTGCTGAAAAAGGATTCCGCCACGGCGTTGTCCCAGCAATTGCCGCGCCGACTCATCGAAGGCTCGAGCTTGTGTGATTGGCAGAAGCGACGCCATTCGTCACTGCCGTATTGACTCCCCTGGTCGGAATGAACCAACACGGATTGCTTCGGTTGGCGGCGCACAATCGCCATCAACAGCGCGTCGAGAACCAGCTCGCGAGCAAGCGTGGGCTTCATTGCCCAGCCCACGACTTTTCTCGAATAGAGGTCCAGCACTACCGCCAGATAAAGCCAGCCCTGCCAAGTTCGCAGATACGTGATGTCCGTGACCCAGGCACGGTCTGCCGCTTCGACGGTGAATTGTCGGTTCAGTCGATTGGGCGCGAGAATCGACGGCCGGCCAGCAGTGCGACGAGGCGACTTGTATCCTCGAATCGCCTTGATACCGTTGCGTTGCATGATTTTGGCCACTCGGTTCTTGCTGCAAACTTCACCCACCTCGCGTAGGTCGCAGCACACGCGACGTGCACCATAAACGCCGTAGCTGGCCGTATACGAGTCCCGAATCAGTCCAAGCAGCCGCTGATCCTCGGTATCTCGGTCAGACATCGGGAAATGCAGCCAGTGATAGTAGCCCGCACGCGCAACGTCCAGCATTCGGCACATCGTAGCGACGCGAAATTCATGCCGATGGTCGTTGATGAAGCGATACTTCACTCGGGCTCCCTGGCAAAGTATCGCGCGGCTTTTTTTAGGATGTCTCGTTCTTCTTCGAGACGACGCATCTGAGCCCGCAGGCGAAGCACCTCCTGTTTGGCTTCCAATAGTTCGCTGGCTTGCGCCTCGGACTTGTCGGGCTTGACCGCCTTGACCCACTTGTACAGGCTATGCGCAGATACGCCCAGCCTGGCCGAGACTTCGGCTACGGAGTAGCCCCGTTCCGTGATTTGCCGAACCGCTTCCTGCTTGAATTCCGGGGTAAATCTCTGTGCACTCATGACGCCCTCCTATGCTCAAATCATAGGCCGGCAGCGTCTAGCATTCCCTGGGCAGTCCA
>NZ_JAAGPF010000729.1 GCF_017104645.1 Burkholderia sp. Ac-20379
TGGCGGGCGTTGACGAACGGCGCACGGCGCGCGAAGGAATTCGGTGCTTCACGGGACAATCCTCGGGACGAAGTGGAGTCGGGAGCCGCCGCACGCCATCGCGTGCATGAGCCTGCTTTCCCCCGTTAATCGCACCGGACGCGAAAAAGCGAACCGCCAGATCATTTTCAATTTCAATCGAAATCCGTTATTCGATAGCTCGATGCGCGAGCTTGCGCATCCGCGTCATCTTGCGCTATAAACGAAAACCATTCTCATTTAGAAATATGGCAAGGCGTCCATCCTTGCCGTGCTCCGATGTCATGACCGCCGCCCCCGCCCCGCACGACGACGTGCGCCTGCTCTATCTCGATCACCACGGCTGGCTGCAAAGCTGGCTGCGGCGGCGTCTGGGCGATGCGGCCGACGCGGCCGATCTCGCGCACGACGCGTTCGTGCGGCTGATCGCGAAGCCCGAGCCCGCGCGCTTCGCCGGCCCGGCCGAGGCGCGCGCGTATCTGAAGGCGATGGCGCACGGCATGTGCGTCGACCGCAGCCGCCGCCGGCAGGTCGAGCAGGCCTGGCTCGACACGCTGGCCGCGCACGGCGACGGTTGCCACGCTTCGCCGGAGCATCAGGCGATCGTGATCGAGACGCTGATGGAGATCGGCGCGCTGCTGGCGAGCCTGCCCGAGAAGGCGCGCACCGCGTTCCTGCTCGCGCAGATCCACGGCGCGACCACGCCGCAGATCGCCGCGCAACTCGCCGTCTCCGAACGGATGGTGCAGAAGTACCTCGCGAGCACGATGCTGCATCTCGCGACGATCGAAGCGGGGCTGGCCGGCTAGCGATGGACGCGTCCCGACACGCCGCGGCCGATCACGCCGCGCTCGAGGCCGCCGCCGACTGGTACGCGCGGCTCTGTACCAGCGACACGGAAGCGCAACGCGCCGAATGGTCGCGCTGGCTCGACGCCCGCCCCGAGCATCGCCACGCCTGGACGCTGATCGAAGCGGTGAGCCAGCGCTTCGCGCCGCT
>NZ_JAAGPF010000067.1 GCF_017104645.1 Burkholderia sp. Ac-20379
GCGGCGATGCACTCGCCAGCCTGGCCGGCGCGGTGCCGGCCGCGCTGATCCGGGCACTGCTCGCGGCTGGCGCCGCACCGGACGCGGCGGCCATGGCGCAATGCGTGGCCTATGGCGCGGACGACAGCGCCCGCCTGATCCACGCGGCGCTGAGCGCGCACGGCAAGGATGCCGACGCCGCCTATCGCGGCGCCCGCGACGCCCTGCTCGCCCGCCTGCTCGACAGCGCCAAACGCGTGCGCAGCGGCAAGCTCAGCCACTACCTCGGGCTGGACGGCCTGGAGGCGCATGCCGCGCGCCTGCAGACCTTCGTGCCGTAAGCCGCGACGCGATGCTTAGAAGTACTTCGTCACGCCCGCATACACGGCGCGGTACGGGCCGTATTGCGGAGCGAACACGCCGATGCCCGAACCGTCGCGCAGCGCATACGAATCGCCAAACGCGTTGACCAGCACCAGCCGGCCGTCGACCTTGCCGATCCACGGCAGATCGAGGCGCTGCACCACCGACACGTCCACCTGCTCGTACCACGGCAGCTTGCCAGTATTCGCGAAGCCCTCGCGCAGCCCGCTGCCGACGATGCCGTCGAACGAGAACGTCGTCTGGCGATACGTGTACGCGCCGCCGAACGAGATCGTCACGCGCTGATCGTGGTCGAGGTTGACCCAGTGGTTCGAGATGTAGGCCAGCTCGTCGGGATCGAAATTGAACTGCGCCGAGTTGACGTTCTTGCCCATCGCATGGCTGAACGCCACGTTCAGGTAGGCCGACAGGTTGCGGTGCTTGTAGTTGGCCGTCAGTTCGAGGCCGGCCACCTTGCCGTACTGATAATTGAACGGCGTGTAGATCAGCGCGCTGCCGAACTGGCCGAGATCGAGCAGGTTGTGCGCCTTCTTGTAGTAGCCGTCGATGCCGAACGTCAGGTCCGAACCCACCTGCTGGATCACGCCGATATCGAAGTAATCGTCGCGCTCGGGTTGCACCGCATCGTTCTGCGTGATCGCGCTGGCGTTGGTGGTGCCCGCATAGCGGCCGATCGTCGAGCTCGACACCAGCTCGAACGACGGCGGCGTGAAGTAGCGCGAATAGCCGGCGTGCAGCGTCGTGCCCTCGGCCGCCTTGAACACCAGCCCGATGCGCGGGCTCAACTGGTTCGCCGTGACGTACTGATCCATACCGTCGTAACGCACGCCGTAGTTGATCGTCAGGCGCGAGTTGATCTTCCATTCGTCCTGCAGATAGGCGCTGTACAGGTAGCCCGTCTTGCTGTCGGCGCTGGGGATCGAGAACGGCACGTCGGCGCTCTGATTGCCGTCCGCGTCGGTCGGGAACACCGACACGTTGTCGCGGAACTCGGCGTGCTCCTGCTGCAGGAACAGGCCGGCGCGCAGCGTGTGATGCTCGTTCAGGCGGTAGGTCGTATCGGCCTGAATGCCGTTCGCGGTGTCGCTGTGGAAATCCTGCGACGCCACGCCGTTGTAGATCAGGTCGCCGATCGGATCGGGGTTGAACTGCGTGCGCGTGTAGCGCGTGAAGAACGCCACCTGGTAATCGAGCGCCGTACCGACCGTGCCCTGCAGCGCCACCACCGCGAAGTTGTTCAGTTCGGACTGCGTTTCGTTCAGGTTGGCCGAATCGAAGCTCGGCGTGCCGGCCAGCGAGAAGTTCGGCGTGAGGCCCGGCGTATTCGGGATCTCGAACTGATTCGAGGTGGTGCCGAACATGAAGCTCACGCGCGTTTGCGGATTCAGCACGTACGACAGATAACCGAACGCGTCGCCCTGGCGCGTGTGGTCGTGCAGCGGGCTCGGCGACGAGGTGGGCGCTTCGATGCCGAGGTTGTTGACGCCGAGCGAGCCCGAGAAGTAATAGCTGAGCTTGCCCTGGTTGCCGTACACGTCGGCGCTCGTCTTCAGCGTTTGATGGCTGCCGCCGAACACGTCGATCGAGCCGCCGTTGCCCAGCTCCTCGCCCGATTTGGTGTGGATGTCGACGATGCCCGCCGTGCGATAGCCGTATTCCGCCGGCAGCGCGCCCGTCAGCAGATTGACGTGATCGATGATGCGCGTGTCGAGCGATTGGCCGAAGCCGCTGATCGGCTCGGGAATCAGGATGCCGTTGATCCGGTATTGCAGATCGGCGTGATCGCCGCGCACGTGCAGTTGTCCGTAGGAATCGTTCGCCACGCCCGGCGCTTGCAGCAGCACGCGGTTCAGCGGCGTATCGGCGCCTTGCGGCATCGCGTCGATGTCCTGGCTCGAAATGCGGTAGATGCTGCTGCCCGTTTCGGGCAGCAGGCCGTTGCGGGCGGCGTCGAGCCGCTTCGCCGTGACCTGCACCGCCTTCATGTCGACCAGCGCGGCGTCGAACGGCAAGGTGACCGAAATATCGGCCGGATGCGCATCCGACGGGCTGACCGTGCGCTTGACCGAGTCGTACCCCGACGACGACACCTCCAGCGTGTACGTGCCCGCCGGCACGGCGGCCAGCGCAAACCGGCCCTTCGCATCCGTGGCCAGATGCGCGACGTCGTGGCCATTGGCGTCCTTCAGCACGACGTTGGCCGCATCGACCGGCGCACCGGCCGAATCCACGACCACGCCGCCCAGCGCCGCGGCGGGCGGGGCCGCATGGGCGTACTGCGAGACGAGAGCCGCCACGGCCAGCAGAATGGCGCGAGGGTGGGGAGCAGGTGTTTTCATGGTCGAAGGCGCGCGGTAACAGGGGTTCGGCGGCGACCTCGGCAGCATGCGGGACAGGACACACGCGCCGGATCGGTCAATGGCGCGATATGATATAACGTATCTTTTTGTAAAAAGAAGCGTTGTTTAAGGGATGTTGTTAAATCGTTGAGGTTTCCTACAAATGAAAGCGATTAACTTTCTAATCAATTAAAAATAATCGAAACAGGAATTAAATCGCAAGCCGATTCGAGGCTGAACGAAGCCTTCGGCATGGCGGGCAGCGCCCCGCGAAACCTCAGGCAATCGCCCAATCGTCGAGCCAGGCCTCGAGCTTCAGCGGCGGCAGCGGACGCGTCAGGTAATAGCCCTGCACGAGATCGCAGCGCAATTCGCGCAGGCGCGTCAGCACCTCCTCGCTCTCCACGCCTTCGGCCACCACCTTCAGCCCCATGTTGTGCGCCAGGTCGATGGTGGAACGCACGATGGTTTCGTCGTCCTTGTGTTCGGTCATGCCCATCACGAACGACTTGTCGATCTTCAGCTCGTCGATCGGCATGCGCTTCAGATAGGACAGCGACGAATAGCCGGTGCCGAAATCGTCCACCGCCAGATGAATGCCGAGCGCATGCAGGCGGTCGAGCGTTTCGATCGCGTGGTTCGGATCGTCCATGATCGCGCTTTCGGTGATCTCGATCCACAGCATGTCCGGCGACACCCCATGCTTCTTCAGCAGCGCATCGAACGTATCGGGCAGCGTCGATTGAATCAGCTCGCGCGCCGACACGTTGACCGACACGGCGAGATGAATGCCCATCGCCTCCCACGCGGCGATCTGGCCGATCGCCTTGTCGGCCACCCATTGCGAGATCACCTTGATGTAGCCGGTTTGTTCGGCGAACGGAATGAACTGATCGGGCGCCACGAAGCCGCGCGTCGGATGCTCCCAGCGCACCAGCGCCTCCACGTACTTCACCATGCCCGTCGCGAGATCGAGCTTCGGCTGGTAGAACAGCGTCAGTTGATCGTGCTCGACGGCCTGGCGCAGCTCGCTCATCAGCGACAGCCGTTCCGCGTTGTTCTGGTCGTGCTTCTTGTCGTACAGCGCGTAGCCGGCGTTGGCGCGCTTCGCCACGTACATCGCGATGTCCGCGCGGCGCATCAGCGCGTTCATGTCGGTGCCGTGCTGCGGATACGCGACGATGCCGATGCTCGCGCCCACGTCCACCAGTTGCCCTTCGATCGTGATCGGCTGTTCGAGCGTCTTCAGCAGGCCGGCGGCCACGCGCTCGGCATCCGCGCTCGAATAGCCGGGCAGCAGCACGGCGAACTCGTCGCCGCCGAGGCGCGCGACCAGATCGATCCGGCGCAGCGCGGCGCGCAGGCGCGCCGCCACTTCGCACAGCAGAAGATCGCCGATCGGATGGCCGAGCGTGTCGTTGACCAGCTTGAAGCGGTCGAGATCCATCATCATCACGCTGAACACCTGGTCGGACGCCTTGCGGCCCCCATTCGCCAGATCGATCGCTTCCTGCAGGCGATCGTTGAAGCGCGCGCGGTTCGCCAGCCCCGTCAGTTGATCCGTGTAGGCCAGCTCGACGATATGCTGCTCGCGCTCGGAAATCGCGGCCTGCATGTGGTTGAACGCCTTGGCCAGTTCGCCCAGCTCGTCGTGACGCGTCACCTGGATCGGTTCGTTGTACTCGCCCTGCCCGACCCGGCTCGCGAAGCGCGCCAGCGCCGCGATCGGCTTCGTCACGCTGCGCGCGGTGAGCATGCTGCCCACCACCGAGAAGAACACGCCCAGCGCGGTAATGATCAGCAGCGTCGTCTGCAGATGCAGATACGGCGCCATCAAATCGCGCAGCGAGCGCTGCAGCATGACGGCGGCCGGCTCGCCGCTCGATTGCAGCATCACGAGCCGCGTGGCGTAATCGCGATCGGCCGTGTTGGCGACGCTCGCGCGAACATGATCCTTGTCGTGCAGCGAGGTGGCCAGCAGGTTCCAGCGGCCATCGGGGCGGCGGTCGAGGAACGAGACGTCGAGCGAGGTCAGCGCGGCCGTTTCCTTCGCGACCGCGTCGTCGATCACGAAGCCCATCGCCACCCAGCCGATCGTGATCGGCGCCTTGACCGGCACGGCCACGACCTGATACAGCTTGCCGTCGACCGCGACGATCGACGAGGCGTCGTGTTGCTCGCGCGCCGCCTGAATCAGGCTGCTCAGCGGAAACCGCACGCTCGCCTGCGTGTCGCCGCGGCTGTCGGCGATCAGCTTGCCGTCGAGATCGGCCAGCATGACGACGTCGGCGTCGATCCGCGCGCCGTGGTTGTGCAGCGCCGATACGACGGTGTTCTCGTCGTGCGTGGCCACGGCCTCGCGAAAGCCGAAATCGGCCGCCACCACGCTCGCGGCCTGCGTCAGCTTTTCGCCGTTCGAACGCAGCACCTGATGGAATACACGTTCCGCCACCACCAATTGCTGATTCGCGTTGCTGCGCGCGTTCTCGCGAATGACCGTGCTGATCACGCCGAACGCCGCGAGCTGGGCCACCAGCATCAGCGTCACGACAACGATTGCGATCTGAGCGCGCAGGCTTTGGAATTGCATGAAGCGCCTATTGGGCAGACAGGTTCAGCTTGAACGAAGCCGATGCGCCCGCCGGCAGCTTCTGCGCCGGCAGCGTCTTCGCGTCGGCGAGGCGGTAGTGCCAGGCCGTCACGGTGTAGTCGTCGGGCGGCAGCTTGTCGATCGTGGCATGGCCGGCGGCGTCGGTCTTGGCGAACCACGGCGTATCGACCACCATCAGGTAGCCGACCATCGTATCGTGAATGTTGCAGCCCATCACGACCAGGCCCGGTTTGTCGAACACCACCGGGCTGGCCGGCGTGCTGTGATACAGGTGCAGTTCGAACTTCTTGGCCGGCGAGAACGAATACACGTCGTGCTCGAAGTTGTCCTTGTTCGGAAACTTGACCGACGTGCCCGATTGCACCACCGACACGAGCGGCACGAACTGCCGCTTGATCTGATCGATCACGGCGTTGGCCGGTTTCGCGGGCGGCAGCTTGCCGCTCGACGGCGTGGCATAGACGACCGCATCGGCCAGCGGCGCGCCGTTCTGGTCGACGACGCTCACGTCGATGCTCGCCGCGTTCGCCGCGGCCGCATGCAGCGCGAGCCAGCAGGCCGCCGCGCCGATCGCGCCGCGCGCGAGGAACCGCCGATTGTCGGAATGCTTTGCCATGGTGCCGGTGTCAAACGAAAGAGGTTGTGTGTGCAACGTCCTGGATGCGTGCGCCGGGGCGTTCATTCGCGATCCTGCACGTCGCGATACATCGGCGCGAGCTTCGCCAGCAGCTTGTTCTGCGCGCGGAACGGCACGCCGTGCTTGTCCATCGACGTCTGCAGATCCTCGATCAGCGCATCGAACGCGGCGCGATCGATGTTCTGGCCTTCGTGCGAGCGCTTCATGGTGCGGCCCGTGTACACGCAGGGGCCGCCCAGCAGCACGCAGAACTGCTCGGCGAGCTTCTGCTTGATGCGCTTGATCGGCGCGCCGTCGAAGTATTCCTTGGTGCGCGGATCGACCAGCAGCAGGTCGTAGAAATCGTCGATGATCTTCACGAGGCCGGGCTGGCCGCCGAACTGCTGGTACAGCGCGTCGTCGGCGTGCGCGGCGGGAGCGAACATCAGGCCCAGCGCGATCGAGGCGCAGGCGACGAAACGGTTCAAGGTGCGGAGCGTCATGATCAGAACCCCACTTGCAGCGAGGCGTACGGGCCGCGCTGGCTCTGGAACGTGGCGATGTCGCCGAGCATGACGTAGGCGAGCGTCAGCGAAACGAGCTTGTTCGGCGCCCACGCGATGAACGCATCGTAGGCGTTCTGCTCACGCGCGAAGCCGAGGTTGTTCGGCTTGGTGCGGTATTCGGCGCCGAGCGCGAAGTAGCGCGAGAACAGGTACGCCGCCGATGCTTCGAATTCGGGGTGATAGCTGTTCGATTTGTCGCCGCCGAAACCGAGCAGACCGAACTGATTGGCCTTCGTGAAGCGCAGCGTGCCGTTGAGCAACAGGCTCTGCGCGAGCAGCAGCTTGGTGGCCGACAGATAGAAGTCCGTACCGGAATCGCTGGTCGCGCCCACCGCCTTCACGACGTTGCCCTGCTCGTTGTGCTTGAACTGCACGCCCACCGCGACCTGCGGTACCCAGGTGTCCTGATCGAGGATCGCGTCGCCGAACAGGCGCACCTTCACGCCGATGGTGTCCATCCTGAACTTGAAGCCCGAACCGAGCCCGAGCTGCGCGCCGGCCTGGCGCGTGTCGAACTCCTGGCGCGCCACCGACAACTCGACGCGATTGCCGATGCCGATCGCCGCGCCGTATGTCGTCAGCGCGAAATCCTGGGTGCGCACATAGGTGGCGTGCACGTTGGCGCCAACCTGCGACGCCGTGCCGTAGCCGCCGATCACCGCCCACGGCGTCAAGCCGCCGCCCGCCGAGCCTTCGATCTGCGACACGCCGCCGGTCAACAGGAGCTTGCCGGAGGTCAGCCGCGGAGTCAGGAAATCAGGCTCGTCGGCCAGGGCCGCCGGAGAGTGGATGGCGAGGGCGGCAAAAGCCGCCGACGCGAGCGGCCAGGCCGTGGATCTGCAACGCATGTGGGATCGTCAAAAGTGGATCGGGACGCGCTGGCGCGGTACGTCGAAAGCGGCTCGCTGCGCGTCGTTCGCGGGCGGGACAATCGACAGAGCGCCGCCGCACCTCACGCATAACGGCGCGGAAATGGCGGACTTGAGGGAAACCGGGCCGATCGCGCGGTGCGCATTGGTCGGATCAAAACCGTCGATTGGCAATGCCGAATGAGAGGACGCTATTCATTCCCAATCGAATATAAAAGGCAAGATCGCGCCGTTTTCAGCGCCATCGGTTCAGCGCCCCGCCAACCCCAGCAGACGCTCGCAATCGGCGCTGTCTTGCGCCGCCGTGCGCTGCTGCGCGGCGTCGAGCTTCGCAAAACGCGACATCGCATCGCGTGCGGCCGGCGCGTTGTATTCGATCTTGCTCAGGGCGTAATCGGCGTTACCGTTCTCGACGATGGCCCGCATCGTCTTGTCCGGATCGCGGCTGCCGGTCGTCATGGCGTGGCAGAACAGCGCCGTGTAGTAATCGCGCTCGGCCGGGGTGTAGCGCGGGCGCAGCAGGTAGGCCGTCGCGGCGGCCAACAGCAACGACAGGAAAAGCAGTAGCGCGATCGCGCGCTTTCGGTTGGCAAAGCGGTCGGTCATCGAACCATCGGCATGGGTTGAGCGTGTGAAGGACAGGGCCTGCGGAAGGCCGGCCGCGGATCATACCGGCAACCCGGATTGCCTGCGTTCCGGCTGTCGACACGCCATCCAATTGCATAAAATATCCCCAAACCTCCTCCACAAGAATCACCCAACAAAATCCACAAATTCATATAAATCATGGATATAAGACGTATCCAACAAGCATCCGAGCGCGATCCTCAGAAATATTTTGTATAAAATATCCGCGTACGCTACTATGCCGGCGTGGGATCACGACGTGCAACGCATGCCCCACCGAGCCGACGGGGCAGACCGATTGCCTCTTGCCGCAGCAGCCGAATCCTCTAACGAATGCCGAAGGAAACACCATGAGCGACAACATCTTCAAGGGCACCATTCCCGCCCTCATGACGCCCTGCACCGCCGATCGCCAGCCCGATTACGACGCGCTCGTCGCGAAGGGCCGCGAGCTGATCGACATCGGCATGAGCGCCGTGGTCTATTGCGGTTCGATGGGCGACTGGCCGCTGCTGAGCGAAGCGCAGCGCCAGGAAGGCGTCGCGCGCCTGGTGGGCGCCGGCATCCCGACGATCGTCGGCACCGGCGCGGTGAATTCGAAGGAAGCCGTGTCGCACGCCGCGCACGCCGCGAAGGTGGGCGCGGGCGGCCTGATGGTGATCCCGCGCGTGCTGTCGCGCGGCTCGTCGGCCACGGCGCAGAAGGCGCACTTCTCGGCGATCCTCGAAGCCGCGCCGGCCCTGCCGGCCGTGATCTACAACAGCCCGTACTACGGCTTCGCGACGCGCGCCGACCTGTTCTTCGAACTGCGCGCGAAGTACCCGAACCTGATCGGCTTCAAGGAATTCGGCGGCGCCGCCGACATGCGCTACGCGGCCGAACACATCACGAGCCAGGACGACAACGTCACGCTGATGGCCGGCGTCGACACGCAGGTGTTCCATGGCTTCGTCAATTGCGGCGCCACCGGTGCGATCACCGGCATCGGCAACGCGCTGCCGCGCGAAGTGCTGCAACTGGTGGACCTGTGCGGCAAGGCCGCGAAGGGCGACGTGGTCGCCCGCCGCCAGGCGCGCGAGCTCGAAGCCGCGCTGGCCGTGCTGTCCTCGTTCGACGAAGGCACCGATCTGGTCCTCTACTACAAGTACCTGATGGTCCTGAACGGCGACAAGGAATACACGCTGCACTTCAACGAAACGGACGTGCTGAGCGAAGCGCAGCGCCGCTACGCCGAAACGCAGTACACGCTGTTCCGCACGTGGTACGCGGGCTGGTCGAAGGAAGTCAGCGCGTAACGGCAAGGGATCGAGGCCGCCGCACCGCCTCGTGTCTTTCCCGACGGCCAGCGCAAGCTGGCCGTTTTGCTTTTCCGCCCGAATCGCTCACAGGCGGCGGCCGCGTTTTTATACAATATGCGTTCAGCATGACGGCAACGGCTTCGTCCGCTCGCCCCCGCCCCACGATACGGACGATTTTCCGCAATGAATTCCACAGCACCCGCCCCCCGGTTTTCGGCCACCACCGTTGCGGAACGGGCGGCCGACGAGCTTCGCCGCCGAATCATGTCGGGCGAACTGCCCGAGGGCTTCCAGCTTCGGCAGGACGCGCTCGCGGCCGAGCTGGGCATCAGCCGCATCCCCGTGCGCGAGGCGCTGGTACAGCTCGAAGGCGAAGGGCTCGTGCGGATCGTGCCGCACAAGGGTGCGGTGGTGTCCGAACTGTCGATCGACGAGATCAGCGAGCTGTTCATGCTGCGCGGGCTGCTCGAGCCGCTGCTGCTGAAGAAATCGGCACCTCGGCTCACGCCCGACGATTTCCTGGAACTCGACGCGATCCTCGCCGAATACAAGCACGAGCTCGACGCGCAGCATTCGAATCGCTGGGGAGAACTGAACACCAAGCTGCACGACGTGCTGATGTCGCGCGCCGAGCAGCCGCGCACGCTGGCGATCGTCACGAGCCTGTTGCAGCAGACCGACCGCTATACGCGGCTGCAACTGTCGCTGAGCGCCGAAAGCTGCCGCCGCGCCGAAGAGGAGCACGCCGAACTCGTACGCCTCTGCAAGATCGGCGACGTGCGCGGCGCGGCCGCGCTGCTGAAGAAGCACATCGAGCACGCCTGCGCCGAGCTCGAGAAATTCGTGCTGTCCCGCCGGCGGCTGTGAGCAGGCCGCTACGACGCATTCAGGCGTCGCACGCCGCCGCTTCGTACACCGGATAATCCACGTAGCCCTGCTCGCCGCCGCCATACAGCGTCGGCGCATCGAGCGCGTTGAGCGGCCAACCGTTGGCGATCCGCTCGGGCAGATCGGGGTTCGCGATGAACGGGCGGCCGAAACCGACCAGATCCGCCAGCCCCGCGTCGACGAGCCGCTCGGCGCGCTCGGCCGTGTAGCGGCCCGCATACAGAATCCGCCCCGAGAACACGCGCCGCACGTCGCGGCGGAACGCGTCGGGCAGGTCCGGCGCGTTGTCCCAATCGGCCTCAGCGATCGACACGTACGCCACCCCGGCCGCTTCCAGCACCTTGATCGCCTCGATATAGGTGGCGTGCGGATCGGCTTCCACCAGCCCGATATAGACGCGATCCTGATCGGTGCTTTCGAACAACGGCGTGAAGCGCACGCCCATCCGGTCCGCGCCCACTTCGGCCGCCACCGCCGCAACGATCTCGCGCAGGAAGCGCAGCCGGTTCTCGAGCGAGCCGCCGTATTCGTCGTCGCGCCGGTTCGCGTGCTCGGAGATGAACTGATTGACGAGGTAGCCGTTGGCCGCGTGGATCTCGACGCCGTCGAAACCGGCCGCCATCGCATTGCGCGCGGCCTGCGCGTACAGCGTCACGAGTTCGCGGATCTCGCGCCGCTCCAGCGCGCGCGGCTCGGGCGGCTCGACGAGCGTGCCCGTGTCGGGGCCGGTGGCGATGAACGCGCGCACCTTCTCGGCCCGGATCGCCGACGGCGCGACCGGCGCGCCGCCATCGGGCTGCAGCGCGTGATGCGACACGCGCCCCACGTGCCAGAGTTGCGCGAACATCACGCCGCCCGCGTCGTGCACGGCCTCGGTCACTTGCCGCCAGCCGGCGATCTGCGCATCGCTGTAAATACCCGGCGTCCAGGCATAGCCCTGGCCTCGCGGCTCGATCTGCGTGCCTTCGCTGACGACCAGCCCCGCGCCGGCGCGCTGCCGGTAGTAGCGGGCCATCAGCGCGGTGGCCGCGTCGCCGTCGCGGCTCGCCCGTTGGCGCGTCAGCGGCGGCAGCAAGATGCGGTTCCTGAGAGTGAACGGGCCGAGCGCCACGGGCTCGAAGAGGGATTGTCGTTGCATGACGATTTCGATTCGGATGACGAAATAAATGAAGCGGACGGGCGCGGCGATGTGCCGGCCGCGCCCGCCGGACGGCGGGCGAACGCTCAGGCCGTGCCGCCCTTCACGAGGTGCGCGAGCAAGCGCGCCGCGGCTTCGGCCGACGAGCCGGGGTTTTGCCCCGTGATCAGCAGCCCGTCCTGCACCACGTAGGACGCCCAATCGTCGCCGCGCGAGAAGCGGCCGCCGTTCTTCTTCAACTCGTCTTCCACGAGGAACGGCACCACGTCGCTCAGTTGCACCGCATCTTCTTCCGTGTTCGTGAAGCCGGTGACCTGCTTGCCGTCGACCAGCGGGCGGCCGTCGGCGGCCTTCACGTGGCGCAGCACGCCGGGCGCATGGCAGACGAGCGCAACCGGCTTGCCGGCCGCGATGAACGCTTCGATCAGCGCGATCGAATTGGCGTCTTCCGCCAGATCCCACAGCGGGCCGTGGCCGCCCGGATAGAACACGGCGTCGAAGCCGGCCCCGTCGATGCCGTTCAGCGGCAGCGTGGCCGCCAGTTGCCGCGTGGCGGCCGCATCGGCCTCGAAGCGGTGCGTGTGCTCGGTCTGGAACATCGGCTCGTTGCTCTTCGGATCGAGCGGCGGCTGGCCGCCCTTCGGCGAGGTCAGGACGATCTCGGCGCCGGCATCCTTGAACACGTAATACGGCGCGGCCAGTTCTTCGAGCCAGAAGCCGGTCTTGAGCCCGGTGTTGCCCAGTTGGTCGTGCGAGGTAAGAACCATCAGGATCTTCATGGTGTATCGCTCCTTCGAGATAAACGGCGCCTTAAATTAGACCAGTCGTCTAGATTCAGCGTCAAAAAAAGCACTTCGCGAGAAGTGCTGCGTTGGGCGCCGGGATCAGCCGGCGATACCCAGGATCTTGCGGGTGGTCACGAGCGCCGTTTCGAACGGCTGCATGCTACGGACGATCTTGACCAGAATGCTTGCGCCCAGCCACAACTCGTACAGGCTTTGCGCGACCTGCGCGGCCTCGCCGTCGAACGACAGCGAGCCGTCGCCGCGCCCGGCCTCGATCGCGACCGTCAGCTTGGCCACGATGGCCGAGGTGCCGCGATCGAGCGCCGCGCGCATCGTTTCCGACAGGTCGACGACCTCGGCGGCCAGCTTGACCGCCAGGCACTTGCCCTGACAATCGAACGACGCCTGATTCGAGCGCCACTGCTGCCAGTACGTCATCAGGCGCTGCGCCGAGGTTTGCCCCGGCGCGGCCAGCGTGACGTCGAGATCGGCCAGATAGTCGTCGAAATAGCTGTTCAGCAAGGCTTCGCCGAATGCGTCCTTCGAACCGAAGTAGTGGTAGAACGAGCCCTTCGGCACGCCCGCGGCGGCCAGGATCTCGTTCAATCCGACGGCCGAAAACCCCCGGGTCGCCATCAAGGTCTGGCCAACGGAGATGATGCCCTCGCGGGTATCGGAAAAGGTTTCGCGGACGGCGGCTGAGTTCATGGAGCGAGACTGTAGCATCGATTAGACCAGTCGTCTAGTGGTTGGTCATGATTTTTTGGATGAGGCGTTCTATACCTTGCCCGCTGCAGGCCCTCGGATCGAAGAAATAATGGGAGCCTCGATGGAGCTCAATGCGCAGCGCGGCAGTGCAACAGTGCGGCGGCGGAACGCCAAGGCGTCCACGCCTCGTCACCGCGGTTCGATGCTCACTTCCATGAATGAATTCAGCATATCGAATCGATGGGTGGGACCGAAGTTTCAAGACCGCCTAAAGCGGAGCGATGTGATCTCGACTGCCCACCTCAAAGCTCAACGCATAGTTCAATGCATCTCCGAGCCGCCCGCGGGCGTCCAAAATTGCGGACTTCACCGACTCCGTCACGGGAACAGAATCCCAGAACGCCTTCTTTTCCAAGCCGTACCTGACATGCACCAACGACAATAGGCCCACGAGCCTCCCGCTCTGCACTTCGTTCTCGCACCTTGAAATGCGCCTGAGATATTCTTCAGCCAAGGTAGCGCGCTGACATGCCAAATCGACCAATGGATCGAGGCCAACCGTCGAAGCCCCGCCGTAGAGCGCGACCACGCACCAATGAACGATGCGCCGCGAGCCAAGAATCGCAAGCGCATGCAACGTTGACGTGTACTGCCGGTCATTGAGCCGGCCGACATTCGCCGCATTGGCGAATTTCAAGATCTGCACGCACAGCGCAGGCGCACGCTCGATCGACCGCTGAATTTCCCGCATATCGGCCCCCGATGTCGCTTTGCGGATCACATCCAACACGACGGCCAGATCGGTCCGAGGCGCCGAGGAAGACAGAACCTCGGGCATGCAAAAGTAGTACCCCTGAAATAGATCGCAACCCAACCGCATGGCCTCGCCGTAATCTTCGCGGGTTTCTATCTTTTCGGCCAATATCACCTTGCCTCTTTCCTTGAAATGTTCAATTAGCTCACATCTTTTTTCCGCACCAACGTGAGGCCAATCGACCTTCACGACATCGATCACCGGAAGGAATTCATCGATGGCGGCCGTCCTGCACCGGACATCATCCAGCGCCAACCGGAACCCCTTTGCCTTGAGCGCCTCGCAACGCGCGAAGAGCAGCGAATTCAGTTCGCATGTCTCCAACAATTCAAGCACGAAGCGATCGCTCGGCAAGATGTCGACGATTGGCGATTTCAAAAACTCCGTCGTGCAGTTGAGAAAATAAGATCCCTGCCGGCTTACTGCCTGCAATCCAATTACACCGAGGGAAGCCTCGATGACGCAAAGCGTGGTTCGCATTCCGTCGAACTGCTGATTCACGCTGGCGGCGTTTCCGCGATAAAGCAGTTCGTGCCCGTAGAGTGAACCTTTTCGATCGGTAATGGGTTGCCGGGCGATAGTGATATTTTTCAATTCTGCTGTTTCCCGCTTCTTACCTGCTCTCGTTACCTTTCACTCCATTGCACGCCATATCTTCAATCGCGGCTACGCCGCTTGCCGCCCTTTCACCTTGAACACCGATACGGCATCGGACAGCCTGAGGGATTGCTCGTTGAGCGAACTCGCGGCTGCCGCTGCCTGCTCAACCAATGCGGCGTTCTGCTGAGTAACGAGATCCATTTGGCCGATCGCTTCATTGATCTGCTCGATGCCCTTTGCCTGCTCGTATGATGCCGTGGAGATTTCCGCAACCAAGCTTGCGCCGGAGCGAATCGATCGATTGACTTCATCGACTTTTGCGACCACTTCATCCGCCTGTTGCGCCCCCTCGGAAACCAACTGCACCGACAGCACAATCAACTCCTTGATCTCCTTTGCCGCCACGGCGGAACGTTGCGCGAGGCTGCGGACCTCGCTGGCCACAACCGCGAACCCCCGGCCTGATTCTCCCGCGCGCGCGGCTTCGACAGCCGCATTCAACGCCAGAATATTCGTTTGAAATGCGATGCCCTCGATGACGCTGGTGATATCGGAGATCTTCCGCGAGCTCTCGTGAATGCGGCTCATCGTTGCCACCATATGCTGAACGGCCGCACTGCTTGCCGTGGCGATGTTCGTGGCATTCGATACCAACGCGTTCGCTTCCCTGGCGTTTTCGGTGTTGTTTCTGACCGTCTGCGTCAGTTCGGTCATACTCGCGGCCGTTTGCTCCAGCGAGGCCGCCTGTTCCTCCGTGCGCGCGGACAGATCGATGTTTCCCGCGGAAATCTCCCGTGCCGCCGTGGTGACATGGTCGGTGGAAAAATGGATGGCTTCGACAGCCGCCGCAATCTTGTCCCGCATCGAAGCCATCGAATGCATCAGGCTGCCGCCGAGCCCGTTCCGGAGCACGACATCGGCGGTCAAATCTCCGTCCGCCAAACGCGCGACGAGCGCCGCCGCATACGCAGGCTCGCCTCCCAGTTGGCGCTCGATGCTCCTCGATATACGCCAGCCGACAAGCAATGCCACTGCGATGGACACGGCGCCGAAGCTCAGCATGAAGGTGACGGCCGTGCGGTAGGTGGCATGCGCGGCTTCCGCATTCGCGGTGCTGGACTGCAATTCATATTGTTCGAACCGACGCAGTATCTCGATCCATTTGTCGAAAGCCGGCCCCGCCTCCGTCATGAGATACCGAGCCGCATCGGGATCATTTGTTTGACCCAGCTGCACGACTTTTTTTATCGATGGCATTGCGGCAACGTAAGCATCGGATATTTTCGACATCCAAGCATGTTCTTCATCGGCTGTCGTCGGGTCATGGTCGAAAAGCGTAGCCAGACTTGAATATGCCTTTTCGTAATCCTGAATCCTGGCATCGAAATCGGATTTTTCATTCGACAGATCTTTGGCATCGGTCAGAAAGATCAGGTTGCGCATCGCCATGGACGCGCCGAAGGCGGACGCCGAAGCCTGACTCAGTTCACCGTTCTCCTTCGCACCGTAGTCGACATCCGCAACGATGCTGTCGTTCAGTGTCTTAAGCTTGTAAAGACCCAGCGAACACACGATCAGCAGGATGGCGAGGATCACGCCAAACCCCATGTAAAGGCGTGCGCGAAGCGTGTAGGATTGAAGATTCATATGAAGTTAGCTTTGTTGTCGTGTTACCCGATCGACGACGGCCGATCGTTTCCACAATGCCGCATGGATTACGATTATTAAGAAAACCTGGAAACTCGCAGTGAACTCTTTGACGAGAAACGTCGATCAACGGCGCCATCGTCATGGCCGCAGGCGTGAACCGGCTGATGAATGGTCTTTTTCACCTTCCGGTCGATTTTTTAAATTGCATCCTAAGGTAATCGACGCACAGCCACGATGCTAGATCTTATCGACGAGCCACTGTGTCCCAGAAATGAGACAATCCGGGCTCGACTCAAGATACGCATCACATGGACGATCTCAACGATCTCGCCTTGTTCGCCGCAGTCATGCAGCACGGCAATTTCACACAAGCAGCCCGAGCGTTAGGAATCACCAAATCGCTGATTAGCCGCAGGATAGGGGCACTTGAAGAACACCTCGGAGTTCGTTTGTTACAGCGTTCAACGCGAGCGGTCTTGCCCACCGAGGTCGGGCTCATCGTTGCTCAGCATTCGGAAGTGATGGTCGAGGCATCCCGTGCCGCGTTTGCCGCGGCAAGGCATGCGAGTGCGCGGCCAGTGGGGCGATTGCGGATCAGTTGCCCGCCCGGCGTCGGCAACTTCTTTCTCGCTTCGCTGCTACCCGTATTTCATGCGCGCTACCCCGAGATCCACATGGAATTCGACATGACGAATCGTCAAGTCGATGTGATCGCCGAAGGGTACGACATCGCATTTCGAGTCCGCAGCCGCGTCGAAGATTCGACCCTGGTGATACGCGATTTCGGCGCAAGCGAACAGGTGCTTGTCGCCAGCAAGGCGTTTTGCCTGGAACACGGGCCCTTCGATTCGATCGAATCCCTCGCGAACGTCCAGGCAGGAGGACGTTTGATAAAGGGCGGCCGCAAGCCCGAGTGGAGACTGATCGGCAGCGATGGTTCCAGAACGTCGGTTCCCTACGCGCCTTCGTTCGAAACGGACGATGTGTTGCTGCTCACGCAAATGGCCACCTCGGGCCGGTTCGTCGCGCAGGTGCCATTCAACGCGTGCGAGCAGCCGCTTGCCGACGGCCGGCTGCATTTGCTTTTACCTTCATACCGGGTGCACCCGCCCCGGCTTTTGGCAGTGATGCCGTCGCGCCGGTTCATGGCGCCGGCCACTCGCGTGTTTCTCGACTTCCTTGGCGATGCCTTGGTCGAGGAAACGGATCGTGCAAGCCGGCGATTGCGGGAGCTCCGCGAGCCAGGCAGCAGGTAACCTTGCCGCTGCCGCGACGGCCGTATCGAGTTGGCGCGGGATGGGCTCGACCGAGTTCGTCACCTCTTGGTCGCGATGATGCCCGGCACCACACGCTTTTCGCCACCGGCGAACACGTCTCGAATCGGCGTGTCGCCATGCTCGGCGAACACCATCGACAAGCGCCGCATGCCGGGCGTCATCACCGCGAAGTTGTCGAGCGGCCAGCGAACCGGCCGCTTCCCGAGCGTGCTCGCACGCCTCAGTTCGTGTGGCTTTCCGAGGCGAACGACAGCGGCGAGTGGCTTGCGATGAGACCGGCGGTCACCTGGTTTGCAACTGCCGCGATGTCCGGAGCGAAGTAACGATCCGCGTCGTAGTGCGGGACATCCTTGCGGATGGCGCGCATGACCTTCTGCAGGCGAGCGCTCGTTTGATGCGGTAAGTTGCCGCCGGAAATCACTTCGCCCGTTTCCGGGAACACCAGCGGGTTGTCCGAAACCGCATTCGACTCGATGAGCAGGATGTTGGCGGCGTGCCGGATTTGGTCCAGGCAAGCGCCCATCACCTGCGGCTGGCAGCGCAGGCAGTATGGGTCCTGAACCTTGCTGCAATTCGCATGCGATACGTTGATGTCCGAACCATTCAACAGCGTCAGGATAGCTTCGGCCGCATCGATCTGGCCTTGATGGCCACGCAGGGTGTGAATGCGCGAATCGAACGGCTTGACCGAGCCCATTGCCGCATCCACCGACAACGCGCCGGCAACCAAGGCCGTCTTGTACAGGTCCTCGATCGCAAAGAGGTTGTACAGCGCGAGCGCGGTCGACGCCTGCGTGCCGTTCAGGAGCGCGAGGCCTTCCTTGGCCTGAAGCGTCAACGGGGACAGCCCCGCGAGTTCGAGACCTTCGCGAGCGCTCATCAGCTTGCCCTTCGCGAACACGTCGCCGACGCCGAGAAGCGCGGCGGACATATGCGCCAGCGGCGAGAGGTCGCCCGACGCGCCAACCGAGCCCTTCACCGGAATGACCGGCAAGACATCGGCGTTGAACAAGGCAATCAGCGCATCCATCACGACTCGGCGAATGCCCGAGTTCCCGCGGCCGAGGCTCGACAGCTTGAGCGCGATCAGCAAGCGCACCACGGGACGCGCCATCGGCTCACCCACCCCCACCGCGTGGGACAGCACCAGGTTGCGCTGCAAAAGCTCGAGCTGGTCGCTCGGAATGTGCGTGCTGGCCAAACGCCCGAAGCCCGTGTTGATGCCATAGGCTGGAAAGCCCCAGGTCTAGACGCTCGGCTAGTCGGGGGGAGGTCAGCCAAGACACGCGATTCGACCGAGCTTCTTGATGTCGATGCCTAGCGCCTCGTGCTCATAGCGCTGAACGGGTTCACGCGGTTGCAGGTCGCTCAGCCGGGACAGTCCGGCACGCGGCTGACGGTCGAGGCAGACACGCCTGCCTGTCGGGCGATCTGGTGCTGGAGCAAGCGCTGCTGGCGCAATTCCACGATCAGCAAGGCAGTTGCCGGAGCGATTGACCGAGGCGATAGCGGCCCTTCACGCCAACCCAGCAAATACGAACGGGCAGGCCCGGGAAATCGAACGCGTTGCGAAGCGCAAATCCTCGTGGTGCGCGTTTCACGCGCGTACCGATCGGAACGGCCGAATCAGCGACCAGAAGCAAAATACCAATCATTCAGCAATCCGTATTTTCATGGCGGCGCAATGTCCTCAAGAACCCCCTCATCCCGCCGATAAATGTACTGAAAGGTTAACCCCCGCAAAAATCCCCATGAAACTGTCATCCAAGCTTCTCATCCTCGTGATTGCCGCGCTGATAGGCGTGCTGCTGCTGGCCGGCATCGCGCTGAAGACCCTGCGCGGCGCGCTTGTCGAGAGCCGCCGCGAGGAGGTCGTGATTCTTCTGACGAAGGCCGAACATCTCGTGAACGCCTACCGCGAACAGGAGACGAGCGGCACGCTGACGCGCGATCAGGCGCAACAGCAGGCGAAGGAGGCGCTGGCCCGGCTCAACGCGGATACGCGCAGCTACTACTGGGTCACGACCTCCGACGGCGTCAACCTCGTGCATCCGAACGCGAAGTTCATCGGCACCCGGGCCAAGGGCAATCACACCACCGACGGTCAGACCGATAGCGATGCCTATCGCTCGGGCATGGCGCAATCGCATTTCGCGCTCGTCGACGTGCTGGTCAAGCGCACGCCCGATGCCGAGGCCGAGCCGAAGCTGCAGGGTGTGGTGTCGATCCCTGGCTGGGACTGGTGGATCGGCACCGGATTCTTCTACGACGATATCGATCGCGCGTTCATGCGGCTGGCCACCTTGTTCGGCGGGATCGCACTGACGATCGCCGCCACGCTGGCGGCGATTGCCTTCGGCGTGCTGCGCGGCGTGAAGCGCACGCTGGGCGGCGAGCCGGCGCAGGCCGCCCGTGTGGCCGCGCAAATCGCCACCGGCAACCTCGACGTGGATTTCGATGCCTCGAAGGCAGCGCCCGGCAGCCTGCTGACGGCATTGGGTGAAATGAAGACACGGCTGACCGCCACCCTCGTCGAGATCCAATCCGCGACGAACTCGATTGCCGCGGGCACCGGAGAAATCGCGCAAGGCAACCTCGATCTTTCGCAGCGCACCGAACAGCAAGCCGCATCGCTGCAGGAAACGGCCGCGAGCATGGAACAGATCACCGCCACCGTGAAGCAAAACGCCGAGAACGCGCGCGCCGCCAATGGCCTGGTGGCCAGCGCGCGCAATGCGACCGATCTCGGTGGCGCGACCGTGCAGGAAGTCGTGAAAACGATGGCGCAAATATCGGATCAATCGATGCGGATCGCGGAGATCATCGCCGTGATCGAGGGGATCGCCTTCCAAACCAATATCCTCGCGCTGAACGCCGCCGTGGAAGCGGCGCGTGCCGGCGAGGAAGGGCGCGGATTCGCCGTGGTGGCGGCCGAGGTGCGCTCGCTGGCGCAACGCAGCGCGGCGGCGGCGAAAGACATCAAGCAGCGCATCGAGGTATCGGTCGAGAAAGTGGGCAGCGGCAGCCGTCTCGTCGAGGAGGCCGGCATGAGGATGACCGAGATCGTGCAGTCGATCGGCCGCGTCTCCGACATCATGGGGGAAATCTCGGCGGCGTCCGACGAGCAGAGCACCGGCATCGAACAGATCGGCAAGGCCGTCACCGAAATGGATACGGTCACGCAGCAGAACGCCGCACTCGTCGAGCAGGCGGCGGCCGCCGCGTCGTCGCTGGACGAGCAGGCGACGCGGCTGCGCTCGGCCGTATCGGTGTTCCGGATCGCCTGAGTTCCAGCCTCGATCGCCGCGCAACGCAAGGCGGCAACCGAGGGATCGGCGACATCCGACGTGTCGCCGCGTTCCGTTTGGCGGCTCGTCAGAACGAATACGAAAGCGTTCCAAACACGCTGCGCGGTGCGCCTGGGGCCACCCACAAGTTGTTGTAGGAGCTGACGTAGAAGTTGCGATTGAACAGGTTGTTGAGGACAACCGAGGCTCGCAGGTGCTTGTTGACCTGCACGTAGCCATTCAACTGCACGGTGGCGTAGGCCGGCAGGGCGAAGCCGTCCTGCGTTGCGCCCGTATCGCCGGCACGCCGGCCTACGTACACGACGCCCACGCCCGCACCGGCCTTCTCCGCGAATGGCACCGCGGTTTCGTACATCAGCAGCGCGCTGCCGTTCACTCGCGGAATGTCGGCGAGCCGAGCCCCTGCCGTCAGCACGCTATCCTTGGTGACTTCGGCATCGACGTATGCGAGGTTGAGGATGCCGCGGAAGCCGCTGCCCAATTCGCCGCTCCATTCGAACTCGAGCCCGCGGCTACGCACTTCGCCAGCGGCGCGCGAGTATCCCGAGTTCGCCTGGTCCGCGGTCAGAACGTTGCGTTTGGTCACGTAGAACGCGGCCAACGTGGTCAGCCAGCGTTCGCCGCTCCACTTCACGCCCGTTTCGTAGCCATGCCCCTTCTCGGGCGAGAACGCGTTGCCGGACACGTCTGTCCCGTTGTTCGGCCGGAACGAGTACGCGGTGTTGGCATAGAACGAGAGATTCGGGCTGGCCTGGTACACGATACCCAAGCGGGGGCTGGCCGCGGTTTGACGTTGACTGCTGTTTTTTCCGGTCAGACGGTTGTCGATCGATTGATCGAAATTGTCCCAGCGCAGGCCGGCAATCACCTTCCATCGCGAGCCGAGCGCAACGGTGTCCTGCAGGTACGCGCCCTGTCCTTTGTCGTGCTCGAGCAGATTGGTTGCGGTCTTGCGGATTGGCGTGGGCTGGCCGTAGACAGGGTCGAAGATGTCGAGCGCATACGGTGCCGCGGCGGTCGGCGTCGAGCGCGCGACGAACTGGTCGTAGTTGAACCGATAGGCGTCGACACCCATGACGAGGGTGTGGCCGATCGCGCCGGTGCGGAGCTTGCCCGTAAGCTCGATTCGGCCCTGCAGGTCATTCGAGTGGAACGCGACCTGCCGGTATCTGCGCCAGAGCGTGCGGCCGTCCGATTGCAGCGAGAACGCCTCGGACGACTCTCCGGTCATGTCGGTATCGCGTTGAGCGAAGCCGGCGTTGATGGACCAGTTCTTGTTGAACTGGTGGTCGATAGTGAACTGATGTCCGAGATTGCGGACGTCGAAGTCGCCATCGCGGGGCTCCCCGAAGAAGCGCGACGACGGCACCACGCCCAATTGCCCATTCGCCGCGAGCACGCCACGGTCGAGCGGCGTGCTCTGGCGCGCCGCTTCGAATTCGTAGTGAATCGACGTGTTCGGCCCGATGTCCCACGTGAACGACGGCACGAACAGGTAGCGCTTGCTGGAGACCGTATCCCGGAAGCTGCCATTGTTCTCGTTCATCGCCACGAAGCGGTAAGCGAGCGCATCGGTGATCGGCCCGGTCGAATCGAGGGTTTCGCGCGTGGCGCCGTAGCTTCCGGCGGACACGCTCACGGTATTGGCGCGCTTCACCTGCGGCTGCTTGGTGGTGTAGCTGATGAGGCCGCCGGGATCGCCGCGGCCGTAAAGCGCCGATGCCGGCCCCTTCAGCACTTCCATCCGCTCGATGTCGGCCGTGTCGCGCGGCACGCTGATGCCGCGATTCCACGAGAAGCCGTTGACGAGATAGTCCGTACCGGACGTGTTGCCGTCGCCGGCGAAGCCACGCACTGCATAGTTGTCCCAAAGGCCACCGAAATTGTTCTGGCGAACCACGCCGGACACCCAGTCGTACAGATCGTCGCCCCGGGTCGCGGAAATCGTCTGAATCAGCTTGTCGTTGACGCCACTGACCGCGAACGGGATTTCCATCACATTGGCTTCGGTGCGGGTGGCGGCCGATGTTGTCGACGGCCTGAAATCCGATGCCGACCGCTTCCCCGAAACGGTCACCTCCTTCAACTGCGCCTCCTGCGCGCCCGCCTCCCCCGCGAAGGGCATCCCAACCATTGCCGCCGTCGTTGCCGCTGCCCAAATCGTGCTGCTTTTCATGCCGTCTGCTGTATCCGTTGTGGTGAGCCGTTGCCTATCAATCAGCTTTCACAAATGTTACCGACAGATGCAAGAAATGAAAATCTAAATGCAAATGATTCTCAAAAAGATGTTTTGATTTCATGAGCGCGATGCGTTCGGATCGATGACGGGGGTGTCCCGACTGGCGGCCAGGGTCGAGCCAGCCGCGCGTTTCGGTTTGTCATGACACAGCGGGCAATCAGCGAAAACCACCCCCCACCCACCTCGTACCGGCGCCTTCCAGTCAAACTGTACCGGTACCGTACAGAAAACTGTCGCTACACTGCCTCTTCACCGACTCGCTTCGCAAAAACAGTCCCAAGAGGCACCCCCCATGGATTTCCTGACCCTGAGCGCCCTACCCGCGGGCATGCTGTTCGCCCTCGTCACGTCGATCACGCCCGGCCCGAACAACACGATGCTGCTCGCATCGGGCGTCAATTTCGGCTTCCGCCGCACGCTGCCGCACATGGTCGGCATCAGCACCGGCGTCGCGATCATGATGGTCGCGGTGGGCTTCGGCCTCGGCGAGGCGTTCGCGCGGTTGCCGGTGCTCTATACGGTGCTGGAGGTCGCGAGCATCGCCTACCTGCTCTATCTGGCCTGGCGGATCGGCACGTCGGGCAAGGTGAACGCCAACAACGGCAAGTCGCGCCCGATGACGTTCGTCGAGGGCGCGCTGTTCCAGCTCGTCAACCCGAAGGCCTGGATGATGGTGCTGACGGCCGCCACCACGGTGCAGCTCTCGCACAGCTACGGCGCGAGCGCGATCGGCATGGCGGTGGTGTTCATCTTCGTGGGCTTTCCGTGCATCAGCGTCTGGGCCGCGTTCGGCCAGAGCATGCGGGGCTTCCTGTCGAACCCGCGCCGCCTGCGCACGTTCAACGTGACGATGGCCGTGCTGCTGGTGGCCTCGCTCTACCCGCTCGTCGCGAAACTCGCCGCGGCCTGAGCGGCGCGGGCGTCGGAGATCGTTCGGGATCCTGCCGGACGCGCCCGCCACCGGCCGCGCCGCCCCCTACGCGATCATCCCGCCGTCCACGATCAGTTCGGCACCCGAAACGAACGAGCTGTCGCCGCCGGCGAGAAACAGCGCCGCGGCGGCGGCCTCGTCGGGCCGGCCGATGCGGCCCATCGGGATCATGCCGGTCAACATGCGCGTCACCTCGTCGCCCGCGGCGGCCATCATCGGCGTGTCGATCGGCCCCGGGCTCAGCGTGTTCATGCGAATGCCACGCCCGGCCAGTTCCTTCGCCCAGGTGCGCGCATACGATCTGACGGCCGCCTTCGACGCCGAATACGTGCCGAACCCCGCATTGCCCACCGAGCCCGCGATCGAGCCGACCAACACGATACTGCCGCCGTCGCGCATCAGCGGCACGGCGCGCTGCACGGTGAAGAACATGCCGCGCACGTTCAGATCGAACACCTCGTCGAAATGTGCTTCGGTGGTGGCCTCCAGCGCCGCCTGCCCGGCCACGCCGGACGACGTCACGAGAATGTCGAGGCCGCCCGCCTGCGCCTCGATCGCGCCGAACAACCGGTCTAGATCCTCGGTGCGCGTGACGTCGCCCTGCACCGCCGCCACGCGCCCGCCGATTTGTTCGCATGCCTGATCGAGTTGCGCCTGCCGACGCCCGGCGATGAACACATGCGCGCCGGCCTCGGCCAGCTTCCGCGCGATCGCCAGCCCGATGCCGCTGTTGCCGCCCGTCACCAGCGCGGTCTTGCCTTCGAGTTTCTGCACTTGCCACTTCGTCGAATGAGTTAGGTGTCCGACAAGATATACGTATAGGAGCGAGTCAGCGGTTCTCATCGTGGCCCGCGACAGCATCCGCATCGCAACAAGGCCGAATATACGTACGCGATCCGACTTTTCCGTCCTACCCTTCTCTATTTTTGGAGCGCTATCGACCGCACTCGATACTTGATGAACCAAGGTCACTTACCTTCGCCCGCTCTTGGCAGGTGGGGGGAATTCGTGCTGCGAAGATTTGCTCCTCGCCCGTGACGTAGGTGGTTGGTTTGACCGTGATCCGCTAAGAGTCGCTAACACAACCTGGACGTGAAGCGGCGAACGTCGTCTGCGAACTGCTGCTTCCGACGGCAGTAGCCGGTCGTGATCTCCGACAACTGGCCAGATGGTGAACTTCGACCGATCCCGTGCGGGCCGCTGGTAAACTCGGGCAGTCAAAGCAACTTTTCCCAGTCACATGAGCACGCACCCCACAGCAACACCTGCCCCGTCACTCCAATGATGCAGCAGTACCTCTGCCGTATCTGACAGGGACTGATCCGAAAACCTACGCTGCGACCTACGCGCTCGATTTCAGAGTCGACAGTTATTTACCTGAATCAACAAATTGCTGCTCTCATTAATGGTGAATCAATAAGCGCCCGCTTAACCAGCTGCGTACATTGTAGTTTCGGGTAGATTACCCTGCGACCAATGGCGCCGAATTTTTTGTGCCGCCCGAATAAAAACCCTCATCTCATTGTCCCCTGGCATCGGCACAACGAGCGTGATTGCCCCAGTCTGCTTACCAATAGAAAGCATTCCAGATACTGGCTCCATACGGATCTTATCGACATAGCGTTCTGTCGTGAATCGATACGTGGCAGACTCTGTATCTTCTGTTTCTCGGCGGATGCCGATGCACATCCAGTCCAAGTGCTCCTTTGCTGTCGTGATGGGTTCCATAAAGTTGACGCCTCGCCGCCTTGGTAAGTACACAGTATTTACTTTTGATTGGATGGCCGGATACGGCCGGCCGCTACGCTGCAAGGCACGACCGTCGCAGATCGACCCGATTCAGTCGTTCGGATCGCTTGATAGCAGCCGCTCAGTTGTCAAACGCGCCTCCTCATCCTGCGAGGCGATTGGTGTGGTAGCTTCCCGCTTGCCTCGCTACTATGGCGGCTACCCTAACCAAAACTATTCTCCGAGCGACGTTCTTCCATGAAGCTTACCAAGTTGGTCTTGGCTGTTGTGGTCGTACTGATTGCCAAGTCTGCGTATTCACAATTGCGCGACGACTTTCCGCTACCGCCGTCTCCCTGTGACTCCGACTACGTGGAAGCCGCGAAAAATAGATTTGCGAAATTCCTCGACGTGACCGACGAAGTCGTGCCGATAGTCTCACCTGCTCAGATATCCGAATTTGAAACCAAGCGGAGTGAACTCGGAGAAGCGTGCAATTTCACCCAGTTTGGCTTTCCTCTGGAAGTTACTTGTCGAACTCGCGAGCAGGCGCTGGAATGGCAAAATCTGGCGAAAGACAGCGCATACGTCGAATGGGTCATTCACTCCGACGTTGCATTCCTGCGTGGTGCACCCACCGCATTTCTGGGGGGCGCGGCAGCAGTACAGGGAGTTCCGGAGGAAATTGAAAAGTACCATCACGTCGATTTCGTTGAGCATTTGTTCGGCAGCGTTGAGGGCAACCTACGGCTACTTGACGAACTGGGCGGTTATTACACAACGCTACAGAGGCTGCAGGGTGGGCAACCGGTACCCGGGGTAAAATTTCTGGACAAAAACAGGTACTTTAGCGCCATTCAGGATGCGAGACAAAGTCTGTACGACGTCATGATGTGCACTGCGCGCAAGAATGGCACCCTCACCGAAAAAAGGAACTGACGCCTCGATTGACGATTCGGGTAGCACAGTCGAAGGTTCGTTCCTGGCCGATCCCAGACAGTCGATCTGCCCTAGATTTTAGGGAGCTATCTATCGTCCCTACCCCTTTCGCTCACTAAAACCGTTTGCTAAATCGCGGCGTTCATATACGAAGGGATACCGGCATGGATGCCAAAACGCGCGATCCGCTCGCCGAAATCGACGCGACGCGGATCGTGCTCGAACAGATCGCCAACAAGTGGTCGGTGCTGATTCTGGCGGTGCTGTGCACCGAGCCGTCGCGCTTCAACGCGATCAAGCGGCGGCTCGATCCGATCACGCACAAGGCGCTCACCGAGGCGCTGCGGCGGCTCGAACGCAACGGCCTCGTCAACCGGCGCGTGATCGCGTCGTCGCCGGTGGCCGTCGAATATTCGATCACGCCGCTCGGCCGAACCTTGCAGGAGCCGTTCGTGGCGCTGATCGCGTGGGCCAACCGGCACGGCGGCCGCATCGAGGATGCGCAGCTCGATTTCGACCGGAAAACGCAGGAAACCTGAACATTCGGCCGGCGCAGGCGGCCCAACCCGGCCCCGCATTTCGCGCCGGCCCGCGCTTGCGGGCCGCTCCCGCGCGGCGTAGCCTGACCGCTCCGGACGCAGGCGCGTCGAGGGCGCACCCGCCCGGGCGGGAGGGATCCGATGAACACCATCATGAAGGCCGGCGACCGTATCGAGGGCCTGCACTGGCTCGCCGAATATCATCCGAACACGCATCACATCCGCGTGATGCGCGAGCGCAGCGAGGTCGGCACCTACATCGCGCCGCGCACGCTGTTCGGCGACGAACACACGCTGCGCGCGGCCACCGCCGCCGACCGGCGCGGCATCGAATCGGCATTGCGCGCGTATTTGCGGCAGTTCGCGAAGACGCACGACGCAGCGGAGTAACGGCCCGCATCGCCGAACACCCGGCGCCGTAAACGACGAAGGCGGCGCATCGCGCGCCGCCTTCGTTTTTCAGGCCTGCCTTGGCGTGTTACGCCGCCGCGGCCGCCGCATCCTCTTCCTTGAAGATCTTGTCGGCGAGGTGGAACGCCGAATTCGCCGCCGGCACGCCGCAGTAGATCGCCGTCTGCATCAGCACTTCCTTGATCTCGTCGCGCGTCACGCCGTTGTTCTTGGCCGCGCGCAGATGCAGCGCGAGCTCCTCGCTGCGGTTCAGCGCCACCATCATCGAAATGGTCAGCAGGCTGCGCGTGTGGCGCGGCAGGCCTTCGCGGGTCCAGATCTCGCCCCAGGCATAGCGCGTGATCAGATCCTGGAATTCGGTGGTCAGTTCGTTGCGGTTCGCCAGCGAGCGATCCACGTGGGCCTCGCCGAGCACGGCGCGGCGCACGGTCAGGCCGCCTTCGTAACGTTGCTTCTCGTCCATGTGCGGCTCCGTCAGGCAGTCAGGAATTCGATCAGCGCGCGGTTGAACCCGTCGGCGCATTCGATGTTGGAGATGTGCGCGGCGTCGAATTCGACGTGCTGCGCGCCCGGAATCGCGGCGGCCATCGCGCGGCCCTGGTCGGGCGGCGTGGACGTGTCGTGCGCGCCCGTCACCACCAGCACCGGCAGCGCGATGCCCTTCACTTCCTCGCGCAGATCGGCGGCGTTCAGCGCGTCGCAGTTGGCGGCGTAGCCGTGGCCGTCGTGATGCACGAACGTGTCGCGCACGGCGTCGATCAGGCGCGGCTCGGCGGCGAAGAATGCCGGCTTGAACCAGCGTTGCAGCACGACGTCGACGAGCGCGGCCATGCCCTCTTCTCGCGCCTTCGCGGCGCGCGGCCCCCACACTTCGGGCGAGCCGATCTTGGCGGCCGTGTTGGCCAGCACGGCGCGCACGATGCGCTGCGGGAAGCGCGCGGCCAGCGCCGCGCCGGTCAGCCCGCCCATCGAGATGCCGCAGAAATTCGCGCGTTCGATGTTCAGGTGATCGAGCAGGCCGATCACGTCGCCCGCCAGTTGCTCGACGGTGTACGAGCCGGCCGGCGCTTCGGAATGGCCGTGGCCGCGCGTGTCGTAGCGCAGCAGGTTGAAGTGCGCGCCCAGCGCATCGCGCTGCGCGGCCCACATCGACAGATCGGCGCCGAGCGAGTTCGAAAACACCAGCCAGGGCGCATCGGCGCTGGCGGCACGGTCGATCCGGTAATGCAGCTTCACGCCATTGACGGTAGCAAAAGGCATCGAGAGTTCTCCTTAATTGCCGCTCGCGTAGCGCGCGAGCACGGCATCGACGAAGGCAGCGGCCTCGCCGACGTAATGAGCGGGATCCAGCAGGCGCGCGAGCGCCTCGGGTGCGAGATGGGCGGCGACGGCCGGGTCGGCGGCCAGCACATCGTGCAGCGTGCGGCTCGAGCGCACGGCCTCCTTCGAGGCGGCTTCGACCAGATGATGCGCGTCGAGGCGGCCGATCTTGTCGCCGAGCGCGAGCATCACGGCCTCGCCGAGCACCAGGCCGCGCGTGGCGCCGAGGTTCGCGGCGAGCCGCGCGGTGTCCACGTTGAGCCCTTCGGCAATCGGCGCGAGCGTGGCCAGCGCGCCGCCGGCCATCCGCGCGAGTTCGGGCAGCGCGTCCCATTCGGCTTGCCAGCCGCCGAGCGCGCGCTCGTGCTCCTGCACCATCCCGGCGAACACCGTGGCCAGCAGGCCCGGCGCGCGCACGGCGGCGGTCAGCACGGCGGCGCAGCCGACCGGGTTGCGCTTGTGCGGCATGGTGGACGAGCCGCCCTTGCCAGCCGCGGCCGGTTCTGCCAGTTCGCCCACTTCGGTCTGCATCTGCAGCGAGATGTCGCGCGCGATCTTGCCGAGCGTGCCGATCAGCATCGCGAAGAACGAAGCCGTTTCGGCGATGCGGTCGCGCTGCGTGTGCCACGGCACGTCGGGCAACGTCAGTTGCAGTTCGGCGGCCAGCGACGCGGCCACCTTCGGCGCGGCCTCGCGCAGGCTGGCCAGCGTGCCGGCCGCGCCGCCGAACTGCAGCACCGGCACGTCGCGGCGCAGCGCCTCGAGCCGCTGGCGATGGCGGCCGAGCGCGTCGAGCCATTGCGCGAATTTCAGGCCGAGCGTGATCGGCAGCGCCTGTTGCAGCCAGGTGCGGCCGATCATCGGCGTGGCGCGATGCGCGCGCGCCAGCTCGGCCAGCGCGGCGCACACGCGATCGAGCAGCGGCGCGATCGCGTCGAAGCTGTCGCGCAGTTGCAGCATGAGGCCGGAATCGATGATGTCCTGGCTCGTCGCGCCCCAATGGACGAACTTGGCCGCTTCGGCGTCGTCGTCCTTCACGCGGGCGGTCAGTTGCTTGACGAGGGGAATCGCGAGGTTGCCGCCGAGCGCGGCGTCGCGCGCCAGCGCGACGGCGTCGAGCCGCTCAGCGCGGCAGGCGGCCACGATCGGCGCGACCGCCGAGGCGGGAATCACGCCGTTGGCGGCCAACGCGCGCGTGAGCGCGGCCTCGACGTCGAGCATCCGTTGCAGCGTCGCCGCGGGCGACCAGATCCGGATGAGCGAGGCGTCGCCGCCGATGAGGGCGGTCAATCGGGCACTGTCTTCGAACATGGAATGATCAGCAGAACGGATAGGCCGGGAGCGCGTATTGTCCACCGAAGCGCACCGGCGTGCGCGCACGGCGACACGCGCCGCCGGCGCGGGCGCCGCGCGGCGG
>NZ_JAAGPF010000730.1 GCF_017104645.1 Burkholderia sp. Ac-20379
AGCCCGGCGAGACGGCCGCGCCGAGCGTGGCGGCGGTGATCGACGCGGCCGATCAGGCGCTGTATCGCGCCAAGTCCGAAGGTCGCGACCGGGTGGTGGAGGCGTCCGACCTGCTCTGAATCCGCCGCGCGCCGGCTGTCTCAGCTTTCCAGCGCCGCGCCGGACGCCAGGTCGATCCGGTGCCGGCTCAACAGCGCCGTCAGCCTGGCCGGCGCGATATCGAGCGCGGCGGCGGCCGCTGCCACATCGTCGCCATGCCGCCGCAGCGCGGCGTCGAGCGCCTGGTGCTCGGCCGCCTCGAGCGCGCCGGCCAGCGTCGGCAACGGGCGCGCGGCGTGCTCGCCGAGGTCGAGATCCTCGGCCGACAGCACCGGGTGCTCGGCCATCACCATCGCGCGGCGAATCCGGTTGATCAGCTCGCGCACGTTGCCCGGCCAGGCGTAGCGGTGCATCGCCTCGATCGCGCACGGCGAGAAGCCGCGGATTCGGCCGCCGCCGTCGGCGCCGAAGCGCTGCAGGATGTGCCGCGCCAGCACCTCGATGTCGCCGCCGCGCGCGCGCAGCGGCGGCTCGTCGATGCGCAGCACGCAGAGCCGGTGGAACAGGTCCGCCCGGAACTGCCCGTCGCGCATCGCCGCGTCCAGATCCACGTGGGTGGCCGACAGCACGCGCACGTCCACCGGCACCGGGTCGCGCCCGCCGAGCCGCTCGATGCGGCCTTCCTGCAGGAAGCGCAGCAGGCTCGCCTGGCTCTCGTGCGGCAGGTCGCCGATCTCGTCGAGGAACAGCGTGCCGCCCTGGGCCGCCTCGATCCGGCCGATCTTGCGCTGCGTCGCGCCGGTGAACGCGCCGCGCTCGTAGCCGAACAGCTCCGATTGCAGCAGCGCGGGCGGAATCGCGCCGCAGTTGATCGGCACGAACGGAGCGTTGCGGCGCGCCGAGCGTTCGTGGATCGCCAGCGCGGTCAATTCCTTGCCCGTGCCCGATTCGCCGGAGATGAACACCGTGGCGTCGGTGTTCGCGACCTTGCGGATGGTGCGGAACAACTGCTGCATCGCCTCGCAGGTGCCGACCATCTCGTCGCCAGGGCCGGCGGGGTCGGCCGGGCCGGCATCGCGGGCCTGCGGATCGGCGCATGCTTCGCGCTCGGCGAGGCCGGCCATCGCGCAGGCCTGGCGCGCGAGCAGGTCGAGCGTGGCGGGCGAGGCGTCGTCGGCCGCGAAGCC
>NZ_JAAGPF010000731.1 GCF_017104645.1 Burkholderia sp. Ac-20379
CGTCGAGGCGGCGCGCGAGCGCTACGGCGCGGCGCGCATCGGCGTGCTGATCGGCACCAGCACCTCGGGCATCGAGGCGGCCGAACGCGCGTTCGCGCAGCGTGCGGCCTCGCGGGCCGGCGCGCCGCTGCCGCCGGAGTTCGATTACCGGCAAATGGAGATCGGCACCGCCGCGCCGTTCGTCAAGGCCGTGCTGGGCGTGTCCGGGCCGGCCTACACGGTGTCCACCGCCTGCACCTCGAGCGCCAAGACGTTCGCCGCCGCGCGCCGCCTGCTGCGGCTCGGGATGTGCGACGCCGTGGTGGTGGGCGGCGCGGATTCGTGCTGCGAGCTGACCGCGCAGGGCTTCGCCTCGCTCGAATCGGTCAGCGCCGAACGCACCAATCCGATGAGCCGGCACCGGCGCGGCATCAACATCGGCGAAGGCGCGGCCGTGTTCGTGATGAGCCGCGACGAGGGCGAGATCCGGCTGGCCGGCGCGGGCGAATCGAGCGACGCCCACCATATTTCCGCGCCCGATCCGCACGGGCACGGCGCGCGTCTCGCGCTCGGCGAGGCGCTGGCCGACGCGGGCGTGCGCGCCGCGCAGATCGGCTACGTCAATCTGCACGCCACGGCCACGCCGCACAACGACGCGATGGAAGCCCAGGTCATGGCGCAGGTGTTTCCCGACGGCGTGCCCGCCAGCGGCACCAAGCCGATGACCGGCCACCTGCTCGGCGCGGCGGGCGCCACCGAGCTGGCGTTCGCGTGGCTGACGCTGGCGCGCGGCATCGCGTTGCCCGTGCACGTCTGGGACGGCGAGGCCGACCCGGCGCTGCCGCCGCTCGATCTGGTGCAGACCGCGCGGCGGCTCGGCGGCGATGTGCGCGGGCGCTACGCGATGAGCAATTCGTTCGCATTCGGCGGCAGCAATGCCAGCCTGATCCTGGGGTGTTGAGATGGACAACGGTTTGACGCCGGCAACGAACCGCGAGGCCGTGCCGCTGCACGACGTGCTCGACGTGTTGCCGCACCGCGGCACGATGCTGCTGCTCGACGCGATCGTCGCGTGCACCCAGGAGGCCGTCGAGGCGCACGCCAGCGTGCGGCCCGACGCGTGGTATGCGGATGCCGGCGGCGCGATGCCGGCCTGGATCGGCATCGAATTGATGGCGCAGGCGATCGCCGCGCACGTCGGCCTGCTCGCGATGCGCGACGGCGGCAGCGC
>NZ_JAAGPF010000732.1 GCF_017104645.1 Burkholderia sp. Ac-20379
CCGGCCGCGCGCCCGCTGGCGGCGGCCTGAGGCGCGCGGCCCCGATTTGCCCCGACCGCCCGCATCCCGAATCACGAACCCGGAGCTTCGCATGACCGCCACCCAGGTCCACGTTCATCTGTTCTATGGCGCCGATCCGCGCACCTACCGTGCCGGCGACAACATCGGCTGCCTGTATGGCTATCACCACGCGGCCTCGGACGAGTTCGCGATGAGCTACTCGCAGGACCGCCGCGAATGGCGCCCGGTCGGCCTCGCGCGCCGCGCGCTGAAGGCCGCGCTCGGCTTCGACGCGATCCACGCCTGGCGCAACCGCGAGGCGCTGCTGGCCGCCGACGTGATCTGGACGCACACCGAGCAGGAGCATCTGGCCGCCGCGCTGATCCTCAAGCTGGCCGGCGAACGCGGCACGCGCCCGCGCCTGCTCGCGCAGAGCGTGTGGCTGCTCGACCGCTGGCCGCAGTTCGGCGCGCTGCGCCGCTGGGTGTACCGCAAGCTGCTCGCGCGCGCCGACGTGCTGACCACGCTCGCGCGCGACAACGCCGTGCTGTGCCGCGACTATCTGCAGCGCGATGCGGTGATGGTCTATTACGGCCTCAACACGCAGGATTTTCCGGTGCGCCGGCCGGCGATCTGGACGCCGAACCGGCCGCTGCGGATCGCCGCCATCGGCAACGATCGCGACCGCGACTGGGCCACGCTGATCGAGGCGTTCGGCGGCAACGCGCGTTACGAGGTCAAGCTGGCCACGCGCCGGCGGATTCCGCAGGAACTGCATCGCGACAACGTCGAGATCGCCTCGGTGTCGGGCATCGCCAAGCAGCGCGCGTTCTACGACTGGGCCGACGTGATCGTGGTGCCGCTGCGCCCCAACCGGCACGCGTCGGGCATCACCGTGATGCTGGAGGCGGCCGCCGTCGGCAAGCCGATGATCGTCAGCGACGTGGGCGGTTTGCGCGACTATTTCCCGGCCGATTGCGCGGCCTACGTGCCTGCGTTCGACGCGAGCGCGATGCGCGGCGCGGCCGATCGCATGCTGGCGCAGCCGGCGCACGCGCTGGCGCTGGCGCAGGCGGCCTCCACGCGGCTCGTCGAGCGCGACCTGACGACGGAAGCGTTC
>NZ_JAAGPF010000733.1 GCF_017104645.1 Burkholderia sp. Ac-20379
GTGCGCGGCCGGCTCGCCGGCTTCGCACGCGTAATCGGGCGCACCGCCCGGCGGCGCGCCTGCGCCCCCGGCGTCGCGCAACCGGCCCGACGGCTCGGCCCTGCGTGCGAGCGAGGGGAACACATGACGGCGGTAGGGCTGCATCACGCCGCATCCTCGGCGACGAGTTGCAGCTCGATGTCGCCTTCGTCGGACAATTCCTTCACGCGGGCCATGATGTCGCGGCGCGCCTGCGCGACGCGGCTGGCCGGCGCGGGGCCGGTACGCTTGAGCATTTCCTCGAACGCCTGCACCGAGCGGCGCGGCATCGAATGCAGCAGCGCATCGAGCAAACCCTGCTCTGCGCCGCGCAATGCCACGCCCCACGGCTCGAGCCCGATCGCCTCGAGAATCGCGGCGATGGTCGCGTCGCTTTGGCGCGCCAGGATCGAGAAGTCGTAAATGCGCGCCTCGACCTCGGCGACGAGCGCCGGATCGTGCACGCGCAGCAGCTCGATCAACTGCCCGCGATCGCCCGGCAAGCGGTTGATGATCTCGGCCGCCTGTCGCGTGCCTTCGACGGCCGTGCTCTGCGTGTCCAGATTCGCGATGCACGCATCGACGACGGACTCCAGATCGCGCAGCACCTCGAAATCGATTTCCTTGAGCCGCCCGATATGCAGCAGCACGGTTTCGCGCGCATCGGCGGGCAGCGCATGGATCACCTGGCTCGCCTGCTCGGGCGGCAGGAACGCCAGGAACATCGCCTGCATCCGCTCGTGCTCGCGGCCGAGACGATCGGCGAGCCATTGCGGCTGCGCCCACTGGAGTCGCGCGATCTTCGGGCCGATCACGTCGCCGTAGATGCGGTTCAGCACGCTGCTCGACGCCACCTCGCCGAGCGCCATGTCGAGCGAGCGCTGCAGGAACGAGCGCGACGCGCCGCGCACGCTGCTCTGCGCGCGAAACGCGTCGAAGAAACGATGGATCGTCTGCTGCACGGCCTCGACCTTCACGCCGTTCATCCGCGACATCACGAGCGTCACGCCGAGCAATTCCTCGCGCGACAGGCAGCGCAGCACGCCGGCGGCCGCTTGCTCGCCCATGCTGAGCAGGATCACCGCGGCGCGCTCCACCGGCGTCAGCGGGGCCGGGCGTGCCGCCGACGCAGCGGGCCCGGCGGCGACATGCGCGGCCGCCG
>NZ_JAAGPF010000734.1 GCF_017104645.1 Burkholderia sp. Ac-20379
ATGTGGTAGTATATTTTTTTTTTTTTTCAGGCATAAGACGGCATTCGAGGTACTCTATGGTGCCTGGAGTTCAGCCGTGTGCTCTTCCGATCGTCGGCCTCGGCCGGCGCTTCGCCGCTGATCGTGCTGGCCCCGGCGCGCGGCGACGCGACGCGCCTGCACGTGGTGCTGCACGACGGCAGCGGCACGCTCGCGCCCTATCGCGCGCTGCTGCCGTTGCTCGCCGACGCGCCGGAGCGGCAAGCCGAGATCGTCGGCCTCACCGTGCCGGACGCCACGCGCTACCTGGCCTGCGACCCCGGCGCGCTGATCGCCACGCTCGCCGCCGACTACGCCGAGTTGCTGCTCGCGCGCGGCGCGCAACGCTTCCACCTGATCGGCTATTGCATGGGCGGCCTGCTGGCCACCGAGCTGGGCCGCGTGTTGCTCGAACGCGGCGCGACGCTCGACCCCGTCACCGTGATCAGCAGCGACCGTTTCCGCTACCGGATCGACGACGATCTGCTGCTCGAACGCGCGTTCGGCGGCCTGCTCGGCGCGGACATCGTGGCGGCCGGACATGCGGTGGACGACGTCCGGCTCGAACGCGCGCTGCGCGTGGTGCGCGACCGGCACGGCGAGCATCTGCCGGCCGGCTGCCTGGCGGCGCTCGACGGCGAGCACGCCGAGGTCGGCGACTGTTACGCGCGGCTCGCACGGCAGCCCGCCGGCGAACGGCTTGCCGCGCTGGCCAGGACGGTGTCCACGCGCGCCTGGGCAGTCGCGCCCGATCAGGTCGACAGCCTGTTCCGCGTGTTCCGGCACAGCCTGGCGGCGGTGGCCCGCTATCGTCCCGAGCCGTTCGCGGGCGACCTGCACCTGTTGCAGGACGACGAGGCGCTGCACTTCCTGCCCGGCCTGCAACCCGACATGACGACGTTCTGGAGCGAGGTGGCGCTGGGCGGCCTCGACATCGAGCGGATCGGCGGCAATCACCTGTCCTGCCTGCAGCAGCCGCACGTCGATGCGGTGGCCTCGCGGATCCGGCTGCGGGAGGCTGCATGACCGCGGCCCGGATCGGGATCGTCGGG
>NZ_JAAGPF010000735.1 GCF_017104645.1 Burkholderia sp. Ac-20379
CGCAACCACCGACAACCGGAACCGACGATTCATTTCTTGACCACCGAGTGTGCTGGCGCCCTGGCAGGGCATGACGACCGGGCGACAAGCCTACGCCACGAGCGGGGCGTCTGACCAATATGTTTTGGCATACGCAGCAATATCGATGGCATATGCCAGTTGCGCCGGCGGTGCAGGCCCGCCGTCAGGCGGCCCGCGGCGGGCGCGCCGCACGGCACGCGTCGTCGATCGCGCGTTCGAGCCGCGTCACGCCGGCCTCGATCGTTTCCACCGGCACGTTGCCGTAACCGAGCACGAGCCCGTTGTAGGGCGCGGCGTCGGTGCCCGGCAGGCAGAACGGCGAGAGCGGGCGCAGCACCAGATCGTGCGCGGCGGCCGCGCGCGTCACGTCGAGATCGGACACCGGCGCGTCGAGCCGCGCCGACAGATGCATGCCGCCGTCGCCGGCCGACACCGTGAGCAGGCCGCCGAGGCGGCGCGTGAGCGTGTCGTGCAGCACGTCGCGGCGCTCCGCGTAGACGCGCCGCATGCGGCGCAGATGGCGGCTGAAATGGCCGGCTTCGATGAATTCGGCGAGCGCCAGATGATCGGCGAGCCGCCCGCGCGGCGACAGCGCCGACGACACGTGCTCAAGCGCCGGCGCGATCGCGTCGGGCGCCACCACGAAACCCACCCGCAGCGCGGGGAACATCACCTTGCTGAACGTGCCGAGGTAGATCACCGGCGCGTCGCGCACCGCGCTCTGCAACGCGGCCAGCGGCGTGCCGTGATGGCGGAACTCGCTGTCGTAGTCGTCCTCGACGATCCACGCGCCGGCGTCGCGCGCGGCCTGCACGAGCGCGATGCGCCGCTCCTGCGTCATCACCGCGCCGAGCGGGTACTGATGCGACGGCGTGATGTAGATGAGCCGCGGCGGCGCTTCGCGCCACAGCGCCGGGCCGGGCGCGAGACCGTGCGCATCGACCGGCACCGGCACGAGCCGCAGCCCGG
>NZ_JAAGPF010000736.1 GCF_017104645.1 Burkholderia sp. Ac-20379
TTCCGCGCCGCCGATGTTGCAGCAGCCCGCGCCGGCTGCGGGGAATCGCGGCCGTAATGGCGTGAGCGGCGCGAACGGCGGTTACGGCGGCTATGGCAACGGTGCTTACAGCCCCGGCAACGGCAACAACGGCAACAACGGCAACGCCGGAACGAACGGCGGCGGCGCGGGCAACGGCTTTCCGTCCGAGGCGCCGTCGGATTCGCCGACGCCCACGCCCGACACGCCTTCCACGAGCGGTAACGGCACGAGCCCGTAACCCGCCGGCGCGGCGGCGGTCCTCCCCGCCGCCGCGCCTCGGCCGCACCTTCCTCCGCCGCAAGCAGCGCTACGCGGGCACGGGCTTAGCGCCGCGCCCGCCGTTCCCTCCGCTCATCCCTTCTGCCGCGCCCGATACGCCGCCACCTTCATCCGGTTGCCGCACATCGCCATGCTGCACCAGCGCCGCCGATGCGATTTGGTGCGGTCGTGAAACAGCAGCGTGCACTCGTCGCACTCGCATTTGCGCACCAGGCCGAAATCCGCCTCGGCCAGCAGCCGCGCCAGCGCCTCGGCCACCGGCAGCAGCACCGCCGCCGCGCCGAGATCCGTGCGCCGCGACACCAGCGCCGGCTCGCCCGCCTGCGTCCACTGCAATTCCAGATGATGGCTGCCCGACGCGAGCACCGCGTTGAGCGCGGCCGGGTCCGCCCATTGGC
>NZ_JAAGPF010000737.1 GCF_017104645.1 Burkholderia sp. Ac-20379
GGATTATTAAAAAAAAAAAAAAAAAAAAAAACACAGTCGGCCTCTTCGTGACTCAACAAGCTTTAGCACGATCAGCGTCAGAGGTTGACACAACTCTGCGCCATCCATACGCCGTGCGCACGTTGTGCATCTATACACACATTCCGATCTCTACGCACGACGTCGCGCGATGACGCACATTCGTTAGCACGCGTATAGCGAGCTCGCTAGCGGCTCACCATATTCTAGATGCCCTGGCCCT
>NZ_JAAGPF010000738.1 GCF_017104645.1 Burkholderia sp. Ac-20379
TAACGACCTCGTCGCGCAGATGGTGGCGTGGCTCGCCGTGCAGGCCTCCGGGCTGCAATGACGCGCGCGCGGCCGGCCTCCCGCTGCACGGAGCCGCCGCGATGACGCCCGCCGCTGCGCCGTCGCGCGGGCCGTCGTCGCTGGGGCGGCGGCTGTTCGCGGCCTACGCGGCGCTGGTCGTCTACGCCTCGCTGTACCCGTTTCTCGGCTGGCGCTCGCTCGGCGTCGGCCCGTTCGATTACCTGCTCGCGCCGATGCCGCGCTACTGGACAGGCTTCGACGTCGTCACCAACGTGATCGGCTACCTGCCGCTCGGCGCGCTGGCCGTGGCCGCGCTGTATCCGCGCGTGAAGGGCGTGCCGGCCGCGCTGCTGGCGACGCTGTTCGGCACGCTCGTGTCGGGCTCGATGGAAGCGCTGCAAACCTATCTGCCGACGCGGGTGGCGTCGAATCTCGATCTCGGCGCGAACGCGCTCGGGGCGCGGCTCGGCGCGGCCATCGCGGCGCCGGCCGTGCCCGCGCTGGTCGAGCGCGGCGTGCTGCGGCGGCTGCGCGACGCGTGGTTCGAGCGCGACGCCGCCACGCCGCTGCTGCTGTCGGCGCTCTGGCCGTTCGCGGTGCTGTTCCCGTCGCCGTTCCTGTTCGGCATCGGCAGTTGGCCCAGCGAGTTGTGGGATCGCGCCGACCTGTCGATGCGCGACGCGCTGCTGGCCTGGGCGCCGGCGCACTGGCGGCTCGACATCTGGCCCGATGCGATCGACGCGCGTCTTTCGGATACCGCCTGGGAGGTGGTGCTGGCCGCGCTCGGCCTGTACGCCGCGCTCGCGCTGGCGTCGCTGACGATGCGCCGCCAGGCGCCGCGCATGCGGCTCGCGGTGGCGTTCGTGGCGGTGGCGCTGGCGCTGAAGGCGGCAGCCACGTTCCTGCAGCTGCGCAGCGGCCTG
>NZ_JAAGPF010000739.1 GCF_017104645.1 Burkholderia sp. Ac-20379
TGTTTTTATTTGTTTCGACAGCGGCCCAACCGAGATCTACCCTGCCACCACCCCTCTTCCCCTGCACGCCGCTCTCCCGATCTGAGCCGCCCGGCCAGCGCGCGGGCGCGGAACACGCCGCCGTTCAGCAGCAGCGTGTCGGGCATTGCGAACGGGGCGTCGGCGGGGTCGGCCGTTGCGTCCGCAACGGCTTCGCGCGACTGCGACGCGAAGCGCGCGAGAAACGCCGCGACGTGCCGCGTGATGGCCGGATCGGCCGCGTACGGCAGCCCGAATTCGACGATCGCCGCGCGCGAGCGGCGCGGCATCTCGTCGGCGCGGCCGGCGGGGAAGAAGCCGTCCACCACGATCTGTTCGACCTCGCCGCGCGCAAGCTGGGTGCTGCGCGCGCCGCCGATCAGCTTCGAGCCGGCGCCGAGCAGCGTGACAGGCACCGCGTCGGGCGCGGCGTCGCCGAGCAGTTGCTCCTTGGCCACGCGGCAGCGCTCGACCAGTTGCGACAGGCTCGCGGCGCTCAGCCGCGCGGGGGCGCCGCCGGCCGAGCCATTGGCGTCCGCGCCCGTCAGCCGACGCTCGGCCAGGTGCGCGAGCGCCAGATCCATGTTGTCGCCGCCGAGCATCAGGTGATTGCCGACGCCGATCCGCGTGAGGCGCGGCGCGCCGTGCTCGTCGGGTGCGCCGGGTTCCACGCGGATCAGCGTCAGATCGGTGGTGCCGCCGCCCACGTCGCACACCAGCACGAGCCGCGTGCCGTCGAGCGCCTTGCCGAGGCCGTCGCGGTGCTGATAGAGCCAGTCGTAGAACGCGGCCTGCGGCTCCTCGAGCAGCCGCAGCGCGGGCAGCCCGGCTGCGCGGGCGGCTTCGAGCGTGAGGGCGCGCGCGCCGTCGTCGAACGACGCGGGCACGGTCAGGACGACGTCCTGGGTTTCGAGCGGAGATGCCGGAAAGCGATGATTCCAGGCCGCCCGCACGTGCGCCAGATAGCTGGCGCTGGCGGCCACCGGCGAGACCTTGTCGACCTCGTCGGGCGCGCCCCACGGCAGGATCGGCGCGAGCCGGTCCACCGAGGCGTTCGACAGCCAGCTCTTGGCGCTGCTGACGAGGCGGCCCGGCACCTGCGCGCCGAGCTGGCGCGCGAAGCGGC
>NZ_JAAGPF010000740.1 GCF_017104645.1 Burkholderia sp. Ac-20379
TAGCGCCGCGCTGGCCGAGCAGTTTCGCGCGGCGGCCGGCAACGACTGCGCGAGCTTCGTCGACGGCCGCTACCCGTTCGCGCCGGGCGGCGCGTCGGACATCCCGGTGCAGAACTTCACCGAGCTGTTCGGCAACGGCGGGCGCTTCGACAGCTTCTTCAAGTCGACGCTCGCGCAGCGCGTGGATACCGGCGCGCGCGCCTGGCGCTGGAAGCCGGGCGCGCCGCCGGGGCCGGACAGCGTGCTGGCCGGCGCGCAGGTGGCCGACGAGATCCGCCAGAGCTTCTTCGGCGGCGGCGCGCAGGCGCATGTCGGCTTCACGCTGCTCGCGCCGCAGACGGACGCGGCGATCGCGCGCGTGGTGGTGGAGGTGGACGGGCAGAAGCTGGACGTGACCGCGAACGGCGCGTCGTCGGCCTCGAGCGCCGCGATGGTATGGCCGGGGCCGCAGCCGGGCCATGTGGCGATCAGCGCGTTCGACGCGTCGAACCATCCGGTCGGCACGCCGCTGCGCTTCGATGGCGACTGGGCGTGGTTCCACGCGCTCGACGCCGGGCATCCGCAGAAGCAGGGCGACCTGCGCATGGTGGCGAGCTTCTCGTTCGACGGCCACGCGGTGCGCCTGCCGATCCAGCCCGCGAGCCTGCGCAATCCGTTCCTCGGCGACGCCGTGCGGCGTTTCAGGTGCCCGCGATGAGCGGCGTCGGGTTCTACGGCAAGCTGCCCGCGGCCGGCGATTTCGTGAGACGGCGTTTGCCGGGCGAGTTCGTCGAGGGCTGGGACCGGCATTTTCAGCATGCGCTCGAAGCTGGCCGCCGCGCGCTGGGCGCCGGCTGGGACGCCGCCTGGCGCGACGGCCCGGTGTGGCGCTTCGTGCTGCCCGCGCAGGTGTGCGGCGGCGGTGCGTGGTGCGGCGTGATCGGAAGAGCGTCGTGCAGGGAAAGAGCGTTGGGGGCAGGGGTGGAGGCGGTGGCCGTGGGTGGAGCACAAGTGATAGCGAGTTACTCACAATGCATTGACCCTGCTGTGTTGTTCACTCGTGCGTTCCT
>NZ_JAAGPF010000068.1 GCF_017104645.1 Burkholderia sp. Ac-20379
CGCTCGCCGGTGCGGTGGCGATCGCGCCGGGCGGCTGCGCGGCCTGCGGGCCGGCCGGCGTCTGCGCGCATGCGGCCAGCGTCGCAACGGCTGCAGCGAGCACCAGGCTCTTGAGCGGGAAGCGGGAGGGCGAACGGAGCGAAGGGGAGACGGCGGACGATCGGAGAGTCATGGGTACCGGAGGAAGGGCGGCGCGATTGAGTTCGGGCCAGTATAACTGACGCTTTTGGTGCATCGGTTTGAGGCAGGGGCCAGTGTGGTAAGTTAGCGGCGAATCCACGCGCGACGACGCGTCGTCATCATCGAAGGAGACTCGCGGCACCGGTTTAGCCCATGCCGCGACACACGTCAATGGCCACCGCTTTTTATACGCATCCCGATTGCCTGCTGCACGAGATGGGCGAATGGCATCCGGAATGCCCGTCGCGGCTGTCGGCGATCCAGGATCAACTGATCGCCAGCCGGATCGACGACCTGATCGAGCACGAGAGCGCGCCGCTCGCGGCCGAAGCGGATCTGGCGCGCGTCCACACGCGCGCGCACATCGAATACCTCCGCACCAGCGCACCCGAAGCCGGCTACTTCGCGCTCGACCCCGACACCTCGATGAACCCGCATACCTGGCGCGCTGCGTTGCGCGCGGCCGGCGCGGCGATCGCGGCCACCGATGCGGTGATCGGCGGACGCTACGACAACGCGTTCTGCAGCGTGCGGCCGCCCGGCCATCACGCCGAACCGGCGCGCGCGATGGGCTTCTGCTTCTTCAACAACGTGGCGATCGCGGCGCGCCATGCGCTCGAGGTGCACGGGCTCGAACGCGTCGCCGTGATCGATTTCGACGTGCATCACGGCAACGGCACCGAGGCGGCGTTCGCGAACGACGCGCGCGTGCTGATGTGCAGCTTCTTCCAGCATCCGCTGTTCCCGTTCTCGGGCACCGAGCACCCGGCCGCGAACATGGTCAACGTGCCGGTGCCGGCGCGCACCAACGGCATGACGATCCGCGAAACGGTGGATCTGCTGTGGATGCCGCGGCTCGACGCGTTCCGGCCGCAGATGCTGTTCGTGTCGGCCGGCTTCGACGCGCATCGCGAGGACGACCTCGGCCGCATGGGGCTGGTCGAGGCCGACTACGAATGGCTGACCGCGCAGATCTGCGAGGTGGCGCGGCGACATGCGCAGGGCCGCATCGTCAGTTGCCTCGAGGGGGGCTACAACCTGTCGGCGCTCGGGCGCAGCGTGGTCGCGCATCTGCGCACGCTGGCCGGGATCTGAGCGCGGCGGCTGACCGCCGCGCCTCAGCTTCTCGCCACGATCCAGCCGATCAGCGCGCCGATCACGCGCTCGCGTTCGAGGTCGTTCATCGTCTCGTGATAGTTGCCTTCGTAGAGCGTCAGCGTCTTGTCGGCGGGGCCGGCCTGCGCGCCGAATTCGCGGCTGCCTTCGGGCTCCGTCAGCTTGTCGGCCGTGCCGTGATAGACGAGCGTGGGCAACGTCAGGGCCCCGCGGCCGCGCGCGATCCGCGTCATCGCTTCCAGGATTTCCGCGCCGGTGCGGGCCGGCACCGCGCCGTGATGCACGAGCGGATCGGCGCGATTGGCGGCCACCACGGCCGGGTCGCGCGAGAGCAGCGCGGCGTCGATCTTCAATGCCGGAAAGCGCGGCCAGACGCGGCTGATGAAGCGGCTCGCGGCCAGCATCCAGCGCGGCACGTCGCGGCCGGGCGCCAGCGCCGGGCTCGACAGGATCAATCCGGAGAAGCGGCGGCCCCGGGCGTTCGCGCGCTCGATCGCGTAGAGCGCGGCGATCGCGCCGCCCATGCTGTGGCCCATCAGGAACAGCGGCGCATCGCTGCGGGCGCCGCGCGTTGCGAAATCGACGAGCGCGTCGGCATCGTCGAGATAGCGGTCGAACCGTTCGACCCAGGCGCGCGGGCCGGGCGAGCGGCCGTGGCCGCGAAGGTCGATGGCCACGAGTTCGATGCCGGCCGCGTTCAGCTTGCCGGCCAGCGCGTCGTAGCGGCGCGCGTGCTCGCCCAGCCCGTGGATCAGCGCGACCGTCGCGCGCGGTGCGTCGCCGGCCGGCCAGCGCCAGGCGGCCAGCTCGACGCCGTCGGCGGTGTGCACGCGCGCGGCGCGCACCGCCGCTTCATCTTCTGCGAGCCCTTCATGCCCCGGCGGGGGAAGCGTGGCGTTCATCGCGCGTGTCTCCGAAAGGGCGGATGGAAGTGCGGACGATCATAGTCGCGCCGTCGCCGCGTCGCGCGGATGCACTCCTCTAATTTCCGCAGGTTATGAAAGAAGCGGAATCGATTATTAAGGGAAATGAGGTGCTTGCGTTAAAATGCGCGGCTATTCCCGGATATGGCGGCGGCAGCCGGCGACGCCCGACACGATCGGCCTCGCAGCTTCCGCCGTTTTGTTTACATGATCGAAATTCGTAATCTCTCGCAGCGATTCGCCGGGCCGCAAGGCTGGACCGAAGCGCTGCGCAACGTCAATCTGACGATTCCCCGCGGCGAGGTGTTCGGCATCATCGGCCGCAGCGGCGCCGGCAAAAGCACGCTGGTGCGCACCATCAACCTGCTGACGCGCCCGACCGAGGGCGAGGTGGTGGTCGACGGCCGCGACCTGACGCGGCTGTCCGCCGACGATCTGCGCGGCGCGCGGCGCGACATCGGCATGATCTTCCAGCACTTCAACCTGCTGTCGTCGCGCACCGTCTATCAGAACGTCGCGCTGCCGCTGGAGCTGGCCGGCGCGAAGCGCGCCGAGATCGACGCGACCGTGCTGCCGCTGCTCGACCTGGTCGGGCTGACGGCGCAGAAGGATCGCTACCCGTCGCAGATCAGCGGCGGCCAGAAACAGCGCGTCGGCATCGCCCGCGCGCTGGCCAGCAAGCCGAAGGTGCTGCTGTCGGACGAAGCCACCTCGGCGCTCGACCCCGAAACCACGCGCGCGATTCTCGACCTGCTGCGCAAGATCAACCGCGAACTCGGCCTGACGATCGTGCTGATCACGCACCAGATGGAAGTGATCAAGCAGGTGTGCGACCGCGTGGCCGTGCTCGACGCCGGCCGCGTGGTGGAAACCGGCCCCGTCATCGACGTGTTCATGCAACCGCATCACGAAGTCACGCGCGCGCTGATCGGCGACGTGATCGCGCAGGAACTGCCGCCGGCGCTGAAGGCGCGCGTCGCCGAGAAGCTCAAGGGCGGCCGCAGCCATCTGCTGCGTCTGGCGTTTGCCGGCAACGGCGTCGACCAGCCGATCCTGTCGGAGACGATCCGCCGTTACGAACTGGATTTCAACATCCTGCACGGCCAGATCGACGAGATCCAGGGCCAGCCGTTCGGCTCGCTCGCGGTGCTCGCGGGCGGCGAACCGGGCAAGGTCGGCGAAGCGCTCGCGTATTTGCGCGAGCAGGGCGTGGTGGTCGAGGAGTTGTCGCATGTTGAGTGAAATGCTGGATATGTTCGTGCAGTCGTTCTGGGAGACGCTGATCATGGTCGGCATCTCCGGCGTGGTCGGCGCGCTGGTCGGGCTGCCGCTCGGCGTGCTGCTGTACCTGACCGATCGCCAGGGCGTGCTGCAGAACCTCGCCGTCAACCGCCTGCTTGGCGGGCTCGTCAATGCGGTGCGCTCGACGCCGTTCATCATCCTGCTGGTCGCGGTGATTCCGTTCACGCGGCTGATCGTCGGTTCGTCGATCGGCACGGCCGCGGCCGTGGTGCCGCTGACGCTGGCGTCCGCGCCGTTCATCGCGCGGCTGGTCGAGACGGCGCTGCGCGAAGTCGATCGGGGCCTGATCGAAGCGGCGCTCGCGATGGGCGCCACCACGCGCCAGATCGTGTTCAAGGTGCTGCTGCCCGAGGCATGGCCCGGCATCGTCGCGGGCCTGACCATTACGTTCGTGTCGCTGGTCGGCTATTCGGCGATGGCCGGCGCGATCGGCGGCGGCGGCCTGGGCGACCTTGGCATTCGCTACGGCTATCAGCGCTACGAACCGGACGTGATGTGGACGGTCGTGGCGATCCTGATCGTGTTCGTGCAGATCGTGCAGTCGTTCGGCGACTGGCTGGTGCGCCGCCTGAGCCACCGTTGAAGCGCGCCGCGGCAGCGCGAATGTCGAATTCGGGCCGGCGTTTGCCGGCCGTTTTCCATGTCGTATCGGTGGCGCAGCATCGCGCGTGCCGCCGATTAGAGGCGGGGGTCCAGAACCCGCGCTTGGCTTGAGGGATTTTTCTCCCCTAAAATAGAACGATCGTTCGCTATTGCCGGCGTGTCGCCGAATGACGTTATCCTCGTCGGTCGAGGGGCCAGATGGCTCCGCTTGCCGCCCTGATGGTGGCGACGCTATAAAATGGCCGTCGGTCGTATTCGTAACTTTGGAGCGTGTGCATGAAAATCCTGGTGCCGGTAAAAAGAGTGGTCGACTACAACGTGAAGGTGCGCGTGAAGTCGGACGGAACGGGCGTCGATATCGCGAACGTGAAGATGTCGATGAACCCGTTCGATGAGATTGCCGTGGAAGAGGCGGTGCGCCTGAAGGAAGCGGGCGTGGCGACCGAAGTGATCGCCGTGTCGATCGGTGTGGCGCAGGCGCAGGAAACGCTGCGCACGGCGCTGGCGATCGGGGCCGACCGCGCGATCCTGGTGGAAGCGGGCACGGCCGATGCAGGCGTGGAGCCGCTGGCCGTGGCGAAGATCCTCAAGGCGCTGGTCGACAAGGAGCAGCCGCAACTGGTGATCCTCGGCAAGCAGGCGATCGACGACGATTCGAACCAGACGGGCCAGATGCTGGCCGCGCTGGCCGGCCTGCCGCAAGCGACGTTCGCCTCGAAGGTGACGATCGCCGACGGCCGCGCGACCGTCGCACGCGAAGTGGACGGCGGTTCGGAAACGCTGTCGCTCACGCTGCCGGCCGTGGTCACCACCGATCTTCGCCTGAACGAGCCGCGCTACGTGACGCTGCCGAACATCATGAAGGCGAAGAAGAAGCCCCTGGAAAACGTCAAGCCGGAAGACCTCGGCGTGGACGTCGCGCCGCGCCTGAAGACGCTGAAGGTGGCCGAGCCGCCCAAGCGCGCGGCGGGTGTGAAGGTGGCCGACGTGAAGACGCTGGTCGAGAAGCTGAAGACCGAAGCGAAAGTGCTGTAAGGGGAGACAAAGATGACGATTCTGATCATTGCCGAACACGACAATGCCTCGATCAAGGCCGCGACGCTGAACACGGTGGCCGCCGCCCAGAAGATCGGCGGCGACATTCACGTGCTGGTGGCCGGCGGCAACGCGCAGGCCGCCGCCGATGCCGCGGCGAAGATCGCCGGCGTGGCGAAGGTGCTGCTGGCCGACGCGCCGCATCTGGCCGAAGGCCTGGCCGAAAACGTCGAAGCGACGGTGCTGAACATTGCGAAGGACTACTCGCATATCCTCGCGCCGGCCACCGCGTACGGCAAGAACGTCGCGCCGCGCATCGCAGCGAAGCTCGACGTCGCGCAAATTTCGGACATCACGGCCGTCGATAGCGCCGACACGTTCGAGCGCCCGATCTACGCGGGCAACGCGATCGCAACGGTGCAATCGAGCGATCCGATCAAGGTGATCACGGTGCGCGCGACCGGCTTCGACCCGGTGGCGGCCGAAGGCGGCAGCGCGGCGGTCGAGAAGATCGAGGCGGCGGCCGATTCGGGCAAGTCGCAGTTCGTGAATCGCGAAGTGACGAAGCTGGATCGTCCGGAGCTGACGAGCGCGAAGATCATTGTGTCGGGCGGCCGGGGCCTGGGCAGCGGCGAGAACTACACGGCGACGCTGGAGCCGCTGGCCGACAAGCTCGGTGCGGCGCTGGGCGCCTCGCGCGCGGCGGTGGATGCGGGCTACGTGCCGAACGATTTCCAGGTTGGGCAGACGGGCAAGATCGTCGCGCCGCAGCTGTACATCGCGGTGGGGATTTCGGGTGCGATCCAGCATCTGGCCGGGATGAAGGATTCGAAGGTGATCGTCGCGATCAACAAGGACGAGGAAGCGCCGATTTTCAGCGTGGCCGATTACGGCATCGTGGGCGATCTGTTCACGGTCGTGCCGGAGCTCGTGACGGCACTCGGCTGAGCGCCGGCCGCCAAGCGCATCGGTTGACGACGCGCCGATAAGCACGACAAAGGGGCGCAGCGAGCGCCCCTTTTTTTGACCATAAGCAGACAGAGGAGAGGAGCACCATGAGCTACATCGCGCCCGTCAAGGACATGCTGTTCGTGATGAAGGAGCTGGCCGGCATCGACGACGTCGCGAAGCTGCCCGGCTTCGAGGACGCCGGCTTCGACACCGCGCAGGCCGTGCTCGACGAGTCGGCGAAGTTCTGCGGCGAGGTGCTCGCGCCGCTGAACGTCGAAGGCGACCGGCAGCCCAGCTCGTGGAGCCAGGGCGCGGTGACGGCGACGGCCGGTTTCGGCGACGCGTTCCGCCAGTTCGTCGCGGGCGGCTGGCAGGGGCTGCAGCATCCGGTCGAGTACGACGGCCAGGGCTTGCCGAAGCTGATCGCCACGCCGTGCATCGAGATGCTCAATGCCTCGAATCTGTCGTTCGCGCTGTGTCCGCTGCTGACCGACGGCGCCATCGAGGCGCTGCTGACGGCCGGCAGCGACGAGCAGAAATCGCGCTACGTGCCGAAGCTGATCTCCGGCGAGTGGACCGGCACGATGAACCTGACCGAGCCGCAGGCCGGTTCCGATCTCGCGCTGGTGCGCTCGCGCGCCGAGCCGCAGGGCGACGGTAGCTTCAAGGTGTTCGGCACCAAGATCTTCATCACCTGGGGCGAGCACGACATGGCGGACAACATCGTCCACCTCGTGCTGGCCCGCATCCCGAACGCGCCCGACGGCGTGAAGGGCATTTCGCTGTTCATCGTGCCGAAGTTCCTCGTCAACGAGGACGGCAGCCTCGGCGAGCGCAACGACGTGCATTGCGTGTCGATCGAGCACAAGCTCGGCATCAAGGCGAGCCCCACCGCCGTGCTGCAATACGGCGATCACGGCGGCGCGATCGGCTATCTGATCGGCGAGGAGAATCGCGGCCTCGAATACATGTTCATCATGATGAACGCCGCCCGTTTCGGCGTGGGCATGCAGGGCATCGGCGTGGCCGATCGCGCCTATCAGAAGGCTGCCGCGTTCGCGAAGGAGCGCGTGCAGAGCCGCCCCGTCGACGGTTCCGCCAAACAATCCGTCACGATCATCCATCACCCCGACGTGCGCCGCATGCTCGGCACGATGCGCGCGCTGACCGAAGGCGCGCGCGCGCTGGCCTACGTGGCCGCCGCGCACAGCGATCAGGCGCACGCGCATGCCGATGCGGCCGAGCGCGCCCGTCACCAGGCGATCTACGAATACCTGGTGCCGATCGTCAAGGGTTGGAGCACGGAGATGGTCAACGAGGTGGCGAGCCTCGGCGTGCAGGTGCACGGCGGCATGGGCTTCATCGAGGAAACGGGCGCTGCGCAGTATTACCGCGACGCGCGCATTCTCGCGATCTACGAAGGCACCACGGCGATCCAGGCCAACGATCTGGTCGGCCGCAAGACCGTGCGCGACGGCGGCGCGGTGGCGAAGGCGCTGCTGGCCGGGATCGGCGAAACCGTCGAGGCGCTCGGCGCCGAGGACACGCCGGCGTTCGCCGCGATGCGCAAGCATCTGGCCGGCGGTGCGACGGCATTGAGTGCGGTGGTCGATTACGTGGTCGCGCAAACGAAGGGCGATCCGAACGCCGTGTTTCTCGGCAGCGTGCCGTACCTGAAGCTGGCCGGCATCGTGCTGTGCGGCTGGCAGATGGCGCGTGCGCTGCTCGCCGCGCAACGCAACCGCACCGACGATACGGCGTTCCACGACGCGAAGATCGCGATCGCGCAGTTCTACGCGCAGCATGTGCTCGTGCAGGCGAACGGCATCGCCGAATCGATCGTCGGCGCGACGGGCAAGGACAGCGTGCTGATGTTGACCGAAGACCAGTTCTGAACCGGGCGGCGCATTTGCCGCGGTCGTGAAAAAGGGCACCCTCGGGTGCCCTTTCTTCATGGGTGCCGCTGCCGCCGGTCAGGCGTAGGCCGGACGCGTGCTGCCGCCGGCTTCGCTCAGATAGCGATGCACGGACAGATCGTCGGCCTGGATCGCCGGCTTCTTGCCCGACATCAGATCGGCGAGCAGTTGGCCCGAACCGCACGACATCGTCCAGCCGAGCGTGCCGTGGCCGGTGTTCAGGAACAGGTTCGGCATCGGCGTGCGGCCGACGATCGGCGTGCCGTCCGGCGTCATCGGGCGCAGGCCCGTCCAGAACGTGGCCTTCGCGGTGTCGCCGCCGCCCGGGAACAGATCGTTCACGCACATTTCGAGCGTTTCGCGGCGCGCCTGGTTCAGGCGCTTGTCGAACCCGGCGATCTCGGCCATGCCGCCCACGCGGATCCGCGAATCGAAACGCGTGATCGCGATCTTGTAGGTTTCGTCGAGCACGGTCGACACGGGAGCCGACTCGGCGTTGACGATCGGCGCCGTGATCGAATAGCCCTTGAGCGGATAGACCGGGATCTTGACGAGGTTCGACAGGAACTGCGTCGAATACGAACCGAGCGCCACCACATAGGCGTCGGCGCGCACCAGTTCGCTGCCGCACTGCACGCCCGCGATCCGGCCGCCGGCCACGGCGAGCGCGTCGATCGACGTGTTGTAGCGGAATTGCACGCCCAGTTCCTCGGCCATCGCGGCGAGGCGCGTGGTGAACAACTGGCAGTCGCCGGTTTCGTCGCCCGGCAGGCGCAGGCCGCCCGTCAGCTTGTGCGACACGGCGCCCAGCGCCGGCTCGGCGTTCTTCAGTTGATCGGCCGTCAGCAGCTCGAACGGCACGTTGGCGTCGCGCAGCACGGCGATGTCCTTCGCCGCGCCGTCGAATTGCGCCTGCGTGCGGAACAGTTGCAGCGTGCCGCCGGTGCGCCCTTCGTACTGGATGCCGGTGTCGGCGCGCAGCGCCTGGAAACAATCGCGGCTGTACTCGGCGAGGCGCACCATGCGGCCCTTGTTCACCGCATAGCGCTCGGCCGTGCAGTTGCGCAGCATCTGCCACATCCATTGCAACTGGAAGCGCGAGCCGTCGAGGCGGATCGCGAGCGGCGCGTGCTTCTCGAACATCCATTTGACGGCCTTCAGCGGCACGCCGGGTGCGGCCCAGGGCGCAGCATAGCCGGGCGAGATCTGGCCGGCATTGGCGAAGCTCGTCTCGAGCGCCGGGCCGGCCTCGCGATCGATCACCGTCACTTCATGGCCGGCGCGCGCCAGATAATAGGCGCTCGTCACGCCCACCACACCGCTTCCGAGAATCACGACACGCATAGCTGCTCCAGAGGGAAAAAAGCCGGAACGCCTCGGGGATGCACCTGCATCGCTGCCTTCACGTTACGACCTAGTTTTTTCCGCTATGGTATTGTCCGCGTTCCAGTTTTTGTTATTGTATTTTTTCGATTTTTAGAAAAAACCGGATGAGAACCCAACGTCAACCAGTCCGCGCCCTCGACAAGCTCGATCGCCGCATCCTGAAACTGCTCCAGGCGGACGGCCGCATGGCCATGAAGGACCTCGCCGAGCAGGTTGGCCTGACCGTCACGCCGTGCATCGAGCGCGTGCGGCGCATGGAACGCGACGGCGTGATCACCGGCTATCACGCTCGCGTCGATCCGGCCTTGTTGGGCGCGGCGCTGCTGGTGTTCGTCGAGATCACGCTCGACCACAAGAGCGGCAACATGTTCGAGCAGTTCCGCCGCGAGGTCATGAAGATCGACGAGGTGCTCGAATGCCACCTGGTTTCCGGCGATTTCGACTACCTGATCAAGGCCCGTATCGGCGAAATGGCAGATTACCGGAAGCTGCTCGGCGACATCCTGTTGCAACTGCCTGGCGCCGTGCAGTCCAAGAGCTATGTGGTGATGGAGGAGATCAAGGAGACGTTGACCATCTCGGTCGAGGACTGATCCACTCGCCAGCTTGGCGCGCCGCGCCAAATACTGTATAAATAAACAGTATTTGGCGCGGCGAATTTTCGCCTGCGCCGTTCGTGACGAAGGGGCGTGATGAGCGATCGATCCGATGTCGAATACCCGGTGGCGCCGCCCGCGCCGCGCAAGGGGCGTGGCGCGGTGGGCAACCTGCAGGGCCGCTACGAGCGCGACCAGCGCGAGACGGTCGACGACGGCTGGGCCGGCGAGGCAGACGAAGCCCGTCCGGCGCTGCGCACGCAGGTGTTCGACGAGCGCGCCAAGAGCATTCTCACGCGCAACGCGTCGCCCGATATTCCGTTCAACGTGTCGCTGAACCCGTATCGCGGTTGCGAGCACGGCTGCATCTACTGTTTCGCACGGCCCACGCACAGCTATCTGGGTTTGTCGCCGGGGCTCGATTTCGAAAGCCGGATCTACGCCAAGGTCAACGCGGCCGAGCTGCTCGAGCGCGAGCTCGGCAAGCGCGGCTACGTGCCCGAGCCGATCGCGCTCGGCGTCAATACCGATGCCTACCAGCCGTGCGAGCGCGAGCGGCGCATCACGCGCGACGTGATTCAGGTCATGCACGATCACGGGCAGCCGTTCGCGGCGATCACCAAGAATTCGCTGATCGAGCGCGATCTCGACTTGCTCGCGCCGATGGCCGAGCGCGGCCAGGTCATGGCGGCCGTCACGATCACCACGCTCGACGCCGATCTGGCCCGCGCGCTCGAACCGCGCGCGGCCACGCCGTCGCGGCGGCTGCGCACGATCCGCGCGTTGCGCGATGCGGGCGTGCCGGTGGGCGTCAGCATCGCGCCGGTCATTCCGTTCGTCACCGAGCCCGATCTGGAGCGCGTGCTCGAAGCGTGCGCCGAGGCCGGCGCGACGCATGCGAGCTATATCGTGCTGCGCCTGCCGTGGGAAGTCGCGCCGCTGTTTCGCGAATGGCTCGCCGCGCACTTTCCCGATCGCGCCGAGCGCGTGATGGCGCGCGTGCGCGACATGCGCGGCGGCAAGGATTACGAATCGGATTTCGCGAGCCGGATGAAGGGCGAGGGCCTGTGGGCCGACCTGATGAAGCAGCGCTTCCGTCAGGCGGCCAAGCGTCTCGGTTTGAACGAGCGCAGGCGCGGCATTCTCGACTTCTCGCAGTTCTGCGCGCCGCAGCCGGCCAGGGCGCGCGCCGCGGCCGCCGTCACGCCGCAACTGAGCCTGTTCTAGCCGGCGCTTATTGCGACAGTTCCTTGGCAGCCTGCACCTGCGATTCGAAGTAGGTCTGGAACGACAGCGCAAGCGAGGTCATCAGCAGGAACGCGCCGATCAGCAGCGAAAAGATCACGATGAAGATCACCGTCCAGCCCGACTGGCTGTGCTGCTCGCTCGACGCATTGAATTGCGCGTCCCACTTGTCGTCGGCGCGCAGCCCGTAGACGATCGCTGCCAGAAACGCGGCAAGCAACGAGATCGCGCCCGGCGCGGCGAGCGCCCAGCCGAGCAGCGAGGCGCGTTCGGTGTGCTGGAGCAGCAGCAGGCCGGGCACGCCGAGCAGCGTGCCGGCCAGATGCGCCCAGCCGGCCGGGTCGCGCCGGCCATACAGATAGAAGCGATGTGCGCCGAGCGAGCCGAACAGAAAGGCGAGCGCGGCGGTGACGGTTTTCGAGCGGAAACGCGGCGGTTGGCTGAGCATGACGAACCGGTAGGGAAGGCGGCGCGGAACGGGCGGCGCAACCATTGCGCCGATGGCGCATTCTACGGCGCGGCGCCCGGCCGATTGTCGGGCGCGCCCGGGTGCCCGGTATAAGTGATCCGGTAGATGGCGCCGGCGTAGTCGTCGCTCACGAGCAGCGAGCCGTCGGGCAGCGGCAGCACATCGGCCGGGCGGCCCCACACCTCGTCGCCGGCCTGCAGCCAGCCCTGCGCGAACACTTGCTGGCCGGTCGTGCGCCCGTCCGGTCCGATATTCACGCGCACCACGCGGTAGCCGACCTTGCTGCTGCGATTCCACGAGCCGTGCTCGGCGATGAAGATCGCGTTGCGGTAGTCGGCCGGAAACATCGTGCCCGTGTAGAAGCGCATGCCGAGCGCGGCCACGTGCGCGCCAAGCTTGGACGCAGGCGGCGTGAAGCCGCTGCACGGGTGGCCGCGGCCGTACTGCGGATCGGCGATGTCGCCGGCGTGGCAATACGGGTAGCCGAAGTCGAGTCCTGCGCGCGGCGCCTGATTCAGTTCGTCGTCGGGGCGGTCGTCGCCGAGCATGTCGCGGCCGTTGTCGGTGAACCACAGCGCGTGCGTCGACGGATGCCAGTCGAACCCGACCGTATTGCGGATGCCGCGTGCGAACACCTGGTAATCGCTGCCGTCGGGGTTCATGCGGCCGAGCATCGCGTAGCGGTCGCGATCCGGCTCGCAGATGTTGCAGGGCGCGCCGACCGGCACGTAGAGCTTGCCGTCGGGGCCGAACGCGATGAATTTCCAGCCGTGCTGCCGATCGGCCGGCAGCTTGTCGGTCACCAGTGCCGGCTTGGGCGGCGCGGCGAGCTGGTCGTCGATGCGGTCGAGGCGCAGGATCCGCGAGATCGCGGAAATGTAGAGCGCGCCGTCTCGGTAGGCCACGCCCACCGGCATCTCCAGCCCCGACGCCACCACATGCCGCGCCACCACGCGGCCGTCGCGCAGCGTCAGCGCATGTACGCTGCCTTCTGTCGAGCCGACATAGAGAATGCCGCGCGGCGACCAGGCCATCTCGCGAGCATTCGCGATGTCGGCCGCCAGCACCTCCACATGGAAGCCGGGCGGCACGCTCAGCTTGTCGACGGGCGGTGCGGCGGCCAGGCTGGTGTGTGCGGCGAGGCCGGCGGCCGACAGGGTCAGGCCGGCGATGGCGAGACGTCGCCCGCAACGGCGAGCGGCGGCGAGTGGGTGGCAGAGAGCACGGAACGCGGCTGAGGGCATGGGCGGTCGGCGGGTCGAGTGCGATGCGGCGGCACGGTTCAATCAGTGTAGGCGCTTGGCGGCGGAACGCCGCGGCCACCGGCCATTTGGCCGTGTCGCGCTTTTTTATGCCGTAAGTGTTTGTTATGTCTTTGGTTTCCCGCTATAATCGCGGGTTTCAGCAGTTCCGAACCCGGTTTTCCCGAAGGATTTCATATGGTTATCATCCGTCTGGCTCGCGGTGGCTCGAAGAAGCGCCCGTTCTACAACATCGTCGCTACCGATTCGCGCAACCGTCGTGACGGCCGCTTCATCGAGCGCGTTGGCTTCTACAACCCGGTCGCCACGAAGGGCGAATCGCTGCGTATCGCTCAGGATCGTCTGACGTACTGGCAAGGCGTTGGCGCACAACTGTCGCCGACCGTCGCTCGCCTCGTGAAGGAAGCGCAAAAGGCACAACCGGCTGCCTGATATGGCACGGTTTTCCGGTAATCGCGGCCGAGAGGTGGTCTGAATGTCCGGTCACGATTCATCCGGCGATGTCAAAGGCGGCACACGCGAAGCGTCAGCGTTTGGCGTGTTTGTCCGCAAACCGGTTGGGCGCGCCCCTGAAAAGGGCGGTGCAAAGCCGGCAGCAGCAAGCGGTAACCCGGGTCAAGCCTCGGTCGGCATCGGTGCGGCGCAAGCCTGGCCCGACGATGCGATCGAGGTCGGCGCGATCGTCGATGCCTACGGCCTCAAGGGCTGGGTCAAGATCGTGCCCCATTCGGGCGTGGGCCGAGGCGGCGATGCGCTGCTGAAGGCGCGCCTCTGGTGGCTCGAGAAAGGGGCGGAACGTCTGTCCGTCAGCATCACGCAGTCGAAAACGCACGCCGATACTGTGGTCGCGCACTTGGCCGGTCTGGCCGATCGCGATCAGGCCCTGGCGTTGCGTGGCTACCGTGTGTTCCTGCGCCGTGAGGATTTCCCGGCGCTCGGCAACGACGAATTCTACTGGGTCGACCTGATCGGTCTCGATGTCGTCAACGAAGCGGGTGTCGAACTCGGCCGCGTCGGCGACATGATCGACAACGGCGTGCATTCGATCATGCGCGTCGACTACCCGGCCAGCAGCAAGGATGGCAAGCCCGTCACGGGCGAGCGCCTGATCCCGTTCGTCGGGGTGTACGTGAAAACGGTCGACCAGGCGGCGAAGCGCATCGTCGTCGACTGGGAAGTCGATTACTGAAATGAACGACGCACAGGAGCGCGCGATGCAGTTCGATGTCGTCACGCTCTTTCCCGAGATGTTCCATGCGCTGACCGGTTGGGGAATCACCAGCCGGGCGGTCAAGCAGGAGCGCTTCGGGTTGCGCACGTGGAATCCGCGCGATTTCACCACGGACAACTACCGCACGGTCGACGATCGGCCCTACGGCGGCGGTCCGGGCATGGTGATGCTTGCCAAGCCGCTCGAGGCAGCGATCGGTGCGGCCAAGGCCGCGCAGGCCGAGCAGGGCATTGCGTCCACTCGCGTGGTGATGATGTCGCCGCAAGGCGCGCCGCTCACCCACGAACGCGTGGTGCGCATGGCGACCGAGCCGGGCGTCGTGCTGCTGTGTGGCCGCTACGAAGCGATCGACCAGCGTTTGCTCGATCGTGTCGTCGACGAAGAAATCAGCCTCGGCGATTTCGTGCTGTCGGGCGGCGAACTGCCGGCGATGGCGCTGATGGATGCCGTGGTGCGCCTGCTGCCGGGCGTGCTGAACGATTCGCAATCGGCCGTGCAGGACAGTTTCGTGCACGGTTTGCTCGATTGTCCGCATTACACGCGCCCCGAGGAATACGACGGCGTGCGGGTGCCCGATGTGCTGCTTGGCGGCCATCACGCGGAAATCGAGAAGTGGCGGCGGCAGGAAGCGCTGCGCAATACCTGGCAGAAGCGGCCCGATCTGATCGAGCGGGCACGCAAGCAACGGTTGTTGAGCCGTGCCGACGAGGCATGGCTCGCAAGTCTCGCGAAGGCCGCGAGGGAAGCTTCGAACTGAAGCCTTTCCGTGGTGGTCCGGGAAAAAGGCGGTGTCGTGCATGCGTGCGCGGCGCCAGATGTGAATCCATCCTCTATCGGGGCCGGATCCGGAAGCGGATCAGGTACCAACTCCGACACGATGGCTTTGGGAGTCAGCAATGAATCTGATCGCAAAACTTGAGCAGGAAGAAATCGAGCGCGCGCTCGCAGGCAAGACGATCCCCGAATTCGCCCCCGGCGATACGGTGATCGTGAACGTGAACGTGGTTGAAGGTAACCGCAAGCGCGTTCAGGCTTACGAAGGCGTCGTGATCGCGAAGCGCAACCGTGGCCTCAACTCGGCCTTCATCGTCCGCAAGATTTCGTCGGGCGAAGGCGTCGAGCGTACGTTCCAAACGTACTCGCCGCTGCTCGCGAGCATCGTCGTCAAGCGTCGCGGCGATGTCCGTCGTGCCAAGCTGTACTACCTGCGCGAGCGTTCGGGCAAGTCGGCTCGAATCAAGGAAAAGCTGGTGCTGAAGGATCGCACCGCCGCCAAGCAAGAGCAGGCGTAAATGCTGTAAGGAAAAAGCACCCTACCGGGTGCTTTTTTTATTCCGGGGCGACAATACGCTTCTGTCAGACTTTTCGCGAGCGTCCCTTGACCCGTCGCCCGATCATCGATCCCGAAGTGCTGCCCGTCGAATCGACCGGCGCCGGCCTGCCGGTCGTGCCGCCTGCCGTGCTGACGCCGGCCGGACTGCGCGAGCGTTTCGCGCAATCCTACGGCTGGACGCAGGAGCCGGCCGAGGCGCGCCTGGCCGATTATCGCGATCCGCGCATCGCGGCCGTGCTGGTGCCGCTCGTTGCGCGCGCAGACGGGCTCACGGTGCTGCTGACCCAGCGCGCCGATCACTTGACCGATCATCCGGGCCAGATCAGCTTTCCGGGCGGCCGCCGCGAGCCGTTCGACGCCGATGCCACCGCCACGGCGCTGCGCGAGGCGCGCGAGGAAATCGCGCTCGACGGCGAGCATGTCGAAGTGCTCGGCACCTTGCCCGAATATCTGACGGGCACCGGCTACCGCGTCACGCCGGTGGTCGGCATCGTGCATCCGCCGTTCGTCGTGAAGGCCGATACGCTCGAGGTGGCAGAGATTTTCGAAGTGCCGCTGGCGTTCCTGATGGCACCCGAGCAACACGAGGTGCGCCTGTTCAAATGGGAAGGCGGAGAACGTCGTTTTTTTGCGATGCCCTATCCGAACGGGCGCGACGACGGGCATTACTTCATTTGGGGTGCAACCGCCGGCATGTTGCGCAATCTGTACCGTTTTCTTGCCGCGCAGCCCTGATCGCACGACAGCCGGCGCCCGGCGCGCCTCCGGGCTAAGGCCCTTGCGCCATTGCGCTGTGCTATCGTTATGCGAAAAATCGTATAACCCAGAACGGCACGCCCTTTCGCATGACTTTCTTTTCGGTTCTCCTCGCCCTCATCATCGAGCAGGTGCGCGCGCTGTCGCCGGGTAATCCGGTTTTCGCGCTGTTCCAGTTCCATGCGGAAACCGCGGCGCATGGCTTCGACGCCGGCAAGAAAAAGCATGGCGTGCTGGCCTGGCTGGTCGTCGTGGTGCCGTGGGTGCTCGCGGTCGCGCTCGTCTACTACCTGCTGTTCAAGATCAGCTTCGCCTTCGCGTTCGTCTGGAACGTGGTGGTGGTCTATTTCACGCTGGGTTTCCGCCAGTTCAGCCATTACTTCACCGACATCCATCTCGCGCTCAACAACGACGACGTGCCGCGCGCCCGCGAAGTGCTGGCCGAATGGACAGGCCTCGATACCGTCGACATGCCGGTCGGCGAGATCGTGCGCCATACGCTGATCCACGCCGTGGTGGCCTCGCATCGTCACGTGTTCGGCGTGTTCTTCTGGTTCGTGCTGCCGTTCGGCCCAGCCGGCGCCGTGCTGTATCGGATCGCCGAATACCTGTCGCGCAGCTGGTCCGTGCCGACCGACGACCGAAGCGAGGCATTTTCCAACTTCGCGCAGCGCGCCTTCTTCGTGATCGACTGGATTCCGTCGCGGCTCACGGCGCTCGGTTTCGCGATCGTCGGCAACTTCGAGGATGCGATCTACGCATGGCGCAATCACACGCGCCAGTGGCCCGATTCGAACGACGGCGTGCTGCTGGCTTCGGGCAGCGGTGCGCTCGGCGCGCGGCTGGCCGGCCCGTTGGCCGAGCCGTCGAGCGTCGACGCGCTGTCGGTGGGCGACAGTGGCCCGCTGTCAGTCGGCGACGATTGCACGCCGCGCACGCTGCAATCGGCTGTCGGCCTGGTCTGGCGCGCCGTGATCCTGTGGATGATCCTGCTGCTGATGTTGACGCTGGCGGTCTGGGTGTCGTGACACGCGGCGCGGATCGCGCGTAGCGAAACGAAAAAAGCCGGCGCTTGCAGCCGGCTTTTTGCTTTTTGGCGGAGCGATGGCGTGGCGTTCAGCCGGCTTCGGGCGCCGCCTCGTCGTCGCGCGGGTCGCGGATCCGCCCGCAGGCCCAGCACGCCGTGAACTGCGCGTCGAGCCATTCGCCGCAGCCGCCGCATCGCCAGCGCGACGCGTCGGCGGGCGGCCCCGATGTGGCCGCTTCCAGGATGCGCCGCGCGAGCCCGACGTCGCGCTCGTCCTCGAGCCAGATCTCGGGCGCGCACTGGTCGGGCGGCAGCCCGCCGAGCGCGCCGGTCGCGAAGCGGTTGTGCAGCTCGCAGCCGATGCCGGCCGCGTTCAGCACGTTGACCCAGTGATGGGCGGTGGCGAGATCGGGGGCCGGGATACGCATTGGCGCGGGCAGGGCGATCGTCGATCGTCAGCGGACGATCTGGCTGGCCTCGTGCACGAGTTGCGCGTAGAGCGCGTGGCGCGACTTCGAGATCCGGCCGTCTTCCACAGCGGCCAGAATCGCGCAGCCCGGCTCGTGCAGGTGATGGCAGTTGTAGAAGCGGCAGTCGGTGAGCAGCGGCCGAAATTCCGGGAACGCGCGCTCGAACTGGCCTTCGGTCAGGTGATAGAGGCCGAATTCCTGGAAGCCCGGCGAATCGATCAGCGCGCCGCCGTCGGCCAGCGGATAGAGCCGCGTGAACGTGGTGGTGTGGCGGCCGCTGTTCAGCGCGGCGGAAATCTCGCGCGTCGCCGCTTCGGCCTCGGGCACGATCAGGTTCACGAGCGTCGATTTGCCCATGCCCGACTGGCCCAGCAGGATCGTCGAGTGCCCGGCCAGGCGCGGCATCAGTTGCGCGAGCGCGTCGTCGGGCGCGCCCTTCACCGACAGCTCGACCACGTCGTAGCCGAGCGCGCGATACGGCGCGAGCCGCTCGCGCGCCACCGGCAGCGCGGCCTCGACGTCGATCTTGTTCAGCACGATGACCGGCTTCAACGCGTTGGCCTCGGCCGCGATCAGTGCACGCCCGAGCAGATCCTCGCTGAAGAACGGCTCGGTGGCGAGCACGATCAGCAACTGGTCGAGATTCGCCGCGAACAGCTTCGACTTGAATTGATCGGAGCGGTAGAGCAGGTTGCGGCGCGTGTCGATCTCGACGATCACGCCCTGATCGGCCGAGCTGCGCTCGTACTGCACGCGGTCGCCCACGGCGATCTCGCTCTTCTTGCCGCGCGGGAAGCATTGCAGCATCGGGCCGCCATCGGCGGGGGCGACCAGATAATGGCGGCCATGCGCTGCGATCACGCGGCCGGCGATGCGTTCGGCATTCGACTTGGCCGGCTTGCCTGGCCCTTGCTGGCGGCCGCGCGTCATGCCGCGCCGAGCAAACGGTCGATCCGCTGCGACGCCGGCGGATGCGAGTAATAGAACGCGGTGTAGATCGGGTCGGGCGTCAGCGTCGAGGCGTTGTCCTCGTAGAGCTTCACGAGCGCGTTGATGAGATCCTGGCGGTCGGTTTGGTCGACGGCGAACGCGTCGGCCTCGAATTCGTCCTTGCGCGAGCTCATGCTGCTGAGCGGCGTGACGAAGAACAGAAACACCGGTATCGCGAGGAAGAACAGCACGAGCGCGAGGCCCGCGTTGCTGCCCGTGAGCGACGGCATCGCGCCGAGGCCCGTGTAGAACCAGGTGCGGCCCGCGAGCCAGCCGAGCAGGGCCAGCAGCACGAGGCTCATCGCGAACACCACGACCATGCGCTTGACGATATGGCGGCGCTTGAAGTGGCCGAGTTCGTGCGCGAGCACGGCCTCGATCTCGCTGCCCGACAGCCGCTCGATCAGCGTGTCGAAGAACACGATGCGCTTGTTCGCGCCGAAGCCCGTGAAATAGGCGTTGCCGTGCGCGGAGCGGCGGCTGCCGTCCATCACGAACAGGCCCTTCGCCGCGAACCCGCAGCGCTTCATCAGGCCTTCGATGCGCGCGCGCAGCGCCTCGTCGGCGAGCGGCTCGAACTTGTTGAACATCGGCGCGATGAAGCTCGGATAGATCACCTGCACCAGCATCTGATAGGCGACCAGGAACAGCCACGCCCAGAGCCACCACAGCGGCCCCGCGCGGTTCATCAGCCACAGCACGACGAACAGCAGCGGCAGGCCGATCGCCGCGCCGATCGCGGTATTGAGGGCCAAATCCTTGAAGAACAGCTTGCGCGTCATGCGGTTGAAGCCGAAGCGCGCTTCGATGCCGAACTGGCGCACGTATTCGAACGGCAGCTCGAACAGGCTCGTGACGGCCATCACCACGACGATCACGAGGATCTGCTGGGCGTAATCGCTGCCGCCGAGCCAGCCGCGCAAGGCGTGGTCGATCGCGCCGACGCCGCCGCACAGCGTCAGCACGATCAGCACGGCCGCGCTGACGACGATCTGCAGCATGGTCAGGCGCGTGCGCGCGACGGTGTAATCGGCGGCGCGCTGGTGCGCGGCGAGCGGGATCGTGTCGCGGAACTGCGCGGGCACGGCGCCGCGGTGCGCGGCCACGAAGCGGATCTGGCGCGAGGCGAGCCAGAGCTTGGTGCCGACCATCGCGAGGATGGCGGCGGCGAACAACAGGGTGAACGGGTAAGCGGACATCGGGGGAGGCCGGTGGTATCTATGCGAGAATTATAAGTTCTAGCGGCGGGGGTACGCTCGACGGTTTTCGGCCAGTGCGCCCGCCGCCGCCGATCTTCCAGGAAAACCGTATGACCGATATCGCCGAATCCGCCGACCAGCCCGCGCTCGTTCGCAACGAACTCAATCTCATCTGGCTCGACATGGAAATGACGGGTTTGAACCCGGATAGCGACCGCATCATCGAGATCGCCGTGGTCGTCACCAATTCCACGCTGGAGCGCGCCGTCGAAGGGCCGGTGCTGGCGATCCACCAGAGCGACGAGACGCTCGCCAAGATGGACGCCTGGAACCAGTCGACGCACGGCCGTTCGGGCCTGATCGACCGCGTGCGCGCCTCCACGGTCAGCGAGGCCGACGCGGCCGCGCAAATTCAGGCGTTCCTCGCGCAGTACGTCTCGCCGGGCAAATCGCCGATGTGCGGCAACTCGATCTGCCAGGATCGCCGTTTCATGGCGCGCTGGATGCCCGAGCTCGAAACCTTCTTCCATTACCGCAACCTCGACGTCAGCACGCTCAAGGAGCTGTGCCGCCGCTGGCAGCCGGCCATCTACAAGGGTTTCCAGAAGCGTGCGATGCACACGGCGCTGGCCGACATCCACGAGTCGATCGACGAACTGAAGTATTACCGCGAGCATTTCCTCGTGCCGGCGGCAAGCGCGGCCGAATAAGCCGCGGCGCAACGCGGCATCGACGAAACGGCCGGGCTTGCCCGGCCGTTTTCAATTGGCGCGCGGCGGGCGTTGCGCGTTCTTCGGACGAAATGCGGCGCAGATCTCGGGACGGGTTTCGGCGTACGGGCCGCCGATCAGGTCGATGCAATACGGCACCGCCGCGAAGATGCCCGGCACGAGCACCTTGCCGGCGTCGTCGCGCAGGCCTTCGAGCGTTTCCTTGATCGACTTCGGCTGCCCCGGCAGGTTGATGACGAGCGCCGCGTGGTCGGGCGTTTCGCGGATCACGGCCACCTGACGCGACAGGATCGCGGTGGGCACGAAGCGCAGGCTGATCTGGCGCATCTGTTCGCCGAAGCCCGGCATCTCGCGCGTGGCGATCGCCAGCGTGGCCTCGGGCGTGACGTCGCGCCGGGCCGGGCCGGTGCCGCCGGTGGTCAGCACCAGATCGCAGCCGGCTTCGTCGATCAGCTCGACCAGCGTGGCGGAAATCAGGGCTGCTTCGTCGGCGATCAGGCGCGTTTCGGCGCGCCACGGCGAGGCGAGCGCCGTGCCGAGCCAGCCTTCGAGCGCCGGAATGCCTTGATCCTGGTAATCGCCGCGGCTCGCGCGGTCGCTGATCGAAACCAGCCCGACGATCAGCTCGTCGGGGTGCTTACGCTTCGTCGTCGTCATCGTGATCGGCGTCGTCGTGCTCGGCTTCGGCGTCCTCGCCGGGCGCGGCGCTCGCATTCTTGATCCACTGGAACAGCTCGCGGAAGTAGCGCGGCGGCTTGCCTTGCTGCGCTTCCTTGCGCGCGTTGCGGATCATCGTGCGGCCTTCCTGCACGTCGGCGGCCGGATAAGCCTGGATGAAGCGGGTGAGCGCCTCGTCGTCGGCCAGCAACTGGTCGCGCGTGCGCTCGATCCAGTGCAGCCGTGCGGTGGCGGCCTTGTTGACGCCGCGCTGCGAATCGAGCGCGGTGCGCAGCGCGGCCACTTCGGCCTCGTCGAGCGTGCGCATGACCTTGCCGACGTACTGCATCTGGCGGCGGCGGCCTTCGTGATCGGTGATGCGGCGCGTTTCGCGCACGGCCTGGTCGAGGTTTTCCGGCATCGGCATGCGCTTGAGCGCGTCCTTCGGCAACTCGACGAGGTCGCGGCCCAGGTCCTGCAGCGCGGTCATTTCGCGCTTCAGCTGGGATTTGCTGGGGCGATCGTAGCCGTTGTCGGCGTCCTGCTCGGCGCCGTGCTCGATCGGTTGGATACGGGTTTTGCGGTTCATGGGCGAGATTGTATCGCGTCGCGGGCCGTTGCCGGCTGCGCCGGCGGCAACGGCGTGCCGCGGGGCGCCGATAGGTGGCGCGGGCCGGACCTTGTTATGATCGCGGATACGCCACATTTCGAACCTCGCGGGCCAGCCGCCCGCTACCGGACCACACGACGATGCCTGCTCATACCGACGCACCCTCGCGCCATTTCCCGCACACGCAGGAGCAACTGAAAGACATTGCCTCGGAGATTCTCCGGCACGCGAAGGCGATGGGCGCAACCGATGCGGCCACCGAAATCTCGGAAGGCGACGGCCTGTCGGTGTCGGTGCGGCGCGGCGAAGTCGAGACGATCGAGCACAACCGCGACAAGATGGTCGGCGTGACCGTGTTCCTCGGCAAGAAGCGCGGCAACGCGAGCACGTCGGATTTCTCGCCGTCGGCGCTCAAGGATACGGTCGCGGCCGCCTACAACATCGCGCGCTTCACGGCCGAGGACGAAGCGGCCGGCCTGGCCGAAGCCGAACTGCTCGAAACCGCGCCGCGCGATCTCGATCTCTATCACCCGTGGGCGCTGACGGCCGACGAAGCCGTCGAAATCGCCCGCCGCTCGGAAGACGCGGCGTTCGCGGTCAGCCCGCAGATCCGCAATTCGGAAGGCGCGAGCGTGTCGGCCCAGCATTCGCAGTTCGTGCTGGCCACCTCGCGCGGCTTCCTGGCCGGCTATCCGTTCTCGCGCCATTACGTTGCGTGCGCGCCGATCGCCGGCAGCGGCCGCCACATGCAGCGCGACGACTGGTACACCTCGGCGCGCAACGCCGGCGATCTCGCCAGCCCCGAGGCCGTGGGCCGCTACGCCGCCGAACGCGCGCTGGCGCGCATGGGCGCGCGCCGGCTCGATACGCGCAAGGTGCCGGTGCTGTTCGAGGCGCCGCTCGCGGCGGGCCTGCTCGGCGCGTTCACGCAGGCAGTGAGCGGCGGCGCGCTGTATCGCAAGACCTCGTTCCTGGTCGACAGCCTCGGCAAGCCGGTGTTCGCGCCGCACGTGCAGGTGGTGGAAGATCCGCACGTGCCGCGCGCGATGGGCAGCGCGCCGTTCGACGAGGAAGGCGTGCGCACGCACGCGCGCAGCGTCGTCAAGGATGGCGTGGTGGAGGGCTACTTCCTGTCCACCTATTCGGCGCGCAAGCTCGGCACGAAAACCACCGGCAATGCCGGCGGCTCGCACAACCTCGCGTTGCGCAGCTCGAACACGCGCGACAGCGACGATTTCGACGCGATGCTCAAGAAGCTCGGCACCGGCCTGCTGCTGACGGAACTGATGGGGCAGGGCGTGAACTACGTGACGGGCGACTACTCGCGCGGCGCGGCCGGCTTCTGGGTCGAGAACGGCGTGATCCAGTACCCGGTGGAGGAAATCACCGTGGCGAGCACGCTGCAGGAGATGTTCCGGCACATCGTCGCGATCGGCGCCGACACGATCGTGCGCGGCACCAAGCAAACCGGCTCGGTGCTGATCGAGCAGATGACGATCGCCGGCCAGTAAGCCGCCTCGCACCGGCCCCGCGTCGCGCGCGGGCCACAAAAAAGCGCCGCTTCGAGCGGCGCTTTTGTTTTTGGGGCGAGACTTGCGGCCCGGCGATCAGGCCCGGCGCGTGTACACCACGAACGCGTAGTCGAAGGCGTTCGGCTCGGCGGCGCGATGCGTGTCGCGCGAGGCTTCCTGCCACTGCGCGGGATCGGGCGCGGGGAACGATGCGTCGCCGTCGAAATCGGCACCGATCTCGGTGACGATCAGCTTGTCGGCGAGCTTGATGCCTTCGGCGTAGAGCTGCGCGCCGCCGATCAGGAACGCTTCGGCGGCGCTGTCCTGCGCGGCGGCTGCCAGCGCGGCGTCGAGCGAGGTGACGGTATCGCAGCCGTCGAAGCGGCGCGCGGCATCGCGCGTGACGACGATGTTGCGGCGTCCCGGCAGCGGCCGGCCGATCGATTCGTGCGTCTTGCGGCCCATCACGATCGGCGCGCCCATCGTGGTGCGCTTGAAGAACGCGAGATCCTCGGGCAGCTTCCACGGAAGCTGGTTGTCGCGGCCGATCACGCCGTTGCGCGCGCGCGCAACGATCAGGGTCAAGGTGGTCATGACGAAATCCGGGGCAGGCGGGAAAGCGCCCGATTCTACCGGATCGGCGGCGCGCGGCCGGCGGTGCGTGTGCGCATCGGCAGCGGAACCCGCGCGTCGCCGGCGACACGACGCGCGGGGCGGGAGCCGCTCAGTGCCCGCTGTTGAGCGCCGCGATCGCGAGGCCGTTGTGCTGCAGGTTGCCCGCACCGCCGGCGATGTTCACGCCGATGTTGCCGGTGGCGCCCGTGAGCGTGTTCGCGCCGAGCATCGCCGTGCCGACGAAGCGCCCGTCGATCTGCGCGCCGGCCACCTGCGTGTTGTCGTCGGTGGCGACCATCGCCACCGTCTTCGCCAACCCGGCGCTGGTGGTCGTCATCGAGCCGGCCAGGCTGTTGTTCTGCACGTTGCCGACGCCCGAGGCGACGTTCACGCCGACATTGCCCGACACCCCCGCCAGCGAGCCGTCGCCCAGCGAGGCGTTGAGCACGAAGTTGTCGATGCGCGCATGGCCCGCCGACGACTGGTTGCTGAACGCCTGCGCGTTGCCGAACACGTTGCCGATGTCGACCGAGGCGAGCGACACGTCGTTGCTCTGCGCGTTGTCGATGCCCATCGCGACGTTGACGCCGAGGTTGCCCTTCACGCCGGTGGCTGCATTGCCGCCCGTGGTGGCGGTCAGCGTGCCGGCCTGACGCGTGTCGGTGACGGCGGTGACGCTGCCCGAGGTTTCGGTGCGCTGCGCCGTGTATTGGCTGCCGTAACCCCACGACGCGCTGCGCGCCGCTTCGGCCTGCTCGCGGGTCGAAACCGATTGGCTCGACGCCGTCTTCGCTTCGCTCTGCGAAGCATTGGCCTGCCAGGCCGAGCCCGACGCGCTGCTGCTGCGGCTCGCGCTGACGTCGGCCTGTTGATGCGCGCTGCTGCCCGCATCCGCCGCCGCCGACGTGCCCCACACGGCCCCGGCCGCGCCGACGCGGTACCCGCTCGCGCTGTGCGAGGCGCTGCCGCCCGCCACGAAGCCGAACAGGCCGGGCAGCACATAGCCGCTGGCCTGATTGCTCTGACTGCTGCCCGAGGCGGATGCCGCACCGCCCGCGATAAACGCCGTGCCGCTCGTGCTGCGCGTGTCGTGCCGGCTCGACGACTGGTTGGCCGTCATGCTCTGTTGCGAACTGGCCGCGCTCGTGCTGCCGCCCGCGATCCAGCGGCTGCCGCTGGCCGACGCCGATTGCGATGCCGTCGTCTTCGCCGACGCATCGAACGACGCCGACTGCGCGCTGTTGCGATAGGCATAGCCGTTGGCGGTGGTGCTGGCCGCGACGTTATCGACCGACACCGTCACGGCGCCCTGCGTGCTGCTCTGATAGAGCGGTTCCAGCGAGACGTGATTCAGCGCAACCGTCTGATTGTTGTTAATCGCGGCGCCGGCGCTGCTCGACACGCCGACCACGCCATACAGGCCCACGGCGCCGAAGATGCCCACGGCCTGCGTCACGCCGGTCAGGTTGTAGAGGAACGCGTCGGCGGCGAACGCGGGCGCGGCGGACGAGGCGAGAAGGGCGGCTGCAATGACGGTACGTTTCATGAAGGGGCTCGGTGATCCAACGGTCGGAGGAATAAAAAGCGTGCCCGCCGGGGGACGGGGCACGTAAAAACGGTGCCGGTTCATGCTTGCGACATGCGGCCCAGCAGCCGTTTTTTTAGCGAAACGCGTGCCATCGGCGCGCGAGGCTTGTCGCGCAAGGCCGCCCCTTTTTCGTTCGGAAAATTTGACGGCATCCCGAAGCAAAAACGTTTCACTCCTGAAACGTGGCGCGTACGGATTACTTCGGATACCCAAGCGAAGTAAAACGGCTGACACTGATTTCGCCAAAACGGTGCAGCCCATGCGCGGGGCCGCCGCTCCGGTGTTTTTCCGAACACATCGCGCCGAGCATCCAGTCGAACAACAACGCGAGAGCAAAACGACAAGATGGCCGTGGGTCGCGGCCGCAAGAAAGCAAGCGCCTTATTGCCGGGGAGACTTGAATGTCTGCAACAGGACGCGTTCGCCGAATCCGCCCAGGAGGGCCGGTTCGACGGCGCGGTCGCACGCAAGGCCTCGCGTGCCGGGCATCGAACGAAGGATGGTGCGATGGAGATCGTCACTAGACATCTGATTTATTTCTCGCGCGACCCGAGCGCGGAACTGCAACGCAGCTTCGACGCGCGCGGCTGGCGGATCGACCACGTGGGCACGGCGCGCGAACTGCGCCGGGCCGCCGCGCGCGGCGGCGTGGCCGGCGGCCTGCTCGACGTGTCGGGCGTCGGCCCGGGCGAACTCGGCGACGTCGAGGTGTGCCTGAGCACGCCGAACGTCGGCTGGATCGCGGCGGCCCAGCGCGGCCAGATGCAGGACATCGGGCTGCGTCGGCTGGTGCGCGACTACTGCTTCGACTACGTGACGATGCCCTGCGATCGCGAGCGCATCGTCGAATCGGTCGGGCACGCCTACGGCATGATCACGCTGAGCGAGCCGCCGCCGGCCGCCGCGCGTGGCGAGGGCGAGATGGTCGGCGCCTGCGAGGCGATGCTCGGGCTGTTCCGCACGCTGCGCAAGGTCGCGTCGACCGACGCGCCCGTCTTCATCTCGGGCGAATCGGGCACCGGCAAGGAACTGAGCGCCGTGGCGATCCACGAACGCTCGTCGCGCGCCGGCGCGCCGTTCGTCGCGATCAACTGCGGCGCGATTCCGCATCATCTGTTGCAGTCCGAACTGTTCGGCTACGAGCGCGGCGCGTTCACGGGCGCGACGCAGCGCAAGATCGGCCGCGTCGAGGCCGCGCATGGCGGCACGCTGTTTCTCGACGAGATCGGCGACCTGCCGCTCGAAAGCCAGGCGAGCCTGCTGCGCTTCCTGCAGGAAGGGCGGATCGAGCGGCTCGGCGGCCACGCGTCGATTCCGGTGGACGTGCGCGTGATCTGCGCGACCCACGTCGACATGGAGGCGGCGTTGCGCGCCGGCCGGTTCCGCGAGGATCTCTATCACCGGCTGTGCGTGCTGAAGGTGACCGAGCCGCCGCTGCGCGCGCGCGGCAAGGACATCGAGGTGCTGGCGCGCCACATGCTCGACCGGTTCCGCGGCGACGCGAGCCGCCGCCTGCGCGGCTTCGCCCCGGATGCGATCGCAGCGATGCACAACTACGCGTGGCCCGGCAACGTGCGCGAGCTGATCAACCGCGTGCGGCGCGCGATCGTGATGTCGGAAGGGCGCATGATCAGCGCGGCCGATCTGGAACTGACCGATTTCGTCGAGTCGGCGCCGATCTCGCTGAACGCCGCGCGCGAGGCCGCCGAGCGGCGCGCGATCGAGGTCGCGTTGCTGCGGCATCGCGGCCGGTTCGCCGAAGCCGCGCGCGAATTGGGGGTGTCGCGCGTCACGCTGTACCGGCTGATGGTGGCGCACGGCATGCGCGATCGCGACGCCGAGACGATCGGGCTGGCCATGCCCGCCGCCGGCTGAGCGGCGCGAGGCTTGCTAGAATCGCGGGACGGGCCGCGCTGGCGGCCGAAGGAACCCGCATGAAACAGTATCTCGATCTCGTTCGCACCATCCTCGACACCGGCTCCTGGCAGGAGAACCGCACCGGCATCCGCACCATCAGCATGCCGGGCGCGGTGCTGCGCTTCGATCTGCAGCAAGGCTTTCCGGCCGTCACGACCAAGAAGCTGGCGTTCAAGTCGGCGATCGGCGAGTTGGTCGGCTTCCTGCGCGCCACGCGCAGCGCGGCCGATTTCCGCGCGCTCGGCTGCAAGGTCTGGGACGCGAACGCCAACGACAACGCCGCCTGGCTCGCGAATCCGTACCGCACCGGCGTGGACGATCTCGGCGACGTATACGGCGTGCAATGGCGCAGTTGGCCCGGCTACAAGGTGCTGGCGGCGCAGGCCACCGCGCAGATCGACGACGCCGTCTCGCGCGGTTACCGCGTCGTGACGGGCTTCGAGGACGGCGGCGCGCAGCAGGTGCTGCTGTACAAGGCGATCGACCAGTTGCGCGATTGTCTCGACACGATCATGCGCGACCCGTCGAGCCGCCGCATCCTGTTCCACGGCTGGAACCCGGTGAAGCTCGACGAGATCGCGCTGCCGGCCTGCCATCTGCTCTACCAGTTCCTGCCGAACGTGGCGAAGCGCGAAATTTCGCTGTGTCTCTACATCCGCAGCAACGACGTGGGCCTCGGCACGCCGTTCAACCTGACCGAAGGCGCGGCGCTGCTGGAGCTGGTCGGCCGGCTGACAGGCTACACGCCGCGCTGGTTCACGTATTTCATCGGCGATGCGCATATCTACGAAAACCAGCTCGACATGCTGACGCAGCAGCTCGAGCGCGAGCCGTACGAAAGCCCGCGCCTCGTGATCGCCGAGCGGGTGCCCGAGTATGCGAAGACGGGCGTGTACGCGCCCGAATGGCTCGAACAAATCGAGCCGTCCGATTTCTCGCTCGAAGGCTATCGCCACCATGCGCCGCTGACGGCGCCGATGGCGGTGTGACGCCCGGGGGCGAGCGCCCCCGCCAGTCGTTTGACGTTCGTCGTTTGTCGTGGACGATGAAAAAGCCCGCGCCGTTTCGTTCGGCGCGGGCTTTTTCATTGCGTGCTTCGAGACGGCGCGTCAGTGGCGGCCCTGATGGCTTTCGTTCGACGGCGCGTGTTGCGCGGGAGCCGGCGCGGGGCGCGGTGGCTCGATGTGCGGCGGCGCGGCGGGACGTTCGAAGTGGGGTTGGGGTTGCGGGGCAGGACGCGGTTGCGCCATGCGCGGGGCTTGCTGCGGTTCGAAATGCGGCTGCGGCCGTTCCATGCGAGGCGCCTGCTGCGGTTCGAAATGCGGCTGCGGCCGTTCCATGCGAGGCACCTGCTGCGGTTCGACGTGCGGTTGCGGCCGTTCCATGCGAGGCGCTTGCTGCGGTTCGAAATGCGGTTGCGGCCGTTCCATGCGAGGCGCTTGCTGCGGTTCGAAATGCGGCTGCGCTTGTGTGCGTGGCATCGCCGTCGCATGCGTCTGTTCGGCCGGCTGCGAAACGAATCCATGCTGCATCGCGTTCGCCGTTTGCGGACGTTGCCCGTCGACGCCACCCGGCTGCCCGAACGGCGGATGGGGCACGCCGCTTTCGCGCATGTCCTGCGCTTGTCCGGTATGGAACGGCGCGTTCGCGCGCTGCTGGGCGATCGGCGCATGCGGCTGGGTCCATGAGGGCGCGTGTCCCGCGTCGGGTTGCCCTGGCTGGAACGTGGGCCTGCCAGCTTCCCTTGGCGGACGCGGCACGCCGTTGCCCGCCGTCGCGGTCATCCCTTGCTCATGCGGCGCAAAGCCTGCCGACGGCGGCATCGTCTGGCCGCTGTGCTGAACCGGCGCACCGCCGCGCTCGCTCTGCATTCCCGTCATCCCGGGCGCACCCGGTTCGTCGCGCGGCATCCTCTGCCCGCCCGCGGTGGCCGATCGCATGGCTACCGGTGCGGGGCCGCCCGCCGGGTTCATGCCGCCCGGCCCGTGCGCTTCGCCGCCGAACTGACCGCCCGGCCCGCGCTGGCCCGGCTGCAACACCGGCCCCTGGCGGTTCACGAGTTGCACGTT
>NZ_JAAGPF010000741.1 GCF_017104645.1 Burkholderia sp. Ac-20379
AGTTTATGCTAAGTCAACAGCCTATACGATCTACGCTCATGTACTACACATGATAAGACTGCGTGGACCACCGGGATCTACACGGCCACCAGATCTCTTTCCGTACGCGACGCCCTTCCGAACTGCGGGCGTGGGCGGCACCAGCCGCGCGCTGATCCCGGCGCTGGCCGGGTTCCCGGTCGACTATCTGTACAGCGACGTCTCGCCGTTCTTCCTGAACGAGGCGCGCGAGCGCCATGCCGATACGCCGTGGGTGCGCTACGGCCTGTTCGACCTCAATCGCGACTACACGGCGCAGGGGCTCATGGCCGGCAGTTGGGACGTGATCGTCTGCTCCAACGTGTTGCACAACGCCAAGCACGCGCCGACCGTGGTCGAGCGGCTGCGCGAGCTGGGCGCGCCCGGCTGCACGCTGATCGTGATCGAGGCCACGCGCGAGATCGCGGCGCTGATGACCTCGATGGAATTCCAGAGCGGGTTGTCGGGCTTCGTCGACGAGCGCGACGCGCTCGATCAGACCTTCTTCACGCGCGAGCAGTGGCAACAGATGTTCGACGCGGCCGGCGGCGACCTGCTGGCGGCCTATCCGGACGCCGCCGATCCGCTCGCCCGTGTCGGCCAGGTGGCGTTCGTGGTGCGCTTCCCGGGCCAGCGCGCCGTGCTGCACGACACCGCGCTCGACGCGCAACTGCGCGAGCGCCTGCCGGCCGCGATGCTGCCGTCGCGGCTCGAGGTGCTCGAGGCGCTGCCGCTCACGCGCAACGGCAAGGTGGACCGGGCCGCGCTGGTGGCCCGCGCGCTCGCGGCCGGACAGCCGGGCGCGCTCGCGCCG
>NZ_JAAGPF010000742.1 GCF_017104645.1 Burkholderia sp. Ac-20379
GAAAAAAAAAAAAACAACAATACCAATATACACGTACTCATACACAGAGCAAAAGAGCAATACAATCGACACACATATCGGAAGAGTCAGCGAGCACGTGTGAATATGGCATCACGATAATCGTACATAGCAAAGATGGTAGTCATATGAACTACTGACGACACACTAATGCATCATAATGGTAGACGAAAACTGCGTTACTAATCATGTAAGAGAGAATAGACCTACTCGTGCGCAC
>NZ_JAAGPF010000743.1 GCF_017104645.1 Burkholderia sp. Ac-20379
ATAGCAGCATCAACAATCGTGTACGAGCGCACGATACTTATATACGATCTGGCAGTAGAAACCGAGTGTCCAAGTAATTAAAGCTCTATCTTTGTTATAAGAAAAAGCCACACACCGACATCTAACCTGCCACCAACACTCTTCCCCTACCCGACGCTGTTCCGCTCAAGGGCGTGCTCAGCGCGCGGGCCGCCGCGATCGCGCGCAGCGTCGCTTCGAACTGCGCGCGCTGGTGCGCGTTCTCGAGCACCGAGAGCGCCTGCTGGGCCTGCTGCGGCGTGAGGGGCGGCACGGCGTCCGAGGCGGCGGACGCGGCGGCGGGGGCAGGGGCGGCCGCATGGGCCGCCGAGACGACGATGGCGAGCAGCCAGCCGATCAAGATCTGTCGCATAGGGTAGGGAAGGGGCACGGCGGCCCGTCTGGAAGGCGGTGGCAGGACGTTAACATGATTGCATCCGAACCCGTTTGGTTCCGCGCGCAGCGGGCGGCGCGCGGGCGAAGCCGGAGCGCGCGTCCGGATGGGCGCGCATGGGCCTGAGCATGGGCGGTGGCGCAAGGCAATCGTCAGGCTCGGGGCGGCCCGGGAGCGGGAACGCATTTCGCTACGCCGCCGCCGCTGTCGCAGCGGCATCGCGCCGCTGTCACCGTGACAGCGCGGCGGCTGTCGCCGCGAACCGTCTCTTGCCGCGCGGGCCGCGCCGGTCGATAGTCGGGCGGCGGAACGTGACGCTTCCGTGCAACCGACATACCAACGACATGAACCGGAGGACGACACCATGCAGCCCGACCCGCTCCCATCGCGCGACGCCATCGCTCCAGACGCACGCCGCGTGCCCGACGCAAGCGGCGTGCCGCTCCCGTCACGCGTGACGATCGTCGAGGTCGGCCCGCGCGACGGCCTGCAGAACGAGGCGGCGTTCGTTGCGACCGCAACCAAGGTCGGCCTGATCGAGCGCCTGCTCGACGCGGGAGCCACGCATATCGAGGCCGCCTCGTTCGTCTCGCCGAAATGGGTGCCGCAGATGGCCGACGGCGCGCAGGTGCTGGCCGGCGTGGCGAACGCGGCGGGCCGCGCCGGGGCGGTGCTGTCGGCGCTGGTGCCGAACCTGCGCGGGCTGGAGGCGGCGCTCGCG
>NZ_JAAGPF010000744.1 GCF_017104645.1 Burkholderia sp. Ac-20379
TCTGCATATCGGCTTGGTGGGCGCGCTGGCCGGATGGTGCGCGGCCGCGTGGTGGCGGCGCGCGACGCTGCGCGGGATGCCGCTGCCGCTGATCGCACCGGCCCAGTACGCCGGCGCATGCGCGGCGATCGCCCTGGCCGGTTGTTACGCCGCGCTGGCCGGCTTCAACGTGCCGGCGCAGCGCGCCTGGTGGATGCTGAGCGCGGCCGGTCTCGCCTATCTGACCGGGCGCGCCGTGCCGCCGTCGGCCACGCTGGCGACGGCGCTCGGCTGCGTGCTGATCGCCGATCCGTGGGCGGTGCTGCTGCCGGGCTTCTGGTTGTCGTTCGGCGCGGTGGCGGCGATCCTGTTCGCGGTGTCGGGGCGGATCCATCGGCGGGAGCACGAACGGCTGGCCGCTGGCACCGATAACGGCGTGGCGCGCGCCGTGAATCCGCATCGGTGGGCGTCGCGTTGCGCGCATGCGATCGCCGGCGGCGCGCGCGTGCAATACGCGGTGACGCTCTGGATGGCGCCGCTCGGCGTCGTCTGGTTCGGGCAGCTTCCGCTTGGCGGCATGGCGGCCAATGCACTGGCGATTCCGTGGGTCGGCTCGCTCGTCACGCCGGTCGTGCTGGCCGGCGTGACGCTGCCGGCGCCGCTCGATGCATGGGCGTTTCATGCCGCACATGCGATGGTCGCAGTGCTGTTCGACGCGTTCGATGCGCTCGGGCCGGCCGAACGCTCGGTGTTGACGCTCGCGTCGCCGACAGCCTTCGCGCTGGCCGCCGCGCTGATCGGCGGCGGCTGGCTGTTGATGCCGCGCGGCTGGCCGTTGCGTTTCGCGGCCCCGCTCGCCTGGCTGCCGTTCGCGCTGCCGGCACCGCAGGGGCCGCCTGCGGGCGCGGCCAGGCTGACGATGCTCGACGTCGGGCAGGGCGCGTCGATTCTCGTTGAAACCGCCCGCCACCGGCTGCTGTTCGATGCGGGGCCGGGCGAGGAATCGACGCGCGCG
>NZ_JAAGPF010000745.1 GCF_017104645.1 Burkholderia sp. Ac-20379
TGCCCAGCGCCTCGGCCACGTCGGGCTGCGCCACGTCGGCGTAGGCGATCGTCTGCTCGAAGGCCGCCGTGCGCGGATCGATGCGCGCGTCGTCGTGATGGCGCTCCACGTACCACCCGGGCGCGGTCTTGCGCAGCGGGTGCTCCACGGCGATGCGGTCCACCGTCACGTCGAGCATCAGCTTCAGGCCGAATTCGCGGGCCTGTTCGGCGAGTTGGGCGAGCGCGCCGGTCGTGTCGAGCCGGGTGGCTAGCGCGTCGGCCGGGCGGTCGTGATCGGCCACCGCGCGCGGGTGGCCGGCGCCGCCGGCCGCGCTGAAGGCGCCGATCAGCACGTGATCGAAGCCCATTGCCGCAATGCGCTCGAAGCAGGCGGGCCAGGCGTCGAGCGGCCCGACCAGGCGGGCGTCGAGGAAGTACAGATGCGGGGAAAACGGGGATGCAGGAGCAGATGCCATTGGACCGTCCGGTGCATGTGGGCCGCGGCGGTTGCCGCTTGCCCATCGCACTGCCGCAACGGTCGTGCCTGCGATTTCACGGCTCCGGATCCGACGCCGGGCGCGCGCTCCCGATCCGCTGCCTGAGCAGAAAATTCACGGTGTGCGGCAAGTTCAACGATCGGCTGTAGTTTTTACAGCGATGCGCCCGATTTGTTACAGCTCTTACGGGCGACCAATCATGGCGTTACAGATTCCTTTCGGTAGCTTGGCTACACTCGGTGCCATTCCTGTTCACGCACGACAACCGATCAACTGACAAGGGTGCTCACCATGACGAACACACTGACCAAACTCCTCGCGGTGGCGGCGCTTGGCGCGGCCGTTTCGATGCCGGCCTTCGCGGGCGGCGACCTCAACAACGCGCTGGGTGGCGGGCTCGGCGGCCTGGCCGGTGCGGCGCTCGGCGGTGCCGTGGGCGGCAGTACCGGCTCCGTGATCGGCGGCGCGGTGGGCGGCGGCGCGGGTGGGG
>NZ_JAAGPF010000746.1 GCF_017104645.1 Burkholderia sp. Ac-20379
TTTCCCATCCCCGGCCGCCGCGAAGGGCGGCTATGCGCCGCGCGTCGCGAAATCGGCCGCGGCCGACAGCGGCGGCGCGCTGAAGCGCCCGGCGTTGTCGGGCGAGCCGAAGCCGGCCGCCGTGGCTGCCGGTTCCGACGACGATTGGGAAACCTTCTGATCCCGGCCCAGCCATGAACGCCCGCCCTGCGCCCCGTCTCGATCTGCCCGCCGCGCCGCCGCCGCGCGTGTCGGAGGCCGGCCGCGATTTCGCCTTCACCGGCGAGGATTTCGCGCGGATTCGCGCGCTGATCCATCGCCGGGCCGGCATTTCGCTGTCCGAGCACAAGCGCGACATGGCCTACAGCCGCCTGGCGCGCCGCTTGCGCGCGCTCGGCCTCGACAGCTTTCGCGATTACCTCGATCGTCTCGAACGCGACAACGATCCGGCCGAGTGGGAAGCGTTCACCAATTCGCTGACCACCAACCTGACCGCGTTCTTCCGCGAGGCGCATCACTTTCCGATCCTGGCCGAGTTCGCCAAGACACGGCCGTCGCCCGTCACCGTCTGGTGCTCGGCGGCCTCGACCGGCGAGGAGCCGTATTCGCTCGCGATCACGCTGCTCGAGGCGCTGGGGCCGTCGGCCGCGCGCTCGGCCACGATCCTCGCGACCGATCTCGACACCCAGGTGCTCGAGAAGGCGCGCGCCGGCATCTACACGTTCGACCAGGTCAAGCACCTGTCGCAGGAACGGCTGCGGCGCTTCTTCCTGAAGGGCACCGGCCCGCAGGCGGGGCGCGTGAAGGTGCGGCCCGAGCTGAAACAGATGATCCGCTTCGAACCGCTGAACCTGACCGACGCCGATTACGGCATCGGCCAGACGTTCGACGCGATCTTCTGCCGCAACGTGATGATCTACTTCGACAAGCCGACGCAGGGGCAGGTGCTGACCCGCTTCGAGCCGCTGCTGAAGCCGGGCGGCCTGCTGTTCGCGGGCCATTCGGAGAACTTCTCGTACGTGACGCAGGCGTTCCGGCTGCGCGGCCAGACGGTTTACGAACGTACCCGCGACGCGTCGGCGAGC
>NZ_JAAGPF010000747.1 GCF_017104645.1 Burkholderia sp. Ac-20379
CTGAATCAGCGCTCGCACAAGCCCGAAGCGGTGGCCGATGCGCTGGCCGCCTGGGCCGCGTATTTCGGCGCGATGCCCGAGGCCGGCGCCGCGCCGCCCGCGCCGTTGCCGAAGCCCGCGCTCAAGCTCACGCGCACGGTGCTGGAGAAGGCGACCAAGAAGGGCGGCGCGACGCCCGCGCATCCGTTCTTCGATGCGGCCGAGGCGCTGGAGGCCGCGCTCGCGGCGGCCGACGACGCGCAGCGCGCGCGCTGGCTCGCGCTGATCGCCGACTGGCTGGCCAATGCGCCCGCGCGGCTCGCGGAAAAGAAGCGCACGCGCCGCGTGGTGTCGTTCGACGATCTGCTCGCGAACCTGCATCGCGCGCTGGTTGCCCATCCGTGGCTGGCCGACACGCTGCGCCGCCGCTATCCGGCCGCGCTGATCGACGAATTCCAGGATACCGATCCGCTGCAGTTCGAGATCTTCGACACGATCTTCGCGCCGGCCGGGCCGCTGTTTCTGGTCGGGGATCCGAAGCAGGCGATCTACAGCTTCCGCGCGGCCGATCTGCACACCTATCTGGCCGCGCGCGAGCGGGCCAGCGCGCGCTACACGCTGGCCGTCAACCAGCGCTCGACGCCGGCCGTGGTCGATGCCTGCAACCGCGTGTTCATGGCGAACCCGCGCGCGTTCGTGCTCGACGGCCTCGATTACGAGCCGGTGCGGGCCGGCGAGCGCCGTCGTGCGCCGTTCGTCGACGGCAGCGATCCGCAGGCCGGCGCGGGCGATTTCCGGATCTGGACGCTGCCGGACGGCGACGACGCGCTGTCCAAGCGCG
>NZ_JAAGPF010000748.1 GCF_017104645.1 Burkholderia sp. Ac-20379
GAAAAAAAAAAAAAAAATACAATCGATATCGAGTTCTATCACACTATACTAATTATATTATATCAACAAAGTATAAAAGCATGTGCATCATATTCACACGACTTACTACGGTCTCTCACATCTTTCACCTCCATTATAGTACTCTTCCTCTTATAAGTTTGCCATGTCACGTTAGCACTCTCGTGATTTTACTGTATTATCCGCTTCGTAATACACTGCACTTACGGACTGACACTAC
>NZ_JAAGPF010000749.1 GCF_017104645.1 Burkholderia sp. Ac-20379
CGCCGCCCGTGCCCTCGACCGGCTCCGCCTCCGCGCGCAATTGCGCGCGCAGCGCCAGGATCCGCTCGACCAGCGCCTTCTCCTCGTCCCACGCCGCCTCGCGCAGCGCGAGCCGCGCGCGCTGCGCCGCCAGCGCGTCGAGCACCTGCGCCTCGCGCGCGGCCGTGTCGATGCCGATCCGCTGCTCGCGCGCGATGATTTGCCGTTCGGTTTCGAGCGCCTCGATGCGCTTGAGCGCATCGTCGATCTCGGCCGGCACGGCGTGCTGGCTGATCGCCACGCGCGCGCAGGCCGTGTCGAGCAGGCTCACCGATTTGTCGGGCAACTGCCGCGCCGGGATATAGCGATGCGACAGCCTGACGGCCGCCTCCAGCGCCTCGTCGAGGATCTGCACGCGATGGTGGCGCTCCATCGTGCTCGCCACGCCGCGCATCATCAGGATCGCCTTGTCCTCGTCGGGCTCGTCGACGGGCACCGTCTGGAAACGCCGCGTCAGCGCCGGATCCTTCTCGATGTGCTTGCGGTATTCGGCCCAGGTGGTCGCGCCGATGGTGCGCAGGTTGCCGCGCGCGAGCGCCGGCTTCAGCAGGTTCGCGGCGTCGCCGGTGCCGGCCGCGCCGCCCGCGCCCACCAGCGTGTGCGCCTCGTCGATGAACAGGATCACCGGCTTCGGCGAGGCCTGCACGGCGTCGATCACGAGCCGCAGGCGGTTCTCGAATTCGCCCTTCATGCTCGCGCCGGCCTGCAGCAGGCCGATGTCGAGCGTGCGCACCTCCACGTCCCTGAGCGCCGGCGGCACGTCGCCGCGCGCGATGCGCAGCGCGAAGCCCTCCACCACCGCCGTCTTGCCCACGCCGGCCTCGCCCACCAGCATCGGGTTGTTCTGCCGCCGCCGCATCAGGATGTCGACGACCTGCCGGATCTCGCCGTCGCGCCCGACGATCGGGTCGAGGCTGCCGTCGCGCGCCTGCGCGGTCAGATCGACGGTGAACTGGCGCAGCGCCTGCTGGCCGCCCGCCTGCGGCGGCGCGACGGCCCCTCTGGCCTCGCCGGGCCCAGCGCGCTCGGTGCGACAGACCTCGGCTGTCGGCTGCAGGGCTTCCGGCGTGCCGCCTCGCTCCT
>NZ_JAAGPF010000750.1 GCF_017104645.1 Burkholderia sp. Ac-20379
CGAGCTGCCCGGCGAGCCGCAGCAGGATGTCCTCGCGCGCGAAGCCGGCCGCGAACTGCAGGCCGATCGGCAGGCCCGATTGCGGATGCGTTTCGAGCGGCACCGACATCGCCGGCACGCCCGCCACGTTGAACGGCGGCGTGAACGGCGCATGGCCGAACACGCGCGCGGTCCATTCGCGGCCCGTCAGCGCGTCGGCGCCCGCGCCGTACTCGCCGATGGCGGGCGGCATCTGCGGCAGCGTGGGCGTGAGCAGCACGTCCACCGCGTCGAACCAGCCGCCCACGGCGCGCGCCACCGTGTTGCGCCCCGCCAGCGCCGCCGCGAATTCCGAGGCGCGCGCCGTCTGGCCGTGACGGAAGCAGGCCAGCGTGGACGGCTCGAGCGTCGTGAGATCGATCGGGCGGCCGGTGGCTGCGGCCAGCCCCTCGATCCAGCCGACCAGCGTGGCCGTCCAGATCGTCGCGTTCAAGTCGACGAACGCCTCCCACGACAGGCCGAGCGACGGCCGCATCTCGATCACCGTGTGGCCGAGGTCTTCGAGCAGTTGCACCGTGGACCGCGTGGCGGCGGCGATGGCGGGATCGGTGCGGCGCCCGTCCCAGGCATCGGTCATCACGCCGATCGTCAGCGCGTCCGGCTCGCGGCTCACTTCCGACAGGAAACTGCGCGGCGGCGCGGCCGTCACGTACGGATCGCCGCTCGCGTGGCCGTGGATCGCGTCGAGCAGCGCGGCGCTGTCGCGCACGCTGCGGCTCACGCCCAGTTGCACACCGAAGCCCGCGAACACCTCGTCGAGCGCGGGGCCGTTCGAGCTGCGCCCGCGCGTGGGCTTCAGGCCGAACAGGCCGGTGCTGGCGGCCGGCACGCGGATCGAGCCGGCCGCGTCCGTCAGATCGGAAGAGCGTCGGGTCGGGAAAGGAGGCTGCTGGCGGTGTAGATCTCTGTGGTCGTCGTATCATTAACACTCAGACAACCATCATACACCTAGCACCAA
>NZ_JAAGPF010000751.1 GCF_017104645.1 Burkholderia sp. Ac-20379
TCGGCCGGCCAGACGGCTCGGCGCGAAGGCGAGGCGCGCGGCGGCGCCGCGCGACGGAACAAGGGAGAGCGGGCGCGGCGGCCGGGCGGATCGGGTCGGTTGCATGGGTCGATGAATCGGGAAACGATGGGCAAAAACGTGCTTTCCTTTCCCTGTCACGCGAGACGGCCAAAACAGCTCAGGATGGCGAAAATATTTTTTGAGGGGAGGACACGGAGGCGCCGCGCACCGCGCGCAAGGCGGTGCGCCGCGCGCCTCAGCCGCGTGCCGGCACGACGCGCACCCAGTAGCGCGTGAACCGCTCGACCGCGATCGGCAGCGTCGCGCCGAGCGTGTCGAGCACGCGATCGGTGTCGTCGAGCGGATAGGCGCCGGACACGCGCAGGTCGGCGATCGCCGGGTCGCATTGCAGATAGCCGTGGCGGTAGCGCGCCAGTTCGGCCAGCAGATCGGCGAGCCGCATCCGGGCGGCGACCAGCGAGCCGCCAGTCCATGCGCCCGCGTAGGCTTCGAGCGGGCGCGGCGCGGCCACGCCGTCGTGCGCCATCTCCGTGCGCTGGCCGGCCGCGATCACGCGCGAGGCCGTGCCGGCGTCGCTCGGTTGCGCGCGCACCGATCCCTCGAACACGCTCAGGCGCACGCCCGCGGCTTCGTCGCGCACCGCGAAGCGCGTGCCGAGCGGCGTCAGCACGCCTTGCGCGGTGGCCACCGTCAGCGGCCGCGCGGGCGAGCGCTTCTCGTGGCCGCTCGTCACCATGATCTCGCCGCGCAGCAAGGCGATGCGGCGCGAGGCGGCGTCGAAACGCACGTCGATCGCGCTGTCGGTGTTGAGGATCACGGTGGTGCCGTCGGCCAGCGCGACGCTGCGCCGCTCGCCCACCGCGGTGCGCCAGTCGGCGTTCCACAGCGCCCAGCGCTCGGCCGGATCGAGCGACCAGGCCGCGCCGCCG
>NZ_JAAGPF010000752.1 GCF_017104645.1 Burkholderia sp. Ac-20379
TGCCCGGCACGGCCACCTCGCTGGCGCCGACCGCCGCCAAGCCGCTGGCCGACCCGGTGCGGCCGATCGCGCCGCTGAACCCGGCGGCGGGCAGCGCCCACTGAATCGAACCGGAACCGAACGACATGATCCGCTCCATTCTCGCCATCGACGACTCCGCGACCATGCGCGCGCTGCTCCAGGCGACGCTCGCCGACGCGGGCTACGACGTGCATGTGGCCGCCGACGGCGAGACCGCGCTTGAACTCGCGGCGGCGATCGCTTTCGACCTGGTCGTGACCGATCACCACATGCCGGGCAAGAACGGCCTCGACGTGATCCGCACGCTGCGCGCGCGCGGCACTTACGCGGCCACGCCGATCCTGGTGCTGACGACCGAAAGCAGCGACGAATTCAAAGCGTCGGCGCGCGAGGCGGGCGCGACCGGCTGGATCGAAAAGCCGCTCGACCCCGACATGCTGCTCGACCTGGTGGCGGCGCTGGCGGCGCCGAGCCACTCGTAGCCGCGCGAGCGCACCGCGACCGAACCCCATAAGACGCCAACCGACGACACCGACGTGGATCCGGCATGACTCTCGATATCACCCAGTTCTATCAGACGTTTTTCGACGAGGCCGACGAGCTGCTCGCGCAGATGGAGCAATTGCTGCTCGGTCTCGACGCAGGCTCGCCGGACCCCGAGGATCTGGCCGCGATCTTCCGCGCCGCGCATTCGATCAAGGGCGGCGCCGCCACCTTCGGTTTCGCCGCGCTGACCGACACCACGCACATCCTCGAATCGCTGCTCGACCGCGCGCGCAATCACGAGATCACGCTGACGATGCCGATGATCGACGCGTTCCTCGAAACCAAGGACGTGCTGTCGGATCAGCTGGCCGACTACCGCGCGAGCGCCGAGCCCGATGCGGCTGCCGCCGCGGCGATCTGCGCCAAGCTCGAATCGCTGCTGCAGCAGGCGCTCGGCGGCGCGGCCGCTCCGGCCGCCGCGCCTGCACC
>NZ_JAAGPF010000069.1 GCF_017104645.1 Burkholderia sp. Ac-20379
TCGAGGCGAGGATCACGCCCGAGGCGATGAAGATGGCGGTGTCACGCCCGGCCAGCGGCGCGCCGTTGCCGAGCGCCACCGGCAGCGACAGCACGCCGGCCAGCGTGACCGCGCCGCGCACGCCGCCCACCGTCATCAGCGCGATGGTGCGAAAGCCCGGCATGCTGCCGCTCAGGCCGCGCCGCGCCGCGCGCAGGCTCGCGATCCAGCGCAGCAGCCAGATCCAGGTGAAGCGGATCAGGTACAGCGCGGCCAGCATCGCCAGCACGTAGCCGATCATCGCGGCCACCAGCGCGTCGCTCTCGTGGTGCGCCGACAGCAGCGCGCGGCCGATGATCTGCGGCATCTGCAGGCCGAGCATGATGAACACCATGCCGTTGAACACGAACTCGATCATCGACCAGGTGCTCTCGGCGCGCACCCGCGCGGCCACCGTGCTGCTGCGCGAGAAGCTCGTGTAATTCATCATCATCCCGGCCGCCACGGCCGACAGGATGCCCGACAGCCCGAAATGCTCGGCGATCAGGTACGACGCGAACGGGATCAGCAGCGTCATGACGATGCCGGGCGCCGGATCGCCTTCCTGCGCGGCGTTCAGGAAGCGCGTGGACAGCGTGCTGAACAGCCAGGCCAGCGCCGCCCCGGCCGCCAGGCCGCCGCTCGCGACGATCACGAAATCGAGCGAGGCCTCGCGCAGCGAGAACACGCCGGTGAGCGCGGCGGCGATCGCGAATTTCAGCGCCACCAGGCCCGAGGCGTCGTTCATCAGCGCCTCGCCTTCGAGGATGTGCATCAGTTGCGGCGGAATCCGGCCCTTGCCAGCGATGCCCGACAGCGCCACCGCGTCGGTGGGCGACAGCACGGCCGCCAGCGCGAACGCCACCGGCAGCGGCAGCCCCGGCACCAGCCAGTGCGCGAAATAGCCGACCGCCACCACCGTGATGAACACCAGCCCGAACGCCAGCATCAGGATCGCGCGCCGTTGCAGGTACAGCTCGCGCTTCGGAATCCGCCAGCCGTCCGCGAACAGCAGCGGCGGGATGAACAGCAGCATGAAGATTTCGGGATCGAAGCTCACGTGCAGACGCAGGCGCGGCCAGGCCAGCACGGCGCCGATGGCGATCTGCACGAGCGGCAGCGGCGGGCGCCAGGGCAACAGACGGATCGCGATGCCGGACAGCGCAACCGCGAGCAGCAAAATCAGGACGGTGAAGACGATTTCCATCGATAGAGTCGGGTTCTCGTAAGGCTGGGAACGGGCGAGTGTAGCGCGCGACGATGAACGGCGTCGTGCCGGCGTGCACCGAGTCGGTGCATTCGAGATCGCAAGGCGGTGCATTGCGCCAACGCCGGCGCGGCTTCGAGCGATTTTCGAGAGTGAGCACGGAGCTTGCTTATACCTGACGGACAACACGGTGGAATGACCGAGGGTGCAATGATGAGCAGCGGATCGATAACGGGTCGCGCGCCGGCAACGGCGGCGGCCATCAGGAGGGACGTCGCATGTTGACCATGCAGCAGGAACGGCCGCTGGCGATGACGGCCCCGGTGTCGTCGGGTTCGCCCTACCGGTTCGAGCGCGAGGTGACGTCCGGTTTCGAGCGGGTGGCGTCGAGCCACCGCGATCTGGCGCTGTCGAGCATGTTTCAACCGATCTTCAGCCTGTCGCATCAGCGCGCGGTGGGCTACGAAGGGCTGCTGCGCGCGCACGACGCGCTCGACCGGCCGGTGTCGCCGCTCGACGTGTTCGGGCAGGCCGCGCGGCGCGGCGAGGCGATGCAGGTCGACCGGCTCGCGCAGGCGCTGCACCTCGAGAATTTCTCGCTGCTCGGCGCCGAGCGCGAGTGGCTGTTCCTGAACGTGCACCCCGGCGTGCTGACCGACCCGTTCCAGGCCGCCGCGCTGCTGGCGAACCTGAAGCGGCTCGACATCTCGCCGCGCCGCGTGGTGCTCGAAGTGCTGGAGCAGCGCGCCGACGATCTCGACCGCCTGGCCGACGCCGTGCAGGCGTTCCGCTCGCACGGCTTCCTGATCGCGCTCGACGATTTCGGCGCGGGCCATTCGAACATCGAGCGGATCTGGCAACTGAACCCCGACATCGTCAAGCTCGACCGCATCATGCTGTCGCACGCGCAGCACCGCAGCGGGCAGATCGCGATCCTGCACGGGCTCGTGACGCTGCTGCACGAGGCCGGCAAGCTGGTGCTGATCGAGGGCATCGAAACCGAGCACGACGCGCAGGTCGCGCTCGCCTGCGAGGCCGATTTCGTGCAGGGCTACTTCTTCGGCCGGCCGGCGGCCGGGCTGACCGACGGCGCCACGGCATCCGCCTGCATCGGCGAGCTGACCGAACGTTACCGGCTGCAGACCGAGGCGCGCGAGCGGCGCGACGCGCAGCGCATCGCGCCGTATCTGCGCGCGTTCGAGCGCGCGGCCGAGCGGCTCGCGGCCGGCGAATCGCTCGACGAGGTGTGCTGGAACTTCCTCGCGCTCGACGACGCGGCGCGCTGTTTCCTGCTCGATGCGCACGGCCGTCAGGCGGGCCGCAACGTGGTGCTGCGCGCCGATCGCGCGTCGCACGAAACGCGCTTTTTGCCGCTCGCCGACGCGCAGGGCGCGAACTGGCTGCGGCGGCCGTATTTCCGCGCGGCGATCGCCGAGCCGAATCGCGTGCACGTGACCAAGCCGTATCTGTCGATCAACGAGGCGCTGCCGTGCGTGACGCTGTCGATCGCGGTGCGCGGCGCCGACGATGCGCTGCACGTGCTGTGCGGCGACATCGACTGGCACGAAGGGGTGTGGACCGCCTGAGGCGAGCCGGGCGCGGCGTGGGGGGCGGCTTCTCGGTTACGATGCCGGTTCCGCCGACCCAACCGGAGCCGCCTCCATGCCTGCCGCGCCGATTCTTCTCGAAGTCATCGCCACCACGCTGTCCGACGCGCAGACGGCCGCGCGCGCGGGCGCGGATCGCATCGAACTCGTCACCGGCCTGGCCGAGGGCGGCCTGACGCCGAGCATCGGCCTGATCGAGGCCGTCACGGCCGCCGTGTCGATTCCCGTCAACGTGATCGTGCGCCCGCATGCGCGCGGTTTCGTCTACGCCCCGGACGAGCTGGCTATTCTCGAACGCGACACGCGCGCCGCGGTGGCCGCCGGCGCCTCGGGTATCGTGTTCGGCGCGCTGAACGCGCAGGGCGACATCGACACGGCCGCGCTGGCGCGCATCGTGGACGCCGCCGGCGGCAAGCCGCTCACGTTCCATCGCGCGTTCGACGTGTCGCGCGATCTCAACGCCGCGTTCGATACCTTGCTGAAGACCCCCGCCGTCACCAACGTGCTGACCTCGGGCGGCCATCCGTCGGTGCTGGCCGGGCGCGACGCGGTCACGCGCCTGGCGCGCCGCGCCGCCGGGCAATCGTGCGAAGTGCTGGCCGGCGCGGGCCTGACGGCCGACAACCTCGGCGAATTCGTGCGCATCACGGGCGTGCGCGCCGTGCACCTCGGCTCGGGCGTGCGCGAGCGCGGCGAGACGTGGGGGCCGGTGGATGCGCGGCTGGTGGCGAAGGTGCGGACGACGCTGGATGGGGTGGGGCGCTGAGGCGGCGAGCGTGAGCGGCCGCCGGTCGCGCTATCCGGCCGGTGGGAAATCTTCGTAGCACTTCGGCGCGTAGCCCCAGATTCGCGCGACGTCTCCACGCACTTCGAATTCGAAGCCGATCTCGGCGAGCTTGCGCGAGATCGATTCGGTGTGATCGAGGCGCGGCGCGTAACGGGTTTCGCCCGGTTCATGCAGCCCGATGTCGAGCCACGCGACGCCGACGAACGGTAGCGGCAAGTGATAGAGCCACTCGGCATCCCAATCGGAGATGTGGCCAGTCACCCATTTCGATCGGTACGAAGGGCGCCAGCCGTCCTTGCCGCGCATGTACGCGATCAGCTCGTTCCACTTGGTGTTGTTGGCCAACGATCCGGAAAAGGTCCGGCGTGCCTGGGCCACGATTTTGTCCTTGTTCTCGCCGCGCGGCACGGATTGGGCAGTTGGATAGGGCGGCATGGTCGGTCCGTTCGAGCGGAAGGGAATGGCGATGCTAGCGTGAATCGCGACGATCCGGCCACCCCCAAACAAAACCGGCGCACCCAACCGCGGTGCGCCGATTTCATTCAAGCGAAGCGAACTAGAAAACTCAGTTCGCCACCGGCCCCGGCGCGTGCGCGCACTTCACCGCATCGGCCTTCGCATCCACCGGCATCTGCTGCGCCGCTTCCGCGCGCATGCCGAGCCGCGCCAGCAGGTCGCGATCCTTCTGCGCCTGCGGGTTGCTCGTCGTCAGCAACTGATCGCCGTAGAACATCGAGTTCGCGCCGGCCATGAAGCACAGCGTCTGCATCGAATCGTCGAGCTGCTCGCGGCCGGCCGACAGACGCACCATCGCCTTCGGCATGGTGATCCGCGCCACCGCAATGGTGCGCACGAATTCGAGCGGATCGAGCGGCGCGGTGCCTTCGAGCGGCGTGCCCGGGATCGCGACGAGGTTGTTGATCGGCACCGATTCCGGATACGGGCTCATGTTCGCGAGCTGCGTGATCAGGCCGGCGCGTTCGCGGCGCGATTCGCCCATGCCGATGATGCCGCCGCAGCACACGTTGATGCCGGCGTCGCGCACGCGGTCGAGCGTGTCGAGGCGGTCCTGGTAGGTGCGCGTCGAAATCACCTGGCCGTAGAACTCGGGCGAGGTGTCGAGGTTGTGGTTGTAGTAGTCGAGGCCGGCTTCCGACAGCGCCTCGGCTTGACCATCGTCGAGCATGCCGAGCGTCATGCAGGTTTCGAGGCCCATCGCCTTCACGCCGCGCACCATCTCGGCCAGCGGCTCGATATGGCGTTCCTTCGGGCTGCGCCACGCGGCGCCCATGCAGAAGCGCGTCGCGCCGTTTTCCTTGGCGGCGCGCGCGGCGTCGAGCACGGCGTCCACATCCATCAGCTTGCTGGCCTTCAGTTCCGTCTCGTGATGCGACGATTGCGAGCAGTAGCCGCAATCTTCCTCGCAACCGCCCGTCTTGATCGACAGCAGCGTGGAGAGCTGGATCGCGTTCGCGTCGAAATGCTCGCGGTGCACCTGTTGCGCGCGGAACAGCAGATCGTTGAACGGCAGCTCGTAGAGCTTGACGACGTCGGCGACGCGCCAGCGCGGCGAGGCCGGCGCGGCGATGGTCACGGCGTCGGGCGTCTTGGCGGCGTCCGTGGCGGCGGTGTGGGCTTGGGTCATGGTCGGGAGTCCTCGTAAGAGCGGGGAACGAACTGTTAGGGCCGCGCGGCGCGCAGCGCCGTCAGCAGCCGGTCGATGTCGAGTGCCGCGGCGGCCTGGTCGGGCGCGGGCGGCGTCATGTGGGCGATTTCGCCGATCAGCGGCACGCCGTGTTCGCGGTCGAGCCACTGGGCGACGGTGGCGATGTTCTCGTCAGCGTACAGCATGGCCGGATCGACGCGATTCGCGACCCAGCCGGCGATGCGCAGGCCGCGCGCGGCGATCGCGTCGGCGGTCAGCAGCGCGTGGTTGATGCAGCCGAGCCGCACGCCCACCACCAGCACCACCGGCAGTTGCAGCGCGACGGCCAGATCGGCCGTGTCGGCGCTCGGGCCGAGCGGCACGCGAAAGCCGCCCACGCCTTCCACCACCACGATGTCGGCCTGCTGGCAGGCGTGCGCGTGGGCGGCGAGGATCGGCGCGATGTCGAGCGTCACGCCTTCCTGCGCGGCGACGATATGCGGCGCGGCGGGCGCCTTCAGCATGAACGGCGTGCGGATCGCGTCGGGCAGCGCCACGTTGGCGGCAGCGTCGAGCTGGTCGGCGTCCTCGTTGTGCAGCACGCCGTCGCGTTCTTCGGCGCCGGCCGCGATCGGCTTCATGGCCGCGGCGCGCAGGCCGTGCCGCGCGAAGCCGTGCAGCAGCGCGGCCGACACGAACGTTTTGCCGATCTCGGTATCGGTGCCGGTGACGAAGCAGGAGAGCGCGCTCATGCCGCCGCCTCCGCCGCGCCGGCCTCGGCCAGCGCGGCCTCGAGCCGCGCCAGATCCTCGAACGAATGCGCGGCCGACAGCGATACGCGCAGCCGCGACGTGCCGGCCGGCACGGTGGGCGGGCGGATCGCCGGCACCCACAGGCCGTGCGCGTCCATCGCGCGCATCGCGGCCAGCGTGGCGTCGTTCTCGCCGATCACGAGCGGCTGCACGGCGGTGGCCGAATCGATCGGCTGCCAGCGCGTGTTGCGCAGGATCGCGCGGGTGCGCTCGATCAGCGCGGCCAGATGCGCGCGTCGCGCATCGCCTTCGTCGCCGCCGATCACGGCCAGGCTGGCCGACACGGCGTGCGCCACCGAAGGCGGCGCGGCCGTCGTGAAGATGTAGCTGCGCGCGCGCTGGATCATCCATTCGATCAGGGTTTCGTGCGCGATCACGAACGCGCCCGCCACGCCGGCGGCCTTGCCGAGCGTGCCCACGTAGATCAGGTTCGGCGAGCGCAATTGATACGCGGCCGGTGCGCCGCGCCCTTGCGGGCCGAGCACGCCGAAGCCGTGCGCATCGTCGATCACGAGCCATGCGCCGTGCGCTTCGGCCAGCGCCATCAGGCGCGGCAGCGGCGCGATGGTGCCGTCCATGCTGAACACCGTGTCGGTGACGATCAGCTTGGTGTCGGCCGTCGAGGCTGCCAGCAGCGCGGCCAGCGCGTCCGCGTCGCCGTGCGGATATACGTGGATGTCGGCACGCGAGAGCCGCGTGCCGTCGATCAGCGAGGCGTGGTTCAGCGAATCGGAGAAGATCGCGGCGCCGCGGCCTGTCAGTGCGGTCAGCGCGGCGAGGTTCGCCATGTAGCCGGTGCTGAAGTAGAGCGCGCGCGGCGCGTCGCAGAAGCCGCCGGAAAACGCGGCGAGCTCATCCTCGAGCCGTGCGTGGGCGCGCGAATGGCCGCCGAGCAGGTGCGAGCCGCCGCTGCCGGAGCCGTAGCGGCGCGCGCCGTCGGCGAACGCCTCGATCAGCGCCGGATGCGCGGCCAGGCCGAGGTAGTCGTTGCTGGCGAAGCTGACGATCTCGCGGCCGTCCACCGTCATGTGCGCGCTGCACGCCGTGTCGGCGGTGCGGCGCACGCGGCGCAGCCCTTGCGCGTCGAGTTCGGCGATGCCGCGTTCGAGCGCGGCGAGCAGGTTCGGTTTGGCGCTCATGCGCGCACCTCCGCGAGCGTGGCGTCGAGCGTCGCCCGGGTTTGCGCGGCGAGCCAGTCGAGTTCGCCGTCGTCGAGCACGTACGGCGGCATCAGGTAGACGCTGGTGCCGATCGGGCGCAGCAGCAGCTCGCGCTTGAGCGCCTGCTCGAAGAAGCGCCGCGAGAAGCCGCGCGCCTGCTCGGGCTCGAGCGCCACGTCGAACGCGAAGATCGTGCCGCGCTGGCGCAGATGGCGGATCTCGTCGCGCGCGCCGAGCGGCGCGAGCGCGGCGGCCAGGCGCTCGGACTTGCGCGCGTTGGCGGCCAGCACGTCGTCGCTGGCGAACAGGTCGAGCGTGGCGAGCGCGGCGCGGCAGGCCAGCGGGTTGCCGGTGTACGAATGCGAATGCAGGAAGCCGCGCGCGGTGTCGTCGTCGTAGAACGCCTCGTAGATGGCGTCGCGCGACAGCACCAGCGAGAGCGGCAAGTAGCCGCCGCTGATGCCCTTCGACAGGCACAGGAAATCGGGCCAGATGTCGGCCTGCTCGCAGGCGAAGAACGTGCCGGTGCGGCCGCAGCCCACGGCGATCTCGTCGGCGATCAGGTGCACGTCGTGGCGGTCGCACAGCGCGCGCAGGCCGCGCACGTACGACGGATCGTGCATCGCCATGCCGGCCGCGCATTGCACGAGCGGCTCGACGATCAGCGCGGCGATCGAGCCGGCGCGTTCGGCGAACAGCTTGTCGACGTCGGCCAGCGCGCGCGCGGCCACGTCGGCGGCGGTTTCGCCGGGCGCGGCCTGACGCGCGTCGGGCGAGGCCACCACATGCGCGTGGCGGATCAGCGGATCGTAGGCGTCCTTGAACAGCGCCACGTCGGTCACGCCGAGCGCGCCGATCGTCTCGCCGTGATAGCCGTTCGCCACGCAGACGAACTCGCGCTTCTCGCCGCGGCCCGCGTTGCGCCAGGCGTGGAAGCTCATCTTCAACGCGATCTCGACGGCCGAGGCGCCGTCCGAGGCGAAGAACGCATGGCCGAGCGTGTGCTGCGTGAGCGCGGCGAGGCGCTCGGCCAGCTCGATCGCGGGTTCGTGCGTGCAACCGGCCAGCATCGCGTGCTCGAGCGTGTCGAGCTGCGCCTTCAGCGCGGCGTTGATGCGCGGGTTCGCGTGGCCGAACAGGTTCACCCACCACGAGCTGATGGCGTCGAGGTAGCGTGCGCCGGCGCGGTCGTACAGCCAGGGGCCGGCGCCGCGTGCGACGGGGACGAGCGGCATGCGCTCGTGGTGCTTCATCTGCGTACAGGGGTGCCAGACTGCGCGCAGGCTGCGCGCAACCCAGTCGTCGGGTTGTGTGCTCAAAACGGCTCCGGAACGGGACGCGGCGCGGCGGGATTCGGGCGGGCGGCGCCGGAGCGGCCGCGCGGGCGAATCGGCGATGGCGGCCGGGGCGCGTCGGGCTTCGACGGCGGCCGCGCACGCGCCTGCGTGCAAAAACCGCCAGAGGTTATCGCGATTCCGGGCTTGGCGCAGCATCGGTTACAAACCGCGAAAGCCTTGTCGGGCATGGCGTTCGGCGATGTTTGGGGGCGCTGGCGACGGTTCGGGCGCGATGCCTTGAAAAGCCCGGAGATGACGACGGCAATCCGCGGGCACCCGACCGGCGGAAATCGGGCGGCGTGGCGCGTTCGCGGTGCTGGCGAAACGGGGAGGGATCAAGGCGGCGACGTTTGGCGCACGTGCCGATGCGGGGCGGGGCGGTAAGGCGTTGATGAACCGGCGGGGATTGGCGCGTCGCTGCTCGCCGGGCATGCCGTTGCAATACGCAGCGGCGGGGCGTTGACGAACCACGGGAGGGATCGAGACGACGCCGCTCGACGCACATGCCGACGCAACGCGTGGCGGCAAGGCGTTGATGAACCGGCGGGGATCGAAGCGACGCCGCTCGGCACACGTGCCGTTGCAACGTGCGGCGGCGGGGCAGCGACGAAACGATCTCGCTCGATACACGTCTCGAAGCGACGTGCGGCGAATGCCAAATGACGAAAAGCGGGAGAGAAACGCGGCGCGACCGGACGCGGCCGCGGAACCGCTTACCGGCTGGCCAGCGGACGCGCCACGACCGCATCGGCCGGCACAATGGCCTGCGCCGTGGCGGTGGCGTCGTTGCTGCGCCAGACCACCGCGTTGTCGACCGCGTAGAGCCGGCACGGGCCGGTGCCCTGCTTGCGGCAGTTGTCGAGCGCCAGCGCCATCGGATCGTCGCCGCCTTCGGCCCACGACCACGCGCCTTCGGACGACACCGCGAACGCGCGGCTCGGATGCTGGCTCAGGAAGTGACGATAGCCGTCGCGGCCGGCCGCATCGAGGAACGGCACGGCGTTCACGGCATCGATCGAGGCGTAGCCCGAGGCCGACGGCGTGTGCGGGCAGGCCACGGCGTACAGCACCGTGGTGGGCATGTGCAGTTCGGCCAGGAACGCGTTGACCGACGGCCACCACACCGGCACGCCGTCGCGATCGACGATCAGGCGGTGCGCGTCGTCCTTGTAGACACCGTAATCGACGAACAGCGTGCTCGCGCCGTGCGACACGTACGCTTCGCGCAGCCGCTCGACCAGCGCCGGCGACCACACCGAATCGTTGTCGCCGTACATCCACAGCGACGGCACGCGGGTTTCCTCGCCGTACGAATCGAATGCGCCCACCAGGTTCTTCTGCCAGCCGTCGCAGAGGTCCTGGCGCAGGCCGCCCGAGAAATTGATGATGCCGCGCACGCCCTTCGCGGCGACGGTGCCGTAGGCGAGCGAGACGAGGCCGCCGTGCGAGGTGCCGGCCACGACGATGCGGTTCGCATCGACGTACGATTGCTTCGCCATGTAATCGACGGTGGCGCTGACGTCGCGCGCCTGCGCCATGCCGTTGCGCTCGACGTCGCAGCCTTCCTGCACGTAGGTGCCGCCCGAGCCGGCGAAGCCTTCGCGGTTCGGCGCGACCACGGCGTAGCCGCGGCGCACGAATTCGCGCGCGAACGCGATCGGCCGGCTGCGCGGCTGGTCGTGCAGATCGCCTGCGTTCTTGCCGTGATTGAAGACGACGAGGGGGAACGGGCCGGGGCCGTTCGGCTTGAAGACGGTGGCCTCGAGCATCACGGCGCCGCTGCTGTCGGCGGGAATCCGGATGATCTGCTCGTTCATGTCGGCCGTGACCTGCGGCAGGCCCGGTTCGTTGTAATCGAAACGTTCGGCGGCCAGCGCGCCCGCAACGTTTGAAGACGATACCGCCGCCACCGGCACGGACGTTTCGGGCGTGGCAAGCGTGCCGGCCTGGGCGGCCGACAGCACGCACGCCGCCATCCAACCTGCAAACACCTTGCTCCACGCCATGTCGATACCTGCGACCCGATTCGTTTGAAACCGGATCCATCCTAGCCCGACAAATTCAGCTTGTGCAACGCAGTAAAAACCCTTTCTTTATCTGCGTTCCGTGACAGCAGCGTGGATTCAGCGTTCGTTTACATCGCCGTCGATATAGCGCCAGATTCCGTGCTCGTCGCGCGAAAAACGGCTGGTTTCGTGCAGGCGATGGGCGCGCGAGCCTTGCTTGAAGCGCGCCACGAACTCGACGAGCGCGTGGCGCGCGTCCTGTTCGACGTGACGTTTGATGTCGAGGCCGAGCCAGCGCGGGCCGTCTTCGCCGTCGAGATCGGCGGGACAGGTGGCCGGATCCCAGGTGGCGCGGAGGTAATCGGTCGCGCCGAGCACATAGGCGGTGTAGCGCGAACGCATCAGTTGCCACGCGTTCGGCGCCGGCGTGCCGCCGTCGATCAGGGGGCCGCAACAGGCCGCGTACTGCGGCGCGCGCTCGGGCTTGCGGCCCGGCTGCGCGCCGCCGCACGGGCAGGCGGCCGGACGCTCGGGCGACGCGCTCACCACGTCAGTGCCTCGCCGTCGTATTGCAGGAAGCGGCCGTTCGATTTCCCGATGTCGGCGGCGGCCTCGGCCAGCACGCGGCGCATGCCGGTCACGCTGGTTTCGGCGTCGAGCGCGGCGGCGTCGCCGCCCATGTCGGTGCGCACCCAGCCCGGATGCAGCGACAGGCAGGCCGCCTCGCGTGTTTGCAGCGCGGCGGCGCGCACCACGTTGTTGAGCGCGGCCTTGCTGGCGCGATACAGCCAGCCGGTGGTGCCGCGCATGTCGCCGGTGCTGCCCATCTGGCTCGACACGAACGCGAGCACGCCGCGCGCCTCTTCCACGAGCGGCAGCAGGATCGGCAGCAACTGCATCGGGCCGAGCACGTTGGTGTGCATCACGGCGTCGAAATCGGCCGCGTCGATGGTTTCCACGCCCTGCGTGCGCGGGCCGTACACGCCCGACACCACGACCGCGGCGTCGAGCCGTTCGCCGTCGAGCTTCCAGCCGAAGCCGGCGAGCTGGGTGGCGTCGGTCACGTCGAGCGCGTGCGCGGTGGCGCCGAGCGCGCGCAGCGCGTCGAGCGAGGCGGCGTCGCGGGCGGTGGCCAGCACGTTCCAGCCATCGCGCCGGTATTGGCGGACGAATTCCCTGCCGAGGCCGCGCGAGGCGCCGACGATCAGGACGGTTTTCATCAGGAGATCTCCTTGCTGGCGGGGCAGGCGCCCCGCCCGGAATAGCGGGTTCAGATCAGTTCGACGGCCATCGCGGTGGCTTCGCCGCCGCCGATGCAGAGGCTCGCGACGCCGCGCTTGCCGCCGCGCGCGCGCAGCGCGCCGAGCAGCGTGACGAGGATGCGCGCGCCCGACGCGCCGATCGGGTGGCCGAGCGCGCAGGCGCCGCCGTTGACGTTGACGCGTTCGTGCGGCAGCCCGTGCCCGCGCATCGCGGCCATCGCCACCACCGCGAACGCTTCGTTGATCTCGAACAGGTCGATATCGCCGGGCCGCCAGCCGGTGCGCTCGAACAGGCGCTGCAGCGCGCCGACCGGGGCGGTGGTGAAGCGCGACGGCGCCTGCGCGAACGTGCTGTGGCCGGCCACGCGCGCGATCGGCGCGGCGCCGAGCCGTTCGGCCGTCGACGCGCGCATCATGACGAGCGCCGCCGCGCCGTCGGAGATCGACGAGGCGTTGGCGGCCGTCACGGTGCCGTTCGGGCCGAACGCGGGGCGCAGCGTGGGGATCTTGTCGGGGTTCGCGGTGAACGGCTGCTCGTCGCGGGAGACGACGGTGTCGCCCTTCTTGCCGGGCACCGTGACGCCCGCCATTTCCCAGGCGAACGCGCCGCTCTCGTTGGCGTGCTTCGCGCGCGCCAGCGATTCGATCGCGTAGGCATCCTGCGCTTCGCGCGTGAAGCCGAATTCGGCCGCGCATTCGTCGGCGAACGTGCCCATCAGGCGGCCCTTGTCGTAGGCGTCTTCGAGGCCGTCGAGGAACATGTGGTCGAGCACCTGGCCGTGGCCCATGCGCATTCCGCCGCGCGCCTTCGGCAGCAGGTACGGCGCGTGGGTCATGCTCTCCATGCCGCCCGCCACGATCACCTCGGCCGAGCCGGCCAGCAGCATGTCGTGCGCGAACATCGCCGCGCGCATGCCCGAGCCGCACATCTTGTTGATCGTGGTGCAGCCGGTGCCGAGCGGCAGCTTCGCGCCGAGCGCGGCCTGGCGGGCCGGCGCCTGGCCCTGGCCGGCCGGCAGCACGCAGCCCATCAGCACTTCGCCCACCTGCTCGGGCGCCACGCCCGCGCGCTCCAGCGCCGCCGCGATCGCGGCCGCGCCGAGCTGCGGCGCGGTGAGCGGCGCGAACGCGCCCTGGAAGCCCGCGATCGGCGTGCGGGCCGCCGCCGCGATGACGACGGGATCCTGATCAACAGTTGTCATGCTTGGTCTCCTTCAAGGTGTTCGCGACCTGTTCCGCGACATCGGCGAGCTTGGCCGCGTCGGCCGTCACCATGTCGTTGTCGTTCTCCTCGCCGCGCGCGCGCCCGGCCGACAGCGCCTCGACGCAGCGCTGATAGACGCTGGCCTGCTCCTCGGGCGACGACACCGCCATGCCGAGGTTGCGCATGCGGCCGTCGTGCACGCCGTACACGAGGCCGTGCACCGTCAGCGGCTGGCCGCGCGACCAGGCGTCGTTGACGATGGTGGTGCGGCACACGTTGACGACCTGCTCGATCGCGTTCAGCTCGATCAGGCGGCGGTAGCGCGCCTCGCCCACCGGCCATTCGTCGAGCAGCGCGGCGTGGCGGTCGCGCACGTCCTGCACGTGGTGCAGCCAGTTGTCGGCGAGGCCCACGCGGCGGTTGGTCAGCGCGGCGTTGACGCCCGAGCAGCCGTAGTGGCCCACCACCATGATGTGCTTGACCTTCAGGATGTCGACCGCGAACTGCAGCACCGACAGGCAGTTCAGATCGGTGTGGACGACCACGTTGGCGATGTTGCGGTGAACGAACACTTCGCCGGGCGGCAGGCCGATGATCTGGTTGGCCGGCACGCGCGAATCCGAGCAGCCGATCCACAGATATTCGGGTGCCTGCTGATCCTTCAGGCGTTCGAAGAATTGCGGATCGTCGGCGAGCTTGCGCTTGACCCAGGCTTCGTTGTTGTCGAACAGGTGGGAGAGCGGGTGAGTGGTGGCGTTCATCGCGGTGGTCCGTGCAGGGTTTATCGAGTTGAAATCGGGCCGTCGTCTCACGCGGCGCGCGGCGCGGCGCCGGGCTGCGCGAAGCGCGCCGGGTAGCGCACGCAAAAGCGCAGCGACGGGTCGTAAGGGAAAAAATCGGGCAGTTCGCCGCGCTTCACGCGGTCCTGGCTGTCCTGCCAGAGCGCCGTCTCGAAGAAATCCGGGTGCTGCGCCAGAAACGCCTCGCGCACGCGCGGGTCGCCAAGCAGGAACGGCCGGTAGGTTTCGGGGAAGATGTCGCGCGGGCCGACCGAATACCACGGCTCGTCCGACATTTCGTCTTCCTCGTGACGCGGCGGCGGCACGCGGCGCACCGCGCAATCGGTCAGGTATTCGATCTCGTCGTAGTCGTAGAACACCACGCGGCCGTGGCGCGTCACGCCGAAGTTCTTGTAGAGCATGTCGCCGGGGAAGATGTTCGCCTGAATCAGCTCCTTCACGGCATTGCCGTATTCCCTGACGCCGTGCGCGACCTCGGCGTCGCTGCCGTGCTGCAGATACAGGTTCAGCGGCGTCATGCGGCGCTCGATGTACAGATGCCGGATCACGACGCTGTCGCCCTCGTATTCGAGCAGCGACGGCACCTCGTGCTCGAGCTCGCGCAGCAGCGCGTCGTCGAGCCGCGCGAGCGGCAGCGCGACGCTCGAATATTCGAGCGTGTCGGCCATGCGCCCGAGCCGGTCGTGGCGCTTCACGAGCTGATATTTCTCCATGATGCGCGCGCGCGAGGTGTCCTTCGGCGGCGGGAAGCGATCCTTGATCACCTTGAACACGTACGGGAACGACGGCAGCGTGAACACCAGCATCACGAGCCCCTTGATGCCGGGCGCGACGATGAAGCGGTCGCTCGAATGCGACAGGTGATGCAGCAGGTCGCGGTAGAACAGGTTCTTGCCCTGCTTCTGCAGGCCGAGCGACGTGTAGATCTCGGCCTTCGGCTTGCCCGGCATGATCGTGCCGAGAAAGCCCGCGTAGGCCGACGGGATGTCCATGTCCACCAGGAAATACGAGTGCGCGAAGCCGAACACCACCTGCAGCTGCTCGCGGCGCAGCAGCACCGTGTCGAGCGCCAGCGCGCCGCCTTCGGCGTGACGCACCGGCACCGCGAACGGCAGCGTGCGATCGCCGTTGATGATGCGGCCGACGATCCACGCGCTCTTGTTGCGGAAGAACAGCGAGGACAGCACGTGGATCTGGAAGTTGGCCGCCTCGTCGAACGCGCCGAATTCGTCGTCGATCGCCTGCATCAGGCAGGCCGTGTCGCGCGCCAGATCCTCGAACGGCGGCGCGAGCTCGAAGTGCGTGACGATCCGCTCGAGCGTGGCGGCCAGCCCGTCGCGCGCCGGGTAGTAGGCGCGATAGGCCGGCTTCGCGGCCGGCGCGGCGTTCTCGAGGTACTCGGTCGAGATCGCCGGGCGCACGAAGATGAAATCGTTGTGGAAATACGAGCGGTGCAGGATCTTGCAGCACACCGAATTGAAGAAGGTTTCCGCGCACTCGGGTTGCAGGTGCGTGGTCAGCAGGCCGATGTAGTGCAGCTTGATCTGCTGCCAGACTTCGTCGTCGATGGTTTCGGCGTCGTATTCGTCTTCCAGCAGGATCACGCATTCGCGCACGCGCGCGTCGTAGGACGTGATGCGCTCGCGCGCCAGCGCCTGCAGGCCATGCCAGTCGCGGGCCTCGAACCGGGCTTTCGCTTCAATGGCGGCATCCCGGAAGATCCGGTAATGACGATCGAAGTTTTCCAGCATCGTCTGGGCGACATCGAAACCGATTTGCGACGATAGCAGTTTGGGAAAGTGGTGCATGGGCCGTCCGTGCTCGTGGCTGGGCGAGCCGCCATTTTACCGCCGCGCCGGGCGGAAACCTAAGGTGCGCGCGGCCGCGGTGCGGGCGGTACGGGGCCGGATCGGCGAGGATCGCGACGGATGGCGGCATCTTCCGGCAAGCGGCCGGGTTCGGGGGCGATCGTGGCGGGAAATATTTTTGCTGCCCTGGCGTGTCGCGCGCTGCGTCGCGCGCGTGCCGCCCGCGCGTTTGCCTGCGCCTGCGGCCTGGCGCTGCATGGGCCGGCCGCGCGGCCCGAACGGCGCCGCACCACCCGCGCTAGAATCGACCCACACCCCGCCGCCCGATTCCGGCGCAAGACCGCATACAACAGACGAGACGCCATGAACGCCCTGGAACACCAACTCGACTACCCGTTCGCCGACACGCTGCCGCCCGCCGGCGATTTCCTCGAAGTCGCGCCGGGCGTGCGCTGGCTGCGCATGCCGCTGCCGTTCTCGCTCGATCACATCAACCTCTGGCTGCTGCGCGACGAGCTCGACGGGCAGGCCGGCTGGACCGTGGTCGACTGCGGGATCGCATCGGACGAGATCCGCCGTCACTGGGAGCAGGTGTTCGATGCGCATCTGGACGGCCTGCCGGTGCTGCGCGTGCTGGTCACGCATTGCCACCCCGATCACCTCGGGCTGGCCAACTGGCTGTGCGAGGGCGGCGACCGCCAGCGCTGGCAAGTGCGGCTCTGGATGACGCTTGGCGAATACCTGTTCGGCAACGTGATGGCGGCCGGCAACGGCTCGAACGCGGGCGGCCCGGCGGCGGCCGAGCACTTCGCGCGCCACGGCCTGACCGACGAGGCCAAGCTCGACACGCTGCGCAACCGCAACAGCTACTACTCGAACCTGGTGCCCGCGGTGCCGGCGCGCTACCGCCGCCTGCGCGACGGCGACACGGTGACGATCGGCGCGCGCCGCTGGACGGTGGTGACCGGCTTCGGCCATTCGCCCGAACACTGCGCGCTGCACTGCGCGGACGACAAGCTGCTGATCTCGGGCGACATGGTGTTGCCGCGCATCTCCACCAACGTGTCGGTCTTCGATCTGGAGCCCGAAGCGAATCCGCTGCGGCTCTACCTCGATTCGCTGGCGCGCTACGAGCCGATGGCCGAGGACACGCTGGCGCTGCCGTCGCACGGCAAGCCGTTTCGCGGCGTGCGCACGCGCATCCAGCAGTTGCGTGAGCATCATGCGGCGCGGCTCGACGAGGTGCGCGAGGCGTGTGCCGCGCAGCCGATGAGCGCGGCCGACATCGTGCCGATCATGTTCCGCCGCCGCGAGCTCGACGTGCATCAGCTCACGTTCGCGCTCGGCGAGGCGATCGCGCATCTGCACCTGCTCTGGCTGGACGGCGAACTGGTGCGCGAGACGGGCGCGGACGGCGTGTTCCGGTTCCGGCCGGCGCAGGCCAAGGCCGCCTGAGGCGAGGCGTTTCGCGCGTCGCGGCCGGGCAAGCCCGGCCCGAAACGAAAAACGGGCGACGAACCGAGGTTCGCCGCCCGTTTTTCGTTGGCGCCCCGAGGGCTTACTGCACCGAAACGGCGCCGAAGTTCTGGCGGCCGAACGGGCTGACGCGATAGCCGCTCACGTTCGTGCGCGTGATGGCGTAGGCGGTCGGGTAGCCGAGCGGGATCCACACGGCCTGATCGTGGATGATCTTCTGCGCCGCTTCATACGCCTTGGTGCGCTTGGCCACGTCGGCGGTGTCCTTGCCGTCGGCGATCAGCTTGTCGAGCTGCGGATCGCAGTAGCGCGCGAAGTTGATGCCCGACTTCACGGCGTTGCAGCTGAACAGCGGCGACAGGTAATTGTCCGGATCGCCGTTGTCGCCGGCCCAGCCCATGAACAGCATGTCGTGCTGGCCGAGCTTGGCCTGCTTGATCAGTTCGCCCCACTCGATCACCTTGACCTCGGCCTTCACGCCGATCTTCGCGAAATCCGCCTGCAGCAGTTCCGCGCCGGCCTTCGGGTTCGGGTTCAGCACGCTGCCCGTCGGACGCACCCAGATGGTGGTCGAGAAGCCGTTCGGGAAGCCGGCCTGCGCGAGCAGTTGCTTGGCCTTGGCCGGATCGTACGGGTAGGCCGAGATCGACTTCGCGTAGCTCCAGGTGTTCGGCGGATACGGGTTCACGGCCGGCGTCGCGGTGTTGTCGAACACCACCTTCAGGTAGGTCGCGCGGTCGAACGCGAGGTTCAGCGCCTCGCGCACCTTCGGGTTGTCGAGCGGCTTGTGCTCGGTGTTGAGCGCGACGAACGCGGTCATGAACGCGGGCGTCTCGACCACCTTGACGGCCTTGTCGCCCTTGGCGGCGGCCACGTCCTGCGGCTTCGGCGACAGCGCGATCTGGCATTCGCCGGCCTTCACCTTCTGCGCGCGCACGGTCGGATCGGGCGTGATCGCGTAGATCAGCCGGTCGACCTTCGGCTTGGCGCCCCAGTAGGCCGGATTGACGTCGTAACGGATCACCGCATCCTTCGTGTAGCTCTTGAGCACGAACGGGCCGGTGCCGATCGGCTTGGCGTTCAGGTCCTGCTGCTTGCCGGCCTTCAGCAACTGATCGGCGTACTCGGCCGAGTAGATCGACGCGAAGCCCATCGTCAGGATCGGCACGAACGTCGCGTTCGGCTCGTTCAGCTCGAACTTCACGGTGTGGTCGTCCACCTTCGACACCGATTTCACCAGCTTCACGAGGCCCATCGATTGCGCGTGCGGGAAGCCGCTCGCGCCGGCCACCTTGTGCCACGGGTTGTCGTTGTCGAGCATGCGCTCGAACGTGAACACCACGTCGTCGGCGTCGAGCGTGCGGGTGGGCTTGAAGTAGTCGGTGGTCTGGAACGCCACGTTCGGGCGCAGATGGAACGTGACCGAGCGGCCGTCGGCGGCGACGTCCCACTTGTCGGCCAGCGCCGGCACGACCTTCTTGGTGGCTTCGTCGTACGACACCAGCGTGTTGAAGATCACGTCGGCCGAGGCGTTGGTGGTGACGAGCGAGTTGAACTGCACGACGTCGAAGCCGTCGGGGCTCGCTTCGGTGCAGACCGTGAGCGGCTTCGCGGTGGCGACGAGAGGGGCGGCGGCGACGAGCGCGGCGGCGGCGAACATCGTGAAACGCATGAGATCTCCCACGGGCTTGGTCTGTTATCGGCGGGCGCGGCGGCTGGCGGCCGGGCGCCGGGCAACTAGGATACCGTCAAAGCGGGCGGGGCGTGAAAGCGCGCCGGAAGCTGCGCGGCGATCGCGGCGGGGCCGCCGCGGCGGCGGAGACGGCGGTTGCGGACGCATCGGGATCGATGCCGGGCCGGCTGGGCGGTGTTGTTTTCCGGTGAGGGGCGCGCGGGTGCGGCGGGCGGTGGGCAGTTCGCGTGGCGGAGGGCGGAGGGCTCGACGGCGAGGCCGCCGCCCGATTCGCCGAACTCGCTCAAGGCTCAGTCCGCGGCCGGCCCCGGCGTGCGCGGCTTGCGCGGCGCCTTCTCGAACACGCGGTCGTACAGCCAGCGCGGCGCGACGTGCAGGATCTTCGCCACCACGCCCATCTGCCAGGGGATCACGCGGAACGCGTCCTGCGCGGCGATCGCGCGCAGCGCACGGTCGGCGAAGCGGTCGGCATCCATCAGGAACGGCATCCGATACGGATTGTGCTCGGTCATCGGCGTGCGGATGTAGCCGGGCGCGATGGTCACCACGCCGACCTGCGCGGGGCGCAACTCGACGCGCAGCGCTTCGAGATACTTGAGCGCGGCCGACTTGGACGCGCTGTACGCGCCCGAGCCGGGCAGCCCGCGCACCCCGGCCACGCTCGCCACGCCCACCAGCGTGCCGCGCCGCTGCGCGCGCATCTGCGCGACGAACGGCTCGAAGGTGGCGACCATGCCGTAGTAGTTGATGTCCATGACCTCGCGGAACGCCGCGAGATCGCCTTCGCCGGTGATCGCGCCGCGGCTGATGCCGGCGTTGGCGATCACCACGTCGGGCCAGCCGTGCTCGGCCACGAACGCGTCGGCGGCGCGCTGCAACGCGTCGGCGTCGCGCACGTCGGCGGGATAGATCGAAACGGGGAGAGCGGGATGCTGCCGCGCGAAATCGGCGAGCGCCTCGGCGCGGCGGGCGACGAGCCCGAGCGTCGCGCCCTGCCGCGCGTAGGCGCCGGCGAGCGCGAGCCCGAGGCCGCTCGATGCGCCGGTGATGAAGACCTTGAGTGGAGCGGTCATGCCGGCGTCCCGAGCGGTAGGAGGGGTTTTACAGCTTCTTGTCCTTGACCTGCTGGACGATCCAGTCGAGCACCGGCGCCGTGCCTTCGATGCTGCCCGTATACGACGGACCCGACTTGTACTTGCCCTGGATCACGACCGTCGGCACGCCGTCGATCGCATAGCTCTTGGCCAGCTCGCCGGCCTGCTTGACCTGGCCCTGCACGCTGAACGAGTTGTAGGTGGCCAGATACTTCTGCTTGTCGATGCCTTGCGTGGCCAGGAAATCGGCCTGCGCCTGCGGCGTCAGCAGATAGTTCTTTTCCTTGTGGATCGCGTTGAACACGGCCGGCGTGTCCTTCTCGGCCACGCCGAGCGCGTTCAGCGTGTAGTACATCGCCGTGTGCGGCAGGAAATCGTCGCGGAACGCCACCGGCACCCGCTTGAACACGATGTTGTTGCCTTGCTTCTTCACCCACGCCTCGAGCGTCGGCTCGAATTCGTAGCAGTGCGGGCAGCCGTACCAGAAGAACTCGATGACCTCGACCTTGCCGGCCGGCGCCGACACCGGCTGCGGCGACTTCATGATCTCGTAGTCCTTGCCGGCGACCGGAGCGGCCGACGCGGCCTGCGCGACGAGGCCCGCCGCGAGGCTCAGGGACAGGAACAGCGTGCTGAGCAGTTTTTTCATGTTGGGGTTTCGAACGGTTGCAAGGGGCCGGCCGCAGCCGGCCGGCCGAGTGGCTTACTGTTTCGAGAAGCGGATCACCGCGGTATCGACACCGGCATCGGACAGCCGCTGGCGCGCGGAGTTCATGTCGTCGAACTTGTTGAACGGGCCGACGCGCACGCGATAGTACGTGACGCCGCTGACATCGCGCTTGGAGACCTTCGATTCGAAGCCCTGGAAGCCGAGGCGCGCGCGTTGCTGCTCGGCGTCGGCTTCGGTCTTGTAGGCGCCCACTTGCAGGAAGTAGCCGCTGTTCGCATCGGCCGGATTGGCGGCCGACGGCGTCGAGCCGGCCTTCGGCGCTTGCTGCTGCGCGGTTTTCGGCGGCTGCGTGCCGGCGGTGCTCCCCGGATTGGCGGCCGTGGCCGGCGCCTGCGGCTTCTTCGCCGGCGGCGGCGTGACCGGATTGTTGTCGGCCGGCTTCGGTGCGACGGCCACGCCGTTGCTGTCCGACGAGGACGAGCCGGTGTTGGCGCCCGGCACTTCGACGATCTGCGGCTCCGGCAGGAGCGGCGGCTGGGTCTGGTTCGCGGCCTGGCCCGGCGCGGTGTTCGGCGGGGCCGGCTGGGCGGCTTGCGGCGTCACCGGCTGGCCCGGCGTCTTGCCTTGCAGCGCGCGGTTCGGATCGAATTGCGGCTGGCTGGCGCCGTTGTCGGCGGGCGGTGCGACCTTCGAGACGAACGGCGACGGTGCACGCGTGATGTACAGCGCCACCACCACGGCGATCGCGAGGCCGACGATCAGGCCCAGCACGACGCCAAGAAAGGTTCCCCCGGCTTGTTTCGACGGTTTCGACGTGCGGCTCGGTTTTGCCATTGCTTGAGTCACCTGCTAAAAGAAGTCGTGAAACGGGATGTGTGGCGCGGCCGCGCGAGCGCGCGGCCGCCGTTGCCGGCCCGGTGTTTACATCTTGCTCGGCGACGACACGCCGAGCACCGCGAGGCCGTTCGCGAGCACCTGGCGCGTCGCGGCCAGCAGCGCGATGCGTGCGGTGCGCAGCGTTTCGTCGTCGACGAGAACGCGCTCCGCATTGTAGAACGAGTGAAACTCGCCCGCGAGGTCGCGCAGGTAGAACGCGACCGCGTGCGGCGCCAGCTCGCCGGCCGCGTGCGTCAGCATGTCCGGGTATTCGGCCAGCTTCTGCAGCAGCGAGGTGGCGGCCTTGCTGTCGAGCGGGGAGAGATCCGCGCCGCCGAGGATCGACTCGTCGGCGCCGTGACGCGATTTCCACTCGTTCAGCACCGAGCAGATCCGCGCGTGCGCGTACTGCACGTAATACACCGGATTCTCGTCGTTCTGCTTCAGCGCCAGATCGATATCGAACACGAATTCCGTGTCAGCCTTGCGGGAGACCAGGAAGAAACGCACGGCGTCGCGGCCGCGCGTGATGACGGCTTCGTCGATCTGCTCGGGCGAGCTTTCCGAGCCCGGCGTCGCGCCGCCCGACCATTCGATCAGGTCGCGCACCGTCACGTAGCTGCCGGCACGCTTCGCGATCTTAACTTCCTGGCCGTCGCGCATCACCGTGACCATCTTGTGCAGCACGTAATCGGGATAGCCCTTCGGGATGCCGATGTGCAGGCCCTGCAGGCCGGCGCGCACGCGCGCGATCGTGCCGTGGTGGTCCGAGCCCTGGATGTTGATGACCTTGGTGAAGCCGCGCTGCCACTTGGTGACGTGGTAGGCGACGTCGGGCACGAAGTACGTGTACGTGCCGTCCGTCTTGCGCATCACGCGATCCTTGTCGTCGCCTTCGTCGGTGGTGCGCAGCCACAGCGCGCCTTCCTGCTCGTAGGTCATGCCGGCGTCGACCAGCGCCTTCACCGTGCTCTCGACGCGGCCTTCCTGGTACAGCGACGATTCGAGGTAGTACTGGTCGAACTTGACGCCGAACGCCTTCAGGTCGATGTCCTGCTCGCGGCGCAGGTAGGTGACGGCGAACTTGCGGATCGCCTCGATGTCCTCGATGTCGCCCTTGGCGGTGACCGGCTCGCCGTCGCTGGCCGAGACGGTGGCGCCGGCCAGGTAGTCGCGGGCGATGTCGGCGATGTATTCGCCGTTGTAGGCGGCTTCGGGCCAATCGGCGTCGCCCGGCTTCAGGCCGCGCGCGCGGCACTGCGTGGACAGCGCCAGGTTGCCGATCTGCACGCCGGCGTCGTTGTAGTAGAACTCGCGGTGCACCGCGTAGCCCTGGCTGGCCAGCACGTTGGCCAGCACGTCGCCGAGCGCAGCCTGGCGGCCGTGGCCGACGTGCAGCGGGCCGGTGGGGTTGGCCGAGACGAATTCGAGCAGCACGCGGCGGCCGGCGTCGCGCTCCGAGCGGCCGAACGCCTCGCGCTCGGTGAACACCGCGCCGATCACGGCCTGCTTCGAGGCCGCGCTCAGGCGCAGGTTGATGAAGCCAGGGCCGGCGATTTCCGCGGCCTCGACCAGCCCGGCCGCGGCCGGATGCGTGCCGATGGCGGCGACGATCTTCTCGGCCAACTGGCGCGGATTGGTGCCGAGCGGCTTGGCGAGCTGCATCGCGACGTTGCAGGCCACGTCGCCGTGCGCGGCCGATTTCGGGCGCTCGAGCGTGATGGCAGGCGCGACGAAGGCGGCTTCGGATTCGCCTTTGATGGCCTGGACGGCCTGCGTCACGCTGTCGGCGAGCAGGGTTTCGAGAATGAGTTTTTGGGCAGGCAGCATGCTGTCGAGAATGGTCGTTGTCGGCGGCTTCGGGGAACCGGCCCGACGGCACGCCCGGCGGGCGCGCGTTTCAGGAATCCGCGAATTTTAACAGGTGCTAATATGCCCCCCAGACGCAATGCGTCGGCGCGGCCCCAATTTTCATCCGCGCCAGCCGGCCGGCGAGCCGGCAAAGCACAACAAAAGCTGAAAGGATATTGCGATCATGATTACCTTCAAGAGCAAGGCGGCACAGGATCTCGACGTGCTGAAGGACTTTGCGGTGTACGTGCTCGGCATTGTCGGCAAGCCGCTGGGCGAGCGCGGTGTCATCACCCATGAGGAACTGGACGGCGCGATCGCGAAGCTCGAGGCCGTGACCGACCAGGCTCGCCGCGCCAGCGCCGAGCACGGCGGCCATTTCCACGAGGACGAAGCCGATCACGACCACCACGAAGTCGCGCCGAGCGTGGCGCAACGCGTGGCGCCGTTCCTCGGCATGCTGCGCGCGGCGAAGGCGCAGAACGCCGACGTGCACTGGGGGTTCTGAGCCCGCGCGCTCCGGCCGCGCCTCGCGGCACAGCAAAAAGCCCGCCTTCACGGCGGGCTTTTTTGTTTTGGGCGTGTGCCCAGCGAGGCCGCATCGTCATTGGTCTGACGATTCGGCCCGCTCACGTTCGCTTGGGGCCTGCCTGGCGCGCTTACAGCAACGGCGCCAGCGCCCGGCGCGCATCGTCGTCCGACAGCGCCATCCGCGCCGCGAAATCGGCCACCTGATCGGCGGCGATCTTGCCGACCGAGAAATACGTGCTGTCCGGATGCGCCAGGTAGAAGCCCGACACGCTCGCCGCCGGCAGCATCGCCAGCGATTCGGTCACGCTCATGCCGATCTCGTCGGCGCGCAGCACGTCGAACATCGCCTGCTTGACGAGGTGATCCGGGCAGGCCGGGTAGCCCGGCGCGGGGCGGATGCCGGCGTATTTCTCGGCGATCAGCGCGTCGTTGTCGAGCGTTTCGCCGGCCGCGTAGCCCCACAGCTCGCGGCGCACGCGCGCGTGCATCGCCTCGGCGAACGCTTCGGCGAAGCGGTCGGCCAGCGCCTTCAGCATGATCGCGCTGTAGTCGTCGTGATCGGCCTCGAACTGGCGTTCCTTCGCCTCGACGCCGAGCCCGGCCGTCACGGCGAACATGCCGATGTAGTCGGCCACGCCCGATTCCTTCGGCGCGATGAAATCGGCCAGCGAGCGGTTCGGGCGCATCACGCCGTCTACCACCGGGCGCACGCTCTGCTGGCGCAGGTTGCTCCAGCGCATCGCCACTTCGGTGCGGGTGTCGTCGGTGTAGATCTCGATGTCGTCGTCGCCCACCGTGTTGGCCGGCAGCAGCGAGATCACGCCGTTGGCCTGCAGCCAGCGGCCCTGGATCAGGCGCGAGAGCATCGATTTGCCGTCCGAGAACACGCGCCGCGCCGATTCGCCGACGATCTCGTCGTTGAGGATCGCCGGGTACGGGCCGGCCAGATCCCAGGTCTGGAAGAACGGGCCCCAGTCGATGTAGTTCGCCAGCTCGTTCAGGTCGTAGTTCTTGAACACGCGGCGGCCGATGAACTTCGGCTTGACGGGCGTGTAGCTCGACCAATCGATCCTGGTCTTGTTGGCGCGCGCCTCGGCCAGCGTGACCATCGGCTGCTGCTTCTTGTTCGCGTGCTGATCGCGGATGCGGTCGTATTCGCTCTTCAGATCGTCGAGGTAGCGCGTGGCGCCTTCGTCCGACAGCAGGCTCGACGCCACCGACACCGAACGCGACGCGTCCGGCACGTACACCACCGGGCCTTCGTAATGCGGTGCGATCTTGACGGCCGTGTGCACGCGCGAGGTGGTCGCGCCGCCGATCAGCAGCGGGATCTTCTTCACGCGGAAATAATCGTCGCGCTGCATTTCGGACGCGACGTAGGCCATTTCTTCCAGGCTCGGCGTGATCAGGCCCGACAGGCCGATGATGTCCGCGCCCTCGACCTTCGCCTTCGCGAGGATCTCGTTGCAGGGCACCATCACGCCCATGTTGACCACTTCGAAGTTGTTGCACTGGAGCACCACCGACACGATGTTCTTGCCGATGTCGTGCACGTCGCCCTTGACGGTGGCGATCACGATCTTGCCCTTCGCGCGCACGTCGCCGCCCGCTTCCGCGAGCAGGCGCTTTTCTTCCTCGATGAACGGGATCAGGTGGGCCACGGCCTGCTTCATCACGCGCGCCGATTTCACCACCTGCGGCAGGAACATCTTGCCCTGGCCGAACAGGTCGCCGACCACGTTCATGCCGTCCATCAGCGGGCCTTCGATCACGTTGATCGGGCGGCCGCCGGCGGCGTGGATCTTGGCGCGGGCTTCCTCGGTATCCTCGACGATGAAATTCGTGATGCCGTGCACGAGCGCGTGCGCGAGCCGCTTCTCGACCGGCTGGTTGCGCCACTCGAGGTTCTCTTCCTTCTTCGCCGCGCCCGTCTTGAACTTGTCGGCGACTTCGAGCAGGCGGTCGGTGGCGTCTTCGCGGCGGTTCAGCACCACGTCTTCCACGCGATCGCGCAGCTCGGCGTCCAGGTCGGCGTACACGCCGAGCTGGCCCGCGTTGACGATGCCCATGTCCATGCCGGCCTGGATCGCGTGATACAGGAACACGGTGTGGATCGCCTCGCGCACCGGGTCGTTGCCGCGGAACGAGAACGACACGTTCGACACGCCGCCGCTGATCTTCGCGTGCGGCAGGTTCTGCTTGATCCAGCGCGTCGCCTCGATGAAGTCGACCGCGTAGTTGTTGTGTTCCTCGATGCCCGTGGCGACCGCGAAGATGTTCGGGTCGAAGATGATGTCCTCGGGCGGGAAGCCGCATTCCTCCACCAGCACCTGGTAGGAGCGCGTGCAGATCTCGGTCTTGCGCTCGAACGTATCGGCCTGGCCGGTTTCGTCGAACGCCATCACCACGGCCGCCGCGCCGTAGCGGCGGATCAGCTTCGCGTGGTGGATGAACGGTTCCTTGCCTTCCTTCAGCGAGATCGAGTTGACGATCGCCTTGCCCTGCACGCACTTGAGGCCGGCCTCGATCACGTCCCACTTCGACGAGTCGATCATGATCGGCACGCGCGCGATGTCCGGCTCCGACGCGATCAGATTCAGGAAGCGCACCATCGCCGCCTTCGAATCGAGCATCGCCTCGTCCATGTTGATGTCGATCACCTGCGCGCCGTTCTCGACCTGCTGGCGCGCGACCGCGAGCGCCTCGTCGAACTGGCCGTTCAGGATCATCCGCGCGAACGCCTTCGAGCCGGTGACGTTGGTGCGTTCGCCGACGTTGATGAACAGGGTGCCGTCGGTGACGTTGAACGGCTCGAGGCCGGCGAGTCGCATGGTGTGGTCGGTCATGGCGGTGCGGATGCGTATCGTAGGGGGCGCGGTTCGGCGCCTGCGCGTCAGGCGGCGCGGGCGGGGGCGAGGGCGGCGGTGGGCCTCAGGCGGCTTCGTCTTCGCGGTAATGCGACGGCCAGCGGCGCGGCTTCACGTCGGCCAGCGCCTTGGCGATTTCGGCGATGTGCGCGGGCGTGGTGCCGCAGCAGCCGCCTGCCAGGTTCACGAGGCCGGCCTGCGCGAATTCCTTGAGCAGGGCCGAGGTGATGTCGGGCGTTTCGTCGAAGCCGGTGTCGGCCATCGGGTTCGGCAGGCCCGCGTTCGGGTAGCAGGACACATAGGTGTCGCACAGCTTGGCCAGCTCGGCGATGTACGGGCGCATCAGCGCCGCGCCCAGCGCGCAGTTCAGGCCGAACGTGAGCGGACGCGCGTGGCGCAGCGAATTCCAGAACGCCTCGACCGTCTGGCCCGAGAGAATGCGGCCGGAGGCATCGGTGACGGTGCCCGAGATCATGATCGGCAGCAGCTCGCCGGTGTCCTCGAACAACTGATCGAGCGCGAACAGCGCGGCCTTCGCGTTCAGCGTGTCGAAGATCGTCTCGACCAGGAACAGATCCACGCCGCCGTCGAGCAGCGCCTTGGCCTGCTGGTAGTACGCGTCGCGCAGTTCGTCGTAGGTGACGTTGCGCGCGCCCGGATCGTTGACGTCGGGCGAGATGCTGGCCGTTTTCGGCGTCGGGCCGATGGCGCCCGCGACGAAGCGCGGCTTGTCCGGCGTCGAATACTTGACGGCCGCCTCGCGCGCGAGCCGCGCCGATTCGACGTTCATCTCCACCACGAGATGTTCCATCTCGTAATCGGCCTGCGCGACGGTGGTGGCGCCGAACGTGTTGGTTTCGACGATGTCGGCGCCGGCCGCGAAGTATTGATCGTGGATCTCGCGGATCGTGTCGGGCTGCGTCAGCGACAGCAGCTCGTTGTTGCCCTTGATGTCGCGATGGAAATCGGCGAAGCGCGGGCCGCGATAGGCCGCTTCGTCGTACTTGTACTGCTGGATCATCGTGCCCATTGCGCCGTCGAGGATCAGGATCCGGCTTTGCAGCAGCGCGGGCAGGTCGGCGCCGCGCGTGTAGCGCGCGGCGGGGGCGAGACGGACGGACGGCTTGGTCGGCATGGCGAGCGGGCGGCGATGTCGGAAAAACCGCCATTGTAGCGGGTGCGTGACCGCCCCGCCCGGCGCGGGGGTAATCCGGCGCCCAATGAAAAACCCCCGCGCGGCAAGCCGGGCGGGGGTTCGGTCGTGCAGCGCGGAGGCGCGGAGCCGGCGGGAAGTGCGGCCGCCCGGCCCGGAATCCGCCGCGCACCGCCGAAGCGGTGCGCGCGAGCCGGTCAGTGCAGCACCACCGGCTGGGTCATGAGGCTGTCGAACTGGCCGAGGAATTCGTCGACTTCGTCGAGCGAGGGCTCGTCCTCGATCAGTTGACGGACATGATCCCGGAAACGTGCGGCCAGTTCGCCTTCGATAAAGATCTCGCGCTGCGCATTCTTGTCCACGATCTCGTAGCCGCCGGAATTCATGGCGTGGTGACCGAGCTGCGGAGGAAATTCGACAACGCAGTAGTTGGGGCTGTTGTAGATCATTTGCATGGCGGCACTCCTCTTTGCTGTGGCTGTCAGGCCGAATGCTCCGAAGATGGGGCGGGCCTGGCCGGTTTCAAGGGGTTGGCGCTGCACGCCCGCGTGTGGCACTGGGCGCATCGGTTAGAGACCGATTTCGATGAAACGTTTCCGATTCTCCTCTGGTCCGCGATTCACGTTGCAAAACATTGTCAACAGTGTGTCGCAAGTTTACCGGGAAGCAAAAAGACGCGCCGGGTCGGTCGAAATTACCTGGGCGCTGAATCCGGCGCGGAGGCCGGCGCCGCTGCCGACGGGGCGTCGGCGGCCGAGGCGGCCGGCGTTCCCGGCGTGGTCGAAGCGGCCGATGCGGACGACGCCGCTGCGGCCGGTTCGGCCTCCGTCGCCGCCGATTCGTCATACCCGAGCCCGATCGTCGGCGCGCCGCGCCCTTGCCACAGCAATTCGATTTCGGTGCCGTTCGGTTCGGTCTGCACGAGCCGCACCGGCAACCAGTCGAGCGACGGCGCGAGCCAGATGTCGATGCGGCGCGTATCGCCCGCGCGGCGCGGCAGGCGGCGGAAGTGGCGCGTCTCGAGCGAACTGGTGGCGGTGCGGATGGTTTCGTCGCCGATCGTCACGATGGGCCAGGTTTCGCCGCTGTTGTTGTCGATCACGAAGAATTCGCGGGCGACGCCGGGCTGGTACACGTTCGGCGCGCCGTGCACGAGGCCCGACAACTGCATCAGCAGGCTGAAGCGGTCCTGCGTGCCGTCGGCGAGCTTGAGCGAATCGGGCGTGCGCGTGAACACGATCTGCCTGGTCTGACGATTGAAGATCGCGATGTCGGCCGGGCGGCGGCCGCGCTGCTCGGTGTAGCGGTCGGGCGCGACGCCGAATGCGTCGAAGCGCCCGAGGCTCTCGTACACGTACGGGCCGACGAACGGCACCGGGATCTCGATGCGCAGGCGGTAGCGGCTGCCGTCGTTGACCCAGTGGATCGTGGCGGTGCCGTTCAGGTTGCCGTTGAAGTAGGCGCCGTAGCGCAGGTCGCCCGACGGCGGCGGCACGAACTTCGTGCCCGGCGCGGGGGCGGGCGCGGCCACCG